>JAZNFS010000026.1:0-37363 GCA_045589175.1 Christensenellaceae bacterium
TTATTCCTTTTGATAAGGAAGAAGAAACAAAATTATTAAAGCGCGCTCTTTATGAAAGACGTAATTATAATTCTATGCGCGAAGTGTTTTTAAATATGGCAAATGGTGATAAAAAACTTGCTCTTCGCTATCAAAACAAATATTGTAGTATGATAAAAAACAATCGAAGTTTAGTAATGCGTGAAATACTATCACAAAAAAAGGTGATAGGCGAATGCTTTAATCCATACGTAGATAAACAAAATCAAGCAGAAAAAGCAAAACTAAAGCGTGAAATAAATTTAATTGTTAAAAAAATTACTCAAAAATGTAGCAAAGAAAACGCTGAACTTAAGGTTAAACTTGCAAGGTACGAAATGCTTTGTGCAAAAAGCGATTACGAAGAAATTTTGCTTAGTGAAGACAAAGCAAAAAACTTTTTTATAAACTCAAAATCTAAAGAAAATAGCGTTAAGGCAAATTAAAAATTGTAAACTAATAAATTAGTAAAAAAAGGTTTGCAAAATTAAAGTGGTTGTGTTAAAATGTATTAAGTTGCAAGGTTTTAGCGCCCAAAATAAAAAACGCAAATGATTAATATCAGATATTGATTTAAAAATCTTGCTACGTTACACTAATAACAACAGGAGAAATATTTATGAGTGAAGAATGCAATCACAACTGTGATTCTTGTTCGGTAAGCGATTGCGCTAGCAAATCGCAAGGCGGAATACAAAAATGTAAACCTAACCGTTATAGCAAAATTAAAAAGGTTATTGGCGTAGTAAGCGGTAAGGGCGGTGTTGGCAAATCTTCGGTTACCTCAATGCTTGCTGTTTTAATGCAAAGACTTGGTTATACGGTTGCAGTTTTAGATGCAGATATTACCGGCCCATCAATTCCAAAAGCATTTGGATTGAACCAAAAAGCAACTGCAAACGAAGAATGTTTATTCCCAGTACTAACAAAAACGGGCATTGAAGTAATGAGTATTAATTTATTGCTTGAAGATGCGTCTGCCCCAGTTATATGGCGTGGCCCTGTTCTTGCTGGTGCTGTAAAACAGTTTTTTGAAGAGGTTTGCTGGAATGAAGTTGACTATATGTTCGTTGATATGCCTCCCGGAACTGGCGACGTACCGCTAACCGTTTTTCAATCTCTTCCACTTGACGGTATAGTTGTAGTAACAACACCACAAGACCTTGTTTCAATGGTGGTTGAAAAGGCTGTAAAAATGGCTGAGCTTTTAAAAATTAAGGTATTGTCACTCGTTGAAAACATGTCGTACTTTACTTGTTCGGATTGTGGCAAAAAACATTATATTTTTGGTGAAAGCCGTGTTGAAAGTGAAGCAAATAGGTTGGGTATTGATACGTTTGAATCTCTTCCAATCGATCCAGAACTTGCCAAACAAGAAGATAGTGGATTAATTGAGCTTTTTGAAGGAGAATACCTTACAAAAACTATTGCGAAAATAGAAGAAATATAATATCTTATGCGCAACTTTGGGTTAAAGTTGCGCATTTTTTAACTTTAATAGTTAAAAACGCTTTACTTAATGGCTAAATTTAAAACTAAATTGAATATATGGTTTGACATTGCTTATTATAAATGTTATTATAATATAGTAAATTATTTAGACAAGGCATTATAAATTATATGCCTTGCGAGGATTATAAAATGAAAGAAAGTAGAATTGTAAATTACAAATTGATAAAAGCAGGCAATTGTAATGCTTTTGTTCAATCGCTAATTAAGGTTAACGGTGTTATTAAGGTTAACGTTGATGCAAACTTAAAGCTTTTAAGTTATGAAATCGACGAATGGGCAAGCGATTACGACGTTTTTACTGAAGTTATGCGTATAGCTGATGAATGCGGTATGGAAATTGATTTTGGCGGTTTGGATGCTCAGCAAGTTGATGAAAGTAGCGAAAACGACCAAAACGAATGCGTTGAAGTGATTGAAAACGACGACCAGTCTTTATTAAAAATGGATGACGAGGTTGAAGAAGAACAATCCACCAAAGCTAAAAAGAAGGGTGGCTTAAGCGAAAGATGGCAAAGAGTTATTGAGCTTTCAGCTGCGTTAGTTTGTTACGTAATAGCATTGTTTTTAGAAGATATTCCTCAATATATCTTTCTTGCTATGGCGTTTGCCGTTGCCGGATACGACGCTTTATATGAAACCTTTATAAAACTAACAAAAAAGATTATTTTTAGCGAAGAATTACTTATTTCGTTGGCGTTTTTCTGCTCTATCTTTTTAGGGTATGCTGAGTACGCCGTGATTGCCGTTCTTCTTTATTCGGTGGTTGCTTTTGCAAAGAAAATTGTAAAAGAAGAGATTGAAAAAAGCCCTATTTTTGCTACTCCCGACCAAAAAGTAACTCTTGTGGGGGAAGACGGTGTAAAAAAGGTAAACGTTGAAGAAGTTGCTGTTGATTCGCACGTATTATTAAGTAGCGGTTGTATTTCACCTTTTGATTGTGTTGCTAGCGCAAAAACTAGCGTTCGCAGTTATAAGGGTGAAGTTCGCGAAGTAGTAGAGGGTGATTTAATTTTTGCAGGCGAACGCATTGAAGATGAGACTGAAGTACAAGTCGTGGCGATCGGGCAGGACTGTAAATACGCTAAATATAATGAATTTTTAAAAAATGCGGCTAAAACTAATAGCCCAATAGCAAAAACTTTTAAAAAACACGAGCAAATTATTAACGCTTGCGTTTTCGGTGTTTGTTTGATTGTTGCATTTGTTTTTCCACTATTTAGCCAACGGTATTCATATTCTGCAATGCTTCCAGTTTGGGCGTATAGAGCAATAATTATTGCTTCGATTTCGGGATTATCTTTTTACACGTTTGCTTCTGAAATGAATTTGCTTTCTGCGCTAACCCGTTCAAGAAAGTGTAGATTAGCTTTTGCAAACTATGAAGCGATAGTTAAAGTTGCTTCGGTAAATAAAATTTTCGTTGACTATGAAGGCGCTCTTTTAGATGATAACGGAATTCTTAAAGAGGATGCCACTGGTGCGATTAGAGAACTTAAAGACTATAATCTTAAAGATATTGCGTTAGTTTGCTCGGTTGAAGAAAGTGTTGCCGATAAGCTTTGTAAACAACTTAAAATTAAAGAATGCTATTTAAGAAGCAGTAAAGAAGAAAAATTGGCTGAAATTAAAAAGCTTCTTAATACTGGTGCGATTTGCGTAACTCATACCAGTGAGGCTGAAAACTTAGATAGTGAAAGGGGAGCTGTGGTTTGCTTAAACTGTGAAAATGGCAACTTTAATGGTGACGTTTGTATTTCAACTGATGAAATTGCATACTTCCCATACGCAGTGAAACTTGCAAAACGAACTGTAAAAATACAAAAGATTAATTTTGTTTTAGGTGCGGTTGTTAAAGTTGCATTGATTGTTCTTGCTTGCTTAGGTTTTGCCGAATTATGGTGGGCTGTTCTTGCCGATAGTTTGGTTAGCGTAGCTTGTGCGGTAGGTGCGCTTATTAATAGTAAAGAAGTTTATTAAGAGGTTGAAAAATGATTACAAAAGAGAGTTTTGGTCGTTTAAGCAATGGCACCGAAGTTAGTAAATATATATTAGATAACGGTGTTATACAAGCACATATTCTTGATTATGGTTGTATAATTCAATCGCTTTTTGTAAAGGATTGCGAAGGTAAAGTAACCGACGTTGTTTTTGGTTATGATAACCCCCTTGGATATGAATTAAACGACGGTTATTTAGGTGCGGTTGTAGGCAGAGTTGCAAATAGAATTAAAGATTGTAAGTTTTCATTAAAGGGTAAAAATTATAAACTTTTTGCTAACGACGGAAAAAATAGCTTACACGGCGGACAATTTGGATTTGATAAAAAATTATTTAATGCCGAAATTGTTGGCGAAAGTTTGGTTTTACGTACGGTTAGTGCCGATCAAGAAGAGGGATATCCGGGCAATTTAAATTTAAAGGTAACCTATTTGTTAAAAGATGGTGCAATCAATATTGATTACGAAGCTACTTGCGATCAAGATACTCCTATAAGTATTACTAATCACGCATACTTTAATCTTTCCGGAGAAGAAAGTATTTTAGATCACGAACTTTTTATAAACTCTGATTATATTACCCCAGTTGATAAAACACTTATTCCAACTGGCGAACTTATGCTTGTTGAAGATACTCCGTTTGATTTTAGAAAATCACAAAAAATAGGGCTATATATCGATTATCATCATAAACAACTGATGTGTGGCGGTGGTTACGATCATAACTACGTACTAAAAAATTATGGATTATATGAAAAAGTAGCAACTCTTTTTAGTGAAAAAAGCGGTATTAAAATGGACGTTTTTACCGACAATATGGGTATTCAATTTTATTCGGGTAATTTTTTAAACGGAGTGACTGGTAAGGATTATAAGATATATAATAAGCGTTCGGCCCTTTGTTTAGAAACGCAGAACTTTCCAAACGCTATTAACCAGCCCTCATTCCCGTCGTGCGTTTTAAAAATTGGCGAAACTTATAAAAGAAAAACCACGTACTCGTTTAGCACAAAACGGTAATTAAAAAAAATTAAAAAAATTTTCAAAAAGGGTATTGACAAACTTTAAAAGTTGTGTTATTATAAAGGCGAAGATAAGATTGTTTAAAAATTCAACGAAGATTAAAAAGTTTAAAATTTAAAGAAAATAAACTTTTATCTTATTTAAACAATCATCAAATAAGGTAATTAATTGCCTTAAAGAAGTAATTAATTATTATGTAAGGAGGTATCCGCCAATGGGTCAAGAAAAATCCCTTAAGGGAACAAAAACTGAAAGTAATCTTTGGGAGGCTTTTGCAGGGGAATCGCAAGCAAGAAATAAATACACTTATTTTGCATCCGTAGCAAAAAAGGCTGGATACGAACAAATCGCTGAACTTTTTTTAAAGACTGCCGAGAATGAAAAGGAACACGCTAAGTTATGGTTTAAGGCACTTGGCGAACTCGGAACTACAGAAGAGAATTTGCTCGCAGCAGCCCTTGGGGAAAATGCTGAGTGGACTGATATGTATGAAAGAATGGCAAGGGATGCAGAGGCAGAAGGTTTTGAAGCTTTAGCTCATCAATTCCGTGGTGTTGCTGCCATTGAAAAAGCGCACGAAGAAAGATACCGCGCTTTGCTTGCTAACGTTAAGGATGGTAAGGTTTTTGCAAAAGAAGAAGTTACCGTTTGGGAATGTCGTAATTGTGGTCATGAAGCAATAGGCAATAACGCACCTGAACTTTGTCCTGTATGTGCCCATCCAAAAGCCTATTTTGAGATGAAAAAGAAAAATTATTAAAAACTGAATATTTATATATAGGCGGCGCTGAAAAATTGCGCTGCTTTTTTTATGCTTTTATGCTTTTAACTAAAATTAGTTTAGATCAGTAGTTTATTAATTAATCAAAATTTTTTGCAAAAAAAATTAAAAAAAGCGAAATTGAATGGTTGATAGTGCTATTTAAAAAAATTTTTAAACATAAAAAACCTTGCAATCTCTATAAAAAAGTGCTATACTATATTTGCGACCCATTTTAATATTTATTACGTATGAGTATACTCTTAGGTGGAGTGTACCTTTTTCGCAATAAAAAAATCTTGTAAGTAATAAGTATTTTTATTGAAATGGTGTCGCAACTTAGCGAAAAGGCGCTTTACGGGTGTCGATTTTGTTAAGTCGGCACTTTTTTATTTGCAAAAAATTTTTTAAAAAAAGTTGCCAAAGGAGAAAGATATGAGAAAAATTTTAGTTAGAGTATTTACAGTTATCTGTTTGTTTTGTTCATGCTTGTGTTTTGTGTTTGGTTGTACTGCTGAGCACACACATTCTTATGAAAAAGAAGTGCGTGATCCCACTTGTACGGAGGGCGGTTATACGGTTTACTCTTGTGAATGTGGCGATAGTTATACGGCTGATTTTGTTGATTTAATGGAGCATAATTTTGTTAATGGTTTCTGCATAGCTTGCGAAGAGGCAGAATATTTTAACTTTAAATTGTTAGATAATAATACTTATACAATATCAGCTAAAAACACATTAAAAATTCCATCAGTGTTATTGATACCTTCTTTATATAAAGGTGTGCCTATAACTTCAATTGGTGATTTTGGATTTAGTGATTGCAGTTCAATTGTTACACTTGAAATTCCAAGCAGTATAGTTTCGATTGGTAATCGTGCATTTGGCGGTTGTAGTGCGCTTACTTCAATCGTTGTTGCAGAAGATAACCAAAACTATTGTTCTTTAAATGGAAATTTGTATAGCAAAGATAAAACAACTTTAATTCAATACGCCATTGGTAAACAAGAAGGAACTTTTATAATACCTAAAAGCGTAACCACGATTAAGAGTTATGCTTTTGATAATTGTTTGGCACTTAGTTCGATCGAGATTCATAGTAGCGTAACATCTATTGGCGATTCAGCATTTGGTAATTGTTCTTCACTTACTTCAATCGACGTTTCGGAAGATAGCCAAAGCTATTGTTCTTTAAACGATGATTTGTATAACAAAGATAAAACGACTTTAATTCAGTACGCAATAGGTAAGCAAGAAAATTCTTTCGTTGTACCAGACGGAGTAACTACTATTGAAAATTCAGCATTTACAAATTGTAGTTCGTTGACCGTTCTAACTATTGCTGATAGTGTAACGACAATTGGTAATTCGGCATTTACAGGATGTGTAATTGAAGAAGTTAGCCTACCAACTAATGCTATTTCGTATATACCTAAAAACAAGTTGAAGGTAGTATCTATAACTTCGGGAAGTACAATTGAAGATAAAGCTTTTTACAACTTAAAAACTTTAGTTTCGGTAAGTATAGCTGATAGCGTAACATCTATTGGCGATTCAGCATTCGGCAATTGTTCTTCACTTACTTCAATCGACGTTTCGGAAGATAACCAAAGCTATTCTTCTTTAAACGATGATTTGTATAACAAAGATAAAACGACTTTAATTCAATATGCAATAGGTAAGCAAGAAAATTCTTTCGTTGTACCAGACGGAGTAAGTACTATTGAAAATTGAGCATTTACAAATTGTAGTTCGTTCACCGTTCTAACTATTGCTGATAGTGTAACAACAATTGGTAATTCGGCATTTACAGGTTGTTTAATTGAAGAAGTTAGTTTGCCAACTAACGCTATTTCGTATATACCTAAAAACAAGTTGAAGGTAGTATCTATAACTTCGGGAAGTACAATTGAAGATAAAGCTTTTTACAACATAAAAACTTTAGTTTCGGTAAGCATAGCCGATAGCGTAACTTCGATTGGATATTGGGCGTTTGCTTATTGTGACTCGATTACTACGGTTGAAATAGGGGATGGAATAGAGGCGATTGATTATTATGCTTTTTATGGTTGCCCAATTGAAGAAGTTAGTTTACCGACTAACGCTATTTCTTCTATTCCTCAAGATAATTTAAAAAGAGTAATAATAACTTCAGGTGAATCAATTGATAATTTGGCGTTTAACGAATGTAGTTTATTAATTTCAATTGTTATTCCAGATAGTGTAACTTCAATTGGGAATTTGGCTTTTTATAATTGTAGTTCGCTTTCTTTAGTGGAGATAGGCAATAGTGTAAAATCTATTGGAGACTGGGCGTTTGCTTATTGTAGATCGTTAAGTTCTATAAAAATACCTGATAGCGTAACAACAATTGGAGAGGTTGCGTTTAGGTTTTGTGATTCACTTTCTTCAGTTGAAATAGGTAATAGTGTAAAATCTATTGGTAATTATGCTTTTGAATTTTGTGATTCATTAACTTCGATTGTAATACCTAATAAAGTAGAAATGATTGGAGATAAGGCGTTTAGTAATTGCACTAGTTTAAATTCAATTGTAATTTCTAATAGTGTAACTTCTATTGGTGATGGGGCGTTTTATAATACTGCGTATTACAATGATGAATCAAATTGGGAAAATGGAGTATTATATATCAGCAAATATTTAATTGGAGCAAACCAAAGCATATTGGGTAACTATTCTATTAAAGAAGGAACGTTATGTATTGCTGGTTCGGCGTTTTATTACTGCGATAGCTTAATTTCGATAGTAATAGATGATAGTGTAACTTCTATTGGTGATAGAGCGTTTTATGGTTGCAGTAGTTTAACTTCGATTACAGTAAGCGCTGAAAACGAATATTACAGTTCATTAAATGGTAATTTATATAATAAAGATAAAACGACTTTAATTCAATACGCAATAGGTAAGCAAGAAAGTTCTTTCATTGTTCCAAATAGCGTATGCGCTATTGCGAGCTCTGCCTTTGCTAATTGTAGTTCGCTAACATCACTTATCATTCACAAAGGTGTAACTAATATTGGTTCTTATGCATTTAATAATTGCACTCTGTTAACCATATATTGCGAAGCAACAAGTATTCCTGAAAGTTGGGGATCAGATTGGAATAGTGGAAACTGCCCAGTATACTGGTATAGTGAAAACAAACCAACAACAGAAGGTAATTATTGGCATTACGGTAAAAACGGTGAAGTTGTGGTTTGGTAAAAAATAACAACGGGGCTTATAAAACTTTTATAAAACAATAAAACAGTGGGGACATTCCTCACTGTTTTGTTATATGCTTTGCATATTTCTTGACTGAATGATTAAATTATGTTACAATAAAGTGTAATCACAATGGGTTGGTATGCTCATTTAACAGTTGTTTTGCTTAAATTGTTAAATATCATAAAAAAAATTAGTGCAAAATTAAAATAAAGGGGTAAATTATGTATCTCGTAAAAGCAGGGGAATCACACGGAAAAGCTATGATTGGTATTTTGTGTGACGTGCCAGCTGGAATAAAAGTTAATAAAGATGATATTAACGCTTTGCTTAAAGAGCGCTCGTTTGCTTTGGGTAGAAGTGAGCGTCAAATAATTGAAAGTGACCAGCTTAATATTATCACGGGTATTCGTAACGGCTATACCATTGGAAATAACGTTGGTTTCGTTGTCGAAAACAGCGTCTATAGTGATTACGAAAAAATAATGTCACCCTTTAAATGTGATACGAATAGCGGGTGCGTTACGGCGTTGCGACCAGGTCATGCCGATTTACCAGGTATTTATAGGGGCAATTTTACCGACGCTAGAAACGTTCTAGAGGGAGCTTCGGCAAGAAACACTTGCTTAAACGTTGTTGGCGGAGCAGTAGCGCTTAGTATGCTTGAAATGCTCGGTATAAAAATTGCTGTAATGGTGCGTTCGCTTGGATGCGAAAAAGATGAAAATAGTTACCAATTTAATGATATTTTAAACACAAAATCGCCCGCTTATAGTTTAAACAAGGGGTTTATAAACGCCTCGAAACAATTAATCGAAAAAGCCAAAAACGCAGGTGATACGCTTGGCGGAACTGTTGAAATAGTTGTTTCACCTATTAAAAAAGGTTTCGGCTTTTACACGGGCGAAAAGCGCGTTAATAGCGTTATAGCCCAAGATATTATGAATATTCAATGCATTAAAGGGCTATATTTTGGTGAAAATCCCTTTGATTATAGTGGAGGTGGAAGCGATTACCACGGCACTATTAAAAAGGGAGAAGATGGTTTAACCGTTTGCAATAGTTTATCTGGCGGTATTGACGGAGGAATGACTAACGGTGATTATATAAAAATAACCATTGCGATAAAGCCTATTCCAACAACAAAAAAAGGGCTTGAAACCGTTGATATAAAAACGGGCGAAAGCGCGATAAGCGCAAAAGAGCGTTCGGATATAACGGCGGTGTTTGCACTTTGTCCAATATTAAAATGCGTTGTGGCAACCTCTATTACCAAAGTAATTACCGAAAGATTGGGCTGTGATAATATGACTGAAATTATAAAAAGGTATTCCCACTTATGATTGAAGTTGTAAAAAAACAAAATTTATACGGAAATTTGAATGCCGATGGCGATAAATCGATTACTATTAGAGCCGTAATTTTAGGCGCACTTGCGAAAGGTAAAACGGTTATTTTAAATCCGCTCATTTCTGCCGATACTCTTGCATCTATTGATTGCGTTAAAAAATTAGGCGCAGTCGTTATAAAAAAACAAAATAGCATTGAAATTATCGGGGCTAAAAAGCTAAATAGTGGATGTGAATTAGATTGTAAAAATAGTGGCACTTTAGCAAGATTTTTAATTGGTGCGCTTGCTGGGGCTTGTGTTGAGGCTACTATTGTTGGTGATGAAAGTTTATCAAATAGACCTATGGATAGGGTTTGCAATCCTTTAGTTGAACGCGGTGCAAAAATAATTTCTAACAACGGCAAATTACCCGTACGTATTTATCCTGCTAATTTAAGTGAATTTACATATAAAATGCCTATTGATAGCGCACAAGTGAAAAGTGCGATACTACTATCGGGTGTTACGAGCGGTAAAAAAACGATTGTTTTTGAAAAGAATTTTACGCGCGACCATACCGAAAAGATGATTGCATATTTTGGTGGAGATATAATAGTAAATCAAAAGGAAATAATTTTAAATAAAAGTGAGCTTGCAGGTCGAGAGATTGAAGTTCCTGCCGACCCTTCGTCTAGTGCATTTTATCTTACACTTGGGCTATGTCTTGGCGAAATAACGGTAAAAAATGTATTGCTTTCAAAAGCTCGCAGTGGTTTTTTTGATAAAGTTTTGCAAGCAGGGGGTAAACTTGTTTATACCAATAAATATAACTTAGGTATTTTTGAAACTTGCAACGTAACAGCTTATAAAAGCACTTTAAATTATTTTGAAGTTGAGGGTTTTGAAATACCTTCACTTATTGATGAAATTCCACTTTTAGCTTTGCTTGGCGCTGTAAA
The DNA here is from genome assembly GCA_045589175.1 of Christensenellaceae bacterium. GTDB lineage: Bacteria > Bacillota > Clostridia > Christensenellales > Borkfalkiaceae > HGM11416. The sequence continues at coordinate 10,825 of JAZNFS010000026.1, forward strand.
CAATGGTTGTGTTATTAAGGACGCTAAGGAACTTAAAGTAAAAGAAAGCGATAGATTTAATGAAACAGTAAAGCTTTTAACTTCGTGCGGTGTAGAATGTGAAACTCGTGAAAACGATTTGATAATAAAAAGTGCAAGAGAGTTTAAAAGTTTTGAGTATAAAAGTGATGATCACAGAATGATAATGACTGCATTCTGTGCTTCAACGATCAAAGTAAACGCTAAAATTTACGGCGAAGAAAGCGCAAACGTTTCCTTTCCGTCATTTTATAAAAATTATTATAATTGTATGCTTGGCTTAATAGGTAAAAACGTTCAAAACTCATTTTCTGGCAGTATTCATAAGTTTATTTTAAACACTTGTAATGCTGAAAATTTTACTTATGAGCAACGCTCAATTTATGATGATGATTTTGAAGAGTTTTTAAAAAAATGTGGCTATAAGGCGTTTAACGCCACTTCTCCCTTTAAAGAAAGGTTGGTTAATATAATAAAAAATCAAGATTTGATTGCATCAAATGCAGGCTCGATTAACTTTGTTTGTTATAATAAAGCATACAGTACCGACGGGGCAGGATTATTGCTTTCTTTAAAACAAAGGGTGTTAGAAGTTAAAAACAAAAGTGTTTTAGTTTATGGTATCGGCGGTGCAGGCAAGGCGATTGCCGTGGCCTTAAAAGATGCTGGCGCAAAGGTTTACGTTACTAACCGCACTTCGATTAGGGCTGAAGAATTTTGTAAAAACCGCACGGATATCAATTTGTTTAATGGCGAGATTTGCGATATTTTAATAAATGCCACCACCAATAAAGATGACTTGCTTTTTAGTGAAAATCTTTTAAAAAATTGCAGTTTGGTTATAGATATAAACTATAGGCAAAGCTTAGCTCTTGAAAAGTGGGCAAATGAAAATAAAAAACCTTTTATAAACGGTTTTGCAATGCTTTTTTATCAAGCGTATATTTGCGATATGATATTACTTGGTAAAATGCCAAATGAAAAGCAAGCATTTAAATTATTTAATGAATATAGGAAAAATTATGAAAATTGAAGTTATTAACGGTGTAAATTTGAATATGCTCGGCTCGCGCGAAAAGAATTTTTACGGCGAAAAAACGCTTGAACAAATAAACTCGCAAATTGCTGAGTTTTGTAAAACCAAAAATATTGAAGTTGGCTTTTACCAAAGCAATATCGAGGGTGAAATTTGTCAGCGCATACAACAATGTGAAGCCGATGCTATAGTTTTAAACGCAGGTGCTTATACTCATTACAGTATTGCAATTCGTGACGCGATAACTGCTAGTAATAAAAAGGTTTGTGAAGTTCATATTTCAAATATATTTGCGCGTGAAGAGTTTAGAGCAAAAAGCGTAATTGCACCCGTTTGTGTGGGTACGATTTGCGGTTTTGGAATAAATAGTTATCTTCTTGCAATCGAGAGTTTTTGTTTATGAATATAGTGCTTATAGGAATGAGCGGAAGCGGTAAAAGCACTTTTGGCTCATTTCTTTCAAAACTTATGAATATGCCGTTAATCGACATCGATAGCGAGATTTGTAAAAAATATACTGATATTTCAACCATATTTAAAACTGCAGGAGAAAGCACTTTTCGCGATTTTGAAGCTCACGAGGTTATGCTTGCCTCTAATCAAGAAAACTCTATTATTGCAACAGGCGGTGGGGTTGTTTTAAATCCAAATAATATGGGGGCATTAAAGAAAAACGGTTTAATAGTTTATCTTTATGCCGACGTTGAATTTTTATTTAATCGATTAAAAAATAAAAAGGATCGCCCACTTTTAGATGCTGAAACTGACGATATTAAAAAACAAAAGATTGAACAAATTTTTCTTTCACGCAGTGAAAAATATTTACAGTATGCCGATATAGTTTTAAACGTGAGTGGAATACTTGAAAGTAGAAATTTATTAGATGAAAAAATAGAAAAACAATTAGGAGCGCTTTATATTGAATTTTTAAATGCCTTTGAAAAAAAGGTTTATAAAAAATTTGATTAAAAAAGGAGTAAGGATGCTTGAATTAAAAAATATAACGAAAATTTACGGTGAAGAAAGTGTTTCACAAGTTACGGCGTTAAACTCGGTTAGCGTGCGATTCCGTGAAAGTGAATTCGTTTCAATTTTAGGGCCTTCGGGTTGCGGTAAAACCACTATGCTTAACATAATAGGTGGCTTAGATCGTTATACCGCTGGGCAACTTTTAGTTGACGGAGTTGACACTTCTAACTATAAAGATAGAGATTGGGACACTTATCGTAACAGAAAAATAGGCTTTGTTTTTCAAAGTTATAATTTGATCGCTCATCAAACGGTGCTTGAAAACGTTGAGCTTGCACTTACTCTTTCTGGCGTTGACGGTGCAACGCGTAAAGAAATGGCTATGCGCGCACTCGATAGGGTTGGGCTTGCAAAGCATTTAAGAAAAAAGCCTAGTCAACTTTCGGGCGGTGAAATGCAAAGGGTTGCTATAGCAAGAGCAATAGTTAACGATCCCGAAATTATTCTTGCCGACGAGCCAACCGGCGCGCTTGATAGTAAAACCAGCGTTCAAATTATGGATTTACTTAAGGAAATTTCAAAAGATAAGCTTGTAATTATGGTTACGCATAACGATAGTTTAGCAAACGAATATTCAACAAGAATTATAAAACTTTTAGATAGTGCGATTATCTCCGATAGTAATCCATACGACCCTGAAAAAGAGAAAAAACCTGTCTATAGCGCGATTAAACACAATAAAACAAAAAAGAGTAACGAAAAAAAGAAGATTGAAGAAGTAAAAAATAACGAAAGAAAAAACACTTCAATGAGCTTTGGTTTAGCTTTATCGCTATCGCTTAAAAACCTTTTAACTAAAAAGAGTAGAACCTTTTTAACCTCGCTTGCAAGTTCAATAGGTATCGTAGGTTTAGCTTTGGTTCTTGCGTTATTTAACGGTTTAAACGTGTTTTTAGATAAAGCGCAAGACGATACTTTGTCGGCTTATCCTATGTACGTATCTACTTCAAGCGAAACCGACGTTAGTGAAGTAATTTCGATTATTACCGACCAAAACAATTATATATCAAATCCTAATATGAAGGATAAAATTTTCGTAAGCCACCTTGTAACTCAAATTAGTCAAGCGCAAATTAAAAACAGAGTTGGCGAAGAATACCTAAATTACGTTAAAAATATGCCTAAAGAGTACTTGCGCGACATCAGTTATACCTATGGCACGAGTATGAATATTTACAAAAAGAAGGTTGTTTTTGATACTTCGCAGTTTGGGGTTAGTTTAAATAAGAGTGAAGAAATAATACTTGACTACGTTAAGGTTTCTGTTGGCAGTTACTTTAAACAATTAGTTGGCGACCAAGATTTTATTTTAAGTCAATACGATTTAATTGAGGGCACTTATCCAACAAAAGCGAACGAACTTTGCCTTGTGTTAGATAAAAACAATAGAATTACCGATAGTATGTTGGTTGCATTTTTAATGGACGTAAATGCAACGCAAAAGGATGAAAACGGTAAATTTATCGTTGACTCTTATGAATACGAAGATTTTCTTGGTAAACTTAATCCTGATGGAACGCGAGCAGAAAGTAATTACGGCACGTTTACACTTGCGTTAAATAACGGTTTATACGTTGATAGTGATCAAAATGGAATTTACGAACGCCAAGAAGAAAAAATTTGGGATGATTTAAAGGATGAATACGGCGAACCAGTTGCTAATTTAATAAATGGGCAACTTTCAGGATTTATGGGTAAGAACGTGCCACCTTGTTATAGTGGTAACACTCAAGTTACGCTTGATTTAAAAATTACCGGTATTTTAAGGTTAAAAGAAACCACTACAACGGGCGCTATGGGTGTTTATCCAATCGGTTATACTTCGGCTCTTACCGATTACGTTTTAGAGCAAGCAAAAAATTCAAACGTTGTAAAAGCCCAAATAGCAGAACATGCATACTTGGTTGATAACGACGATACAACGGTTTGCAAAAACGTTATTAACGGTTCTGCAATTACTACGGAAAAAGCATATTTAAACGCACTAAAAGATTTAGGATATGCCGAAACTCCAACAAAAATTGAGTTTTATGCAACCTCGTTTGATAATAAGGTTAAATTAAAACAGTATTTAGCCGACTTTAACAATCTTGAAACTACCGGCGACGACGAAAAAGTTTACGTAACCGACGTTGTAAGCACGGTTATCGACGTTTTAAAAACATTTATCGATACTATAACTTATATACTTCTTGCACTTACTGCAATATCGCTTGTGGTTGCGGCAATTATGATAGCCATTATAACCTACGTTTCGGTTATTGAAAGAACAAGAGAAATAGGCGTTCTTCGCGCTATAGGCGCACGTAAGATAGACGTTACTTCAGTATTTAACGCCGAAACTATAATAATCGGGCTTGTTTCTGGGGTGCTTGGTATAGTTCTTGCACTAATTTTACAATTCCCGCTAAATGCAATTTTATATAACTATACGGGTATTCATTCGCTCGTTGCGTTATCTCCAATCCACGCGTTATTATTAGTTGTTGTTTCAATACTCGTAACGCTTTTATCTGGTATGATTCCTGCAATAATGGCATCACGTCGCGACCCAGTTAAGGCGCTTCGTAGTGAATAATTCAAAATTTATTTTAAGATGTTTAGCAAAAAATAAAATAAATAGTATAAAAAAACCTTCGCTGGCAATAATTGCAGGCGGAGGTATTTTTTTATGAAATTAGAAGAAAGTAAAACGTTTATAAACTTAGCTAAAGATTTTGCAGGCGAATGTCAAGCGCGCACGCGTTATAAATTTTTAGAATACGGGGCGCGAAAAGAAGGTTATGGTTGTTTAGCTGAAATTATCGATAAAGTTGTGTATAACGAATTTAACCACGCAAGAATGTTTTACACCTTTATTCAACGCGCAAGCAAAGAACAAATTAAAAACATTGATATCGACACGGGTTATCCCTTTAAACAAAAGTGGGATTTGATTGAAAATTTAAGAATTTCAGCCGAAGATGAACAGCACGAATTTACAAAAATTTATCCCGAACACAGAAAAATTGCAGAAGAAGAGGGGTTTAGCGAGATTGCCGATTTATATACTAATATAATTCAGGTTGAAAGTTGTCATCATAAGTTGTTTACCGATTTATATACTCAAATGAGCGAGGGTACGATTTATAAAAAAGAAAAACCAGTAAAATGGAAGTGCGCGGCTTGCGGTTACGAGCATACGAGCGAAGAAGCGTGGAAGGTTTGCCCATTATGCCTTGCCCCACAAGGTATGGTTATGCTTAAATTAAAGGATGAATAAAAAATTAAACGCTTTTTAGAATTTTCTTTAAAGCGTTTTTTTGTGTTTTATCGGAGAGTTTTTTACGTTATATGAACCAAGTAACTATATAGATAGGTAATATAATATATTTTAATATATCACTTATAAATCGCTTGGGGTTTGGCGTTGACATTTTTTTTAGCGTATGATATACTGTATATATCTTTTTTTAAAAGGGCAAAATGATTAAAGGCGGTATAAAAACACGACTTTAAAATAACCTTTAATTAAGATTATAGGAATAATTATGAATATATTTAAAAAGGCCTATTGCAGAGTATTTCAAGGGGTGTTTAGGTTGATTATGCCTATATTGCCATATCGCGAGCCCCAAATTTTAAAAGACTCTTTGCAAATAACAGAGCAACTTAATAATGAAAATATAGATTCGGTTTTAATCGTTACCGATCAGTTTTTATATTCAAACGGCTATTTAAACGATATTATAAAAACTTTAAACGCTAGCAATATTAAAACAGCAATTTTTAGCGAGGTTAACCCTAACCCTACGGTTGAAAACGTTGAAAAAGGGGTGGTAGCTTACAAAGAAGCTAACGCGCAGGCTATAATTGCCTTTGGTGGCGGTTCACCTATAGATGCAGCAAAGGGGATTGGCGCGCGTATTGCCTATCCTAAAAAGTCGCTTGAAAAATTAAAGGGGCTTTTAAAGGTTTTTAAGAAAATTCCATTATTGTTTGCAATTCCAACCACAGCAGGGACGGGTAGCGAAGTAACTTTAACGGCGGTTATTACAAACAGCCAAACAAAATATAAATACACGATGAATAGTTTTCCGTTAATACCAAGTTTTGCGGTTTTAGATGCTAAAAATACGGTTACTTTACCAAAAAACTTAACGGCAACTACTGGGTTAGACGCACTCACTCATGCGGTTGAGGCGTATATAGGAAGATCAACTACTAAAAAAACGCGCGAGTGCGCTGAAAAAGCGGTTAAGCTTATTTATGATAATCTTTTAACTGCATACCAGCATCCCGAAAATTTAACTGCCCGCGGAAATATGCTTCACGCATCATATCTTGCAGGTATTGCTTTTTCACGTTCTTACGTTGGCTATGTGCACGCGGTTGCTCATTCGCTTGGTGGGCAGTATAACCTTGCTCACGGGCTTACAAATAGCGTTTTATTGCCTGTGGTTTTACAGCACTATGGTAAAAGCGTTTATAAAAAGCTTTTTAAACTTTCGCTTATTTGTGGGCTTGCAACCCAAAGCGATAGCCAAGAAAGGGGAGCAAAAGCTTTTATCGATTGGATTAAGGGGCTAAATGAAAAAATGAGTATTCCTATCACCTTTGACTGTATTAAGAAAGAGGATATTGTGCTTATGGCAAAACATGCCGATAAGGAGGCAAATCCACTTTATCCCGTACCTATGCTTATGGATGCAGAGCAACTACAAATTTTTTATTACAAAATTTTACAGGAAGATTAATTATGGAAGAAAGCGTATTAATTTCTATTTTGGAAAGTCAAAAAGAGTATTTTTTTAGTGGAGCTACATTGTCGTATACTTTTAGAAAAAAAATGCTTCAAAAACTTTACGATGGAGTTTTAAAATATAAAGAACAGGTGCTTTGCGCACTTAATACTGACCTTGGTAAGAGTCAAACCGAAGGGTATATGTGCGAAGTGGGATTAGTGTTGTCTGAGATATCGTATCTTATTAAAAATCTTAAAAAATTTATGGCTAAAAGTGTGGTTAAAACGCCTATAGCCCAGTTTAAGGCTAAAAGTTACTCTATTTGTTCGCCATATGGTAACGTACTTATTATGAGCCCTTGGAACTATCCTTTTTTATTAACTATCGAGCCACTAGCTGATGCTATTGCCGCAGGTAACACTGCTATGGTAAAGCCTAGTGCGTATTCTCCTGCTACTAGCGAAGTTATTAAAAATATGCTTGAAGAATGCTTTTCATCAAACTACGTTGGCGTTGTTACTGGCGGTAGGAAGGAAAATACTTGCTTGTTAAAACAAAAGTTTGATTTCGTGTTCTTTACGGGAAGTCAAAACGTCGGCAAAGAGGTTTTAAGAAATTGTGCCGAAAATCTTACGCCTGCTATTTTAGAACTTGGGGGCAAAAGCCCTTGCATAGTTGACGAAAGTGCAAAAATCGAACTTTCAGCAAAAAGAATAGTTTTTGGTAAGTTTGTAAACTGCGGTCAAACTTGCGTTGCTCCCGATTATATTCTTTGCCATGAAAGTGTTAAAAAACAACTTATAGAGGCACTTTGTAAACAAATCGTGGCTCAGTTTGGTGAAAACGCACTTGAGAATGAAAGCTATGGCAAAATTATTAATCAAAAGCATTTTGACAGATTAATGTCTTTAATAGATGGTAAAAAAGTGGTTATCGGCGGTTCTTCAAGTTCTGAAAAGTTAAAAATAGAGCCTACTATTTTAGATAACGTTACTTTTGAAGATGCAGTTATGCTAGAAGAGATTTTTGGGCCCATTCTTCCTATAATTACATATAAAGAATTTAGTGAACTTAAAAGTCTTATTCAATTAAATAAAAATCCGCTAGCACTATACATTTTCTCTGAAAATAAAGCGCATATTGAAGAAATTACCACTAGCGTTAGTTTTGGTGGTGGATGCGTAAACGACGTTATTATTCATCTTGCAACTAGTGAATTAGGTTTTGGTGGTGTTGGTGAAAGTGGTATGGGTGCATACCACGGTAAAATAGGGTTTGAAGCTTTTTCACATAGAAAGAGTATCGTTGATAAAGCTACGTTTATGGATTTATCTTTGCGTTATCAACCATATACCGATAAAAACGCAAAAATGATAAACAAGTTTTTAAAATAAAAAACACTCCTAGTGTTTTTGGAGATTTTTAATAGCTAAAAGTGCGGTTAAAACGCATATAGCCTAACTTTTTATTAAATATAATAAAAAACCGATAGCTAAAAATGATATGCACCCCAAAAGTTTGTCTAACTTTTGGGGTGCATATCAAAACTATCGGTTTTAATTTTTATAATGAATAAAACATCTCATCCGTCACACCATTCGCATCTTGTTGATGCAATGAAATTTGAACTGAAGTTCAAGATAAATCGCATAGCGATGAAATCACTAACGTGATGAAATACGCACCCGTGCGGGTTTAGGGATGGCTAATATTATATAGTGCTATTCGGCACGTAAGTAACCTTGAGCGCCAGTCGAAAGGTCTAACTTTAACTATTTGAGATTCTTCGACAAGCTTAGAAGGACAACTAACCATCATACCAATGCGCCCGTAAGTTCAAAAACAAAAAATTCTTCGACAAGCTTAGAAGGACAACTAACCATCATACCTACGTATTAATCAAAAGGTCTAACTAAAGATTATATGTATTAGTTAAGGCTATACTTTTCAGCATATTCGTTATAAAGTTTTATAAATTCTGGATTGTTTTGCTTTAACGTTCTTATTGCTTGGTGAGCATTCATATTCATAGACGCTCCGTCGATTACACAAAGAGCAATATTTGAACAGTGGTCGGCTGTTCTTTCAAGATTGGTTAAAAGATCTGACCAAACGAATCCTGCCTCGATTGAACAATTGCCTTCTTTTAAGCGGTTAATATGGTTGTTACGAAGGGTAACTTTTAGTTCGTCGATAAGTTGTTCAAGAGGTTCGACCTTATAAGCTGTTTGAATGTCGTTGTTAATAAAGGCTTCGTATGAAAGATTTATAACTTCGTTTACAGCCGAGCAAATAACTGAAATTTCTTTTTTGCCTTGCTCGGTAAAAATTATATTCTTTTGGTTAATTTCTTCAACCGATTCAACAACGTTAACGCTATGGTCTGAAATTCTTTCAAAGTCGCCTATGGCCTTTAAAAGCTTTGAAATTAGCATACTGTCGCTATCGCTAGTTTTTGATTCGTTTAGTTTGATTAGGTAAGTGCCTAAAATGTCTTCATAGTGGTCGGTTTTGTTTTCCGAATCGCGAATATCTTCAGCTCCAATAGTGCTTCGTTCTTTTAGCATACTAAGTGATTTAGTAAACGAGTCAACCGCTATTTTTGCCATTTCTTTAGCTACTGAGTTACAACGTTCTAAGGCGATAGTGGGGGTTGAAAGTAAGCGTTCGTCAAGTTCAACGGTGATTTCTTGTTTTTCATCATCACGAACAACCGTTTTTGCAATTTTTTCAAGTAGTGAGCTAAGAGGTAGTAAAATGGCGGTACAAGTGGCGTTAAACACGGTGTGTGCAACAGCTATTGATAAGTGATTTGCCGACTCACTAAAAATTAACGGATTAAAAATCAACGATACTATATAGAAAATAATTAAACAAATAACCGTTCCTAAAATGTTAAAGGTTAAGTGAACTACTGCTGCGCGTTTCGCATTTTTGTTTGCGCCAAAAGATGATAGAATTGCGGTTATACACGTTCCTATATTTTGACCCATAATAATTGGAATTGCAGCGGAGTTCGTAATACTTCCAGTGCTTGATAGCGCTTGTAAAATACCAACTGAAGCCGAACTTGACTGAATAATTGCTGTAAGAACTGCTCCGGCTAAAACCCCTAAAATAGGGTTAGTAAATAATGTGAATAAATTTTGGAATGCAGGAACGTTTGCTAAGCCACTGACCGCACTCGACATAGTTTCCATACCAAACATCAGGGTTGCAAAACCTAAAAGTATAGTTCCGCTATCCTTCTTTTTGGTTGATTTAGACATCATTATTAAAAACGTACCTATAAGTGCAAGTATCGGGCTAAACGAGGTAGGTTTTAATAATTTAATAAAAAAACTGTCGCTCGAAATTCCGCCAAGACTTAAAATCCAAGAGGTAACGGTTGTTCCTACGTTTGCGCCCATTATTACGTTTATGGCTTGTGTTAAACTCATAATGCCAGAGTTAACGAATCCCACTACCATAACTGTCGTTGCCGACGAGCTTTGAATTACTGCGGTAACGCCAATTCCTGTAAAAAAGCCCTTTACTTTGCTTTGCGTAAGCCTGCCAAGTAATGCTTTAAGCCCGTTTCCGGCACGCCTTTCAAGTGCATCACTCATAACGCGCATACCGAATAAAAATAGGCACAATCCACCTATCATGGTTAGAACGTCAAAAAAATCCATAGTTGCTCCTTCATTGGTGAATGCTTAGTTAATCGACCTATAGACTAACTTTTTATTGTTTTTATGTTATTTATTATCAAATTTTTCTAAATAGTCGGTGATTGATTGTTCAATTACTTTAATTGCGTCCGGTCTTGGATTTACTTTTTCAACAGCCGTTTCTTTATGTTCTAAATTTTTGTAAACCGAGAAAAAGTGACGCATTTCTTCAAAGATATGAACGGGTAATTCGCTTATATCTTTATACATATTGTAATTAGGATCTTCAAAAGGAATGGCAATAATTTTTTCGTCGTTGCGATTATTGTCAATCATAGTGATAACGCCAATAGGATAAGCGCGCACTAAAGTAAGCGGTTCAAGAGGCTCGGCACAAATCAACAAAACGTCAAGAGGGTCGCCGTCGTCACCTAAAGTGCGTGGAATAAATCCGTAATTTGCCGGGTAGTGTGTTGAAGTATATAAAATACGGTCGAGCATAATATAACCGGTTTCTTTATCGAGTTCGTATTTCTTTTTGCTACCTTTTGAAATTTCTATAACGCACACAAAATCTTCAGGGGTGATGCGTTTTTGTGAGATAGAATGCCAAATATTATTCATATCACTCCTCCTATTATATCAATTTTAGTATATCATATTTTATAATTCCAGTCAACACAAAATTATTCGATTATAAAAGTTTGATAAAGAGGGTATAAAGGATTGAAATAAAATTGAATATTAATTACTAATTTTTATCATAATAAGTGTATGAAAAAAGCCCTTAAAATAATATTGCTTTTTGTGTGTATTTTTAGTTTTTGTGCCCTAAAAATTAATAAAGTTTTTGCTTATGAGCTTAGCTTTGAAATAGTTGCCGATGGTAAAAGTTACCTTTATTTTTATCCGCAAGTATATTACGATAAAAATGGTGAATTAAAGCTTTTAGATAAGCAAAATATTGTAAACCGAATAGCATTAGACTCTCAAGAACTTGCTGAGGATGCAACACTTGATTTTTTGCCTAATGAAAAACAAAAGTTTAAAATAACAAACGAAAAAATAGGTAAAAGCATAGACCAAGCGCGATTAATTAAACAAATTGATATTGCCCTTTTAAGTGGTAAGAATAAAATTTATGTTAAAAGTGAGCCAATAAAACCGATTGTTAGTGCAGAAAATTTGAAAGATCAAACACATACTCGCTCTAAATTTTCAACCTTCTACGGATATTCGAATGCCGAGCGAAAGCATAACATAGCGCTTTCAGCAAAATTTTTAAACGGTAGCGTTATATATCCCGGTGAAATTTTTTCTTTTAATGAAAGAGTGGGTAAACGTAGCGAAGAGCGAGGGTTTTTAACTGCTAAAGTTATTTTAAACGGTAATTTTGTGGAGGGGGTTGGCGGTGGAGTTTGTCAGGTTTCATCAACCTTATACAACGCCTTTTTGCTTGCAGGATTAACCCCTGTAGAAAGCCATAATCACTCACTTTGCGTAGGATACGTTCAGCCTTCGTTCGACGCTATGGTTAGCGACGGTCTTAGTGATTTAAAGTTTAAAAACCCTTATGATTTTCCCGTGTATTTGCAATGTGAAGCAACTGGCGAAAATATAATAGCAACCATTTACGGAAAAAAGCGTAAATATGAATATAGGCTAATTTCAAAGGTTATAGAAAGCATTCCTGCAAAAACAACCAAGGTTTTTACCGACGATAGTACTTTAAAAAACGTTGATGCTAAAGATGGACTTAAAAGCGAGGGCTATCTTTATATTTACGAAGGGAATAATCTTATTGAAATTATAAAACTACGAAGTGATATATACAAGCCCTTAAACGGAGTTGAGTATTTAAATAAGCAGGCTCAAAAAAATAATTAAAATTATTTTTAAAAATTGGCTTTAAACGTTTGTAAAAATTTAAAACTTGTAATATAATTGCATCTGTTCGGTTTTAATACAAGTAAAATCTAAAAGAAAAGGAAGTTTAAACTTTATGAGCGCAAAGTTATTTATAAAAAAGAATGCGGTTATGTTTATCGCAATGATTCTTGCCTTCATCACGGTACTTTTCGTGCCGGTTGATAAAGAGTATTTAAATTATTTTGATTTTAAAACCCTTTCTTGTTTGTTTTGCGTTCTTGCTGTGGTTTGCGCACTTAAAAATATAAACTTCTTTTACATACTTGCAAAAAATATAGTTAAACTTTTTAAAAATACGAAAATGAGTATTTTAGCCTTAGTTTACATAACGTTTATAGGCTCGATGCTTATTGCAAACGATATGGCTCTTTTAACCTTCTTACCACTTGGCTATTTCGTTTTATCAACCACGAATAAAAAGCAATACATGGCGTTCACTTTTATAATGCAAAATATAGCTGCAAACCTTGGCGGTATGTTAACGCCATTCGGTAACCCACAAAACCTTTATATTTATTCAACTTTTAATATTCCAACACTTGAGTTTATAAAAATTATGGCGTTGCCTTTTATCTTTGCCGTTCTTTTAATAACCGCTTGTTGTTTAATATTCGTTAAAAGCGAGCCTTTAAGTATTGAGGATAAGCCCGAAAAACTTAACGCGAAACGCGCTATAGTTTATCTTGTTTTATTTGCTCTTTCAATACTTATAGTATTTAGATCAATCCCTTACGTTGTTGGGCTTATAATAATACCTATTGCATTGTTGTTTCTTGATAGAAAAGCCCTTAAAGAGGTTGATTATCCGCTACTTTTAACCTTTGTTTTCTTCTTTATTTTTTCGGGAAATATGGCAAGAATATCACTTGTAAGGCAGATTTTTTCAAACCTTTTAGAAAAGAGCACCTTGCTCGTTAGCGTGCTATCGTGCCAGGTTATAAGTAACGTTCCAAGCGCGATACTTTTATCGCAGTTTACAAATAATTACGTTGAACTTTTATGGGGTGTAAATATTGGTGGCGTAGGTACGCTTATATCCTCGCTTGCAAGCCTTATAACCTTTAGAGAATACGTTAAACACAACCCCAAACAAAGCTCTTTCTATATAGGTAAATTTAGTGTATATAATTTTGCATTTTTAATACTTTTAACTAGTTTTGCTTTAATAATCAAATAGGTTTAATGTTCAACTTTTCGTGGTTAATTAAATAAATAAAAAACAGTTAAAGCCGTGATTTTTGTCACGGCTTTTGTATTGACAAATGTTTAGTTTTTTAGTATAATATAAACATTAAAATTTGGGTGAGAAAAAATGAAAAATACATATGATAAATTAGTGCGTGATAAAATCCCTGAAATTATTGAAAAATCGGGCAATAAGTGCGTTATCGATATATTAAACGATCAAGAATATCTTAAAAAACTCGATGAAAAAATAAATGAAGAGCTGTTAGAGTTTCGCGAGGAATATTCTTTAGAAGAACTTTGCGATTTATTAGAAGTTTTGTATGCTATTGCAAAAGTAAAGGGTTATTCGCTTGAAGAAATTGAAAAAATGCGCCTTAAAAAGAATGAAGAGCGCGGTGCGTTTGATAAAAAAATTTTATTAAAAGAAGTTACTGAAAAGGACTAAAAATAAATGATAAAATTACGACCTTATCAACAAGATTGTGTAAATGCAATCAATAATTTAAGTAGCGGTTCTGCGCTAGTATCGATGGCAACGGGGCTTGGTAAAACCGTTGTTTTTTCGCATATAAAAAGGCGTGGTAGGGTGTTAATTTTATCGCATAGAGAAGAACTCGTTCGTCAACCCATAAAATATTATGATTGCCCTTGTGGTGTTGAGCAAGGCAGTTTAACCTCTAACGGTGAAGAAGTTGTTTCGGCAAGCGTGCAATCGCTTATTCGCAGGCTTGATAAATTTTCGCCAACCGAGTTTGACTTAATTATTACCGACGAGGCTCATCATTCGGCTGCACCAAGTTATAAAAAGATATATTCACATTTTAAACCGCGTTTGCATATAGGTTTTACTGCAACCCCAAATCGTGGCGATAAAGTTAGGCTTGACGACGTTTATCAGTCTATTATTTTTCAGCGCGATTTAAAATGGGGTATAAAAAATGGATATTTAACCGATATTCGCTGTATTAGAGTAAACGTTTCTTACGACCTTCGTTCGGTAAAAACAAGAATGGGCGATTTTGCCGTTAACGAACTTGATAAGGCGGTAAACAATCAAAAATCAAACCAAGAAATTGCAGAGATTTATTCGCGCTACGCCAAAGGGCAAACCCTTATTTTTGCAACTTCGGTAGAGCACGCAACTAATATTGCTAGGGCTATTCCGGGCGCTGTGGTTGTTAGCCAAAAAACGCAAAACCGTGAAAAGATTATGGCAGATTTTACTGCAAGAAAAATACCTTGTATAGTAAATTGTATGATTTTTACCGAAGGAACGGATATTCCTTTAATTGAAACTATAATTATTGCGCGACCAACTCAAAACGCTTCTCTATATACCCAAATGGTGGGCAGAGGGCTTCGCCAGTATGATGGTAAAGAATATCTTACTTTAATCGACTGTGTTGGTGTTACCGGCAAACTTGATATATGTACTGCGCCTACGCTTATGGGGCTTGATTTAAAAGAAGTTCCTAAATATAGACGAAACAAAATAGAAGGCATGTTAACCGAAATGCCATTAATCGTTGAAAAGGCGGGCGACTGTGTTGAAAGTTGGTTATTTAACGTTCAAGCCGTTAACTTGTTTGCAAGTGAGCAACGGGTTTTTACAAGGCGCATAAACTGGGTAAAAAAGAGCAACGGTGATTTGGTTTATCAGTTTGCGTGTGGCGATAGAGTTGGTATTAAGGCAATAAACGAGCTTGGTAAAACGGTTGTTATGCGATACTATTATAGCGAAGAAAAGCAAGATTTTATTTACGATCAATCGCAAGAAATGAATCTACAATCGGCACTTGATTATTGTCTTGCACTTTTTAGCCGTGAATATCAAGACGAGCGCAAATTTTGGGATTTAACCGAGTATTATAACTGGCAGTTTGAAAAGGCGAGCGACGCGCAACTTAAATATATTCAATCAAAGCTTTCAAGCGACGAATGGGATAGATTAAATAGCCGTAATTTTATATCCAAAGGTGACGCTAATCAAGTTATAAGCGCACTTAACGTTAGAAATTTAAAAAAAGAAAACCTGCTTTATATGCGTAAAAAGGCTATTAGTGAAAAGCAAAAAGCCGAAGAGCAAAAGCAGGCGTATTCAATGCTAAAAATTAGAAACTGCTTTGATAAAGATAAACCAAAATTTAAATATTACGCAATAAAGCACCCAACTGATTTAATTATTACTAATAGTTGGGAAATGGCAACCGATATTATTGCAAGTTTAAACGCAAGTGGAACTCCTTGTCGATATAAAAGCTTTACCAGCATAGAAAAAGCGCGCGAATATCTAAGAAGTTAGATAGTTCGCGCTTTTTAACTAGTAACTTAGGGTTGTAAATAAAAAGTTTGGTATTGACACTTATAATTAAATGTGCTACAATATAATTATGAATAGGGGGAAACAAAATGAAAAAGAGATTACTTTCATTAATAAGTATGATACTACTTAGCGTTATTTGTTTTAACTTTGCAGGTTGTGTTAAAAAGGTTAAAGCCGAGAATCTAATGGAGGGTATACAGCCATTTCACGTTGAAGATAAAAGGCTTGAAAATGAGTTTATAGAGGCACAAACGGCATTTTCACATAAACTGTTTAAACAAGTAATTAGTGTTGATGGTGGAAAAAACACCTTAATTTCGCCACTATCAATTTCGGTTGCATTAGCAATGGCAACTAACGGAGCAAACGCTAAAACGCGTGAGCAAATGCAAAGGGTGATAGGTGGTAATTTACCTATTGAAAGTTTAAACGAATATTTTTATAATTACATTAATAATAATCTTCCAACAGCAGAAAAATATAAGGTGCAAATTGCAAACTCAATATGGCTAAGAAATTCAAAAGAGTTTAAAGTGAAGCAAAGCTTTTTACAAACCAACGCCAACTATTACGGCGCACAGGTTTACAAAACAGATTTTGATAGCCAAACTGTACGTGATATAAACAACTGGGTTTATAATAACACCGACGGAATGATTAAAAAGATTATTGAAAAAATAGAAAAAGAGACTATCGCATACATTATAAACGCCCTTTTATTTGATGCTGAATGGTCATCAATTTACGAAAGAGAGCAGGTTAGAGCTGGTAAATTTACAACTTCTTTAGGAGAAGAACAGCAAGTAAAAATGATGCATTCTACCGAATACGGATATATCGAAACCGAACACTCAACGGGGCTTGTAAAAAACTATAGAGGTTCAAAATATGCATTCGTAGCCCTTTTACCCAGCGAGGAGTTAACGGTTAGTGAGTTTATAGATGCATTTACTTACGAAGAACTTTTATCTATATGTTTAGGCGAAGCAAGGCATACTTGTACCACTATTGCACAAATACCTAAATTTGAATATGAATACCAAATACTTCTTAATGACGTACTTTATCAAATGGGTATGCAAGATGCGTTCAGTCCTACCTTTGCCGATTTTACAAATCTTGGTGTTATTGAAAGCCCACAAAGAGAAAATATTTATATAAACAAGGTTTTACACAAAACGAATATTTCGGTTGCTGAAAGAGGCACGAAAGCGGGAGCGATTACCGTTATTGAAATGAATAAGGCAACTTCTTCTGGCCCAGATGAAGAAATTAAATACGTTTATCTTGATAGGCCTTTCGTTTATATGATAGTTGATACACAACATTATCTGCCTTTGTTTATGGGAAGTGTAGAGCGTATATAATAAAGTGAATCATTTAATTATAAAGTTATTTTACTACGGAGTTTTTAACCCTCTTTTAAGCGGATTTTAACACCACCGCATAAAAGTTCGGAATAAGAAAAACTTGTTTTTACCAAAACGTTTGATTGCGGTGTTATAGTAAATAATGCAGGATATATTTCAGAGAGCGTGCCACAATAGCGCGCTCTTTTATTTCTGCCCAAATTTACTAAAACTTCTATTTCTTTGCCCTTTAATTTTGTTACGTAGTTTTTTGCATCTTGCAAGCTTTTATTTGTTTTAATCATACTTTAGTTTTTACCAAAAGCTTAAAAAATTATACCCAAAAGGTTAACAAAGCTATTTGTAGTTTCATATAAATTATTAGGATAAAAGTTATGGTATTTAATAGTATTTTGCAAGCGATAGGCAGTACGCCCATTATAAAACTTGATAAAATTAAGCCGAATGGTGGCGCTGATATTTATGCAAAAGCCGAGTTTTTAAATGCAGGTGGCTCGATAAAATCACGCACGGCTTTTGAAATGGTAATGCAGGCGTTTGAAAAGGGCGAAATAACAAGCGGTGGTGGAGTAGTTGAAGCCACTAGCGGTAATCAAGGCATAGGGCTTGCAATGATTTGCGCTAAAATAGGGCTAAAATGTATTTTAGTAATGCCAAATTCGGTAAGTAGCGAGCGAAAAAAACTAATGGAGTTATATGGTGCAACCGTTGTTTTAATTGAAGATAATAACGATATAGGCAAGGCTATAAATGAGTGCATTGAAAGGGCTAAGCTAATAGCATGTGAAAAAAAATACTATTTTTGCAATCAATTTGCAAACCAAAACAATTTATTAGCCCATTATAAAAACACCGCTAACGAAATTATAAAAGATTTAGGCGCAGTTGATGGTTTTTGCGCTGGCATTGGTACAGGCGGAACTTTAACGGGTATAGGAAATAGGTTAAAAGAATTAAACGAAAACACTTTAATTTGGGCAATCGAGCCCGAAAAAGGGGCTATTTTATCGGGTAAAAAAGTAAGTTCTCATATTCAAATGGGTATAGGCGACGGCATTATACCCCAAATTTTAAACTTAAATATTTATAACAAAATTTGCTTAGTTAGTGATAAACAAGCCCTATTTTACGCTAAAAAATTGGCAAAAGAAGAAGGCGTTGCTTGTGGTATTAGTAGTGGTAGTAATATTTACGGTGCAATTAAGCTTTCTAAAGAACTTGGTAAAGGAAAAAAGGTTTTAACTATTTTACCCGACGGCGCAGAACGCTATTTTTCAACCCAACTTTTTAATAATTGATGTTTTTTATATTATCCTGAGCATAGTCGAAGGATCTCTTTAGTTATTGTAAGAGTGAGATGTTTCGACTAACGCGTGGGCATGACAAAAAAAACAAATACTTACTTTTTTATTAAATAGCAGTAAAATTTTAATATACTTGTATTTTTAGTTTGACAAGTGGGTAAATTATGAGTATAATATAAATGCTACTAAATTGGTAGCAATTTAAATTAAGGTGAAAAATGAAAATATCTTCAAAAGCGCATTATGGACTGCAAGCGGTTTTTATACTTGCAAAAACGGGCGACGTGGTTTCGGCAAAAACCTTAGAAAGCGAAATCGGTGTTTCGTGTAAATATTTAGAGCGTATAATGCGAATATTAACAAACGCAGGTGTGGTGCAAGCAAACCGCGGTATTCAAGGTGGCTATTATTTAGCAAAGCCTGCAAATCAAACTACGGCTGGCGAGGTTGTTAGGGCGCTTGAAGACCAGCTTGAAATTATCGACTGTGTAACCGGTAATAGCTGTAACAAATGCGGAACGAGTTTCGTTTGGAAAAAGCTTTACCACGGCATTAACGATATTTTAAACGGTATTACATTAAGCGATATGGTTTCGGCAGACCTACTTTCTTCACTTGAAAAACAAGGTGTGATCGATTCCTGTGATAGTACTTGCGAGCAAGGCTGTAAAAGTTGCTCGAAAAAGTGCGCTGAATAACACCGAAATTATTTTAGGCTTTAGTTGTAATAACAAATTATAACTTTATAATTTCACTATTTATTGTAACATCACCTAATTACCTAATTTTAAAACTTATACACAAAACATATAAAGGAAAATTTATGCAAAAAATTTATTTAGATCACGCGGCAACTACGGCAGTACGCCCTGAAGTTGTTGAAAAAATGCTACCATATTTTAGTGGTGTTTACGGCAACGCAAGTAGCCAACACTTTTATGGTAGAGAGGCGCAAAAGGCGCTTGACGAAGCAAGAGATACTATTGCAAAAATAATTAACGCGCACCCATCTGAAGTGTATTTTACTTCGGGCGGAACTGAAGCGGATAACTGGGCAATGAAGGGTATTGCTCGCGCTTACGAAAGCAAAGGTAAGCACGTTATAACAACCGCTATCGAGCATCCTGCTGTTTTAGGGGCTTGTAAGGACCTTGAAAGGGTAGGCTTTGAAGTTAGTTATATAGGCGTAAATAAAAACGGGGTTATTGATTTAGATAAGCTTGTTAGCGAGATAAGAAGCGATACTATTTTAATTTCGTGTATGTATGCAAATAACGAAATAGGAACTATTCAACCTATCGAGCAAATAGCCAAAATAGCAAAAGAAAGAAACATTGCTTTCTTTACCGACGCGGTACAAGCTATGCCCGTTATTGATATCGACGTTAAAAAGGTTGGTATGGACGCGATGAGTTTTTCTTCGCATAAGTTTAACGGCCCTAAAGGAATTGGCGTTTTATACGTTAGAAACGGTTTAAAAATTAAAAGTATGGTTTCGGGCGGTCATCAAGAAAGAACAAAGCGCGGTGGCACTTCAAACGTTGCCTTAGCCGTTGGTATGGCTGAATCATTGCGCCTTAACCGCTTAACCTTAAAGCAAGATTACGCTTACGTTGAAGGTCTTCGCGATTATTTTGTTAAAAGGGTAGAAGAAGAAATTCCGTTTGCTTACCTTAACGGTGACAGACAAAATAGAGTTCCTTCAAACGCGGATTTTTCTTTTGAGTTTATTGAGGGCGAATCAATTTTGTTCTCGCTTGATTTAGAGGGGATTGCGGTTTCTTCGGGCTCGGCTTGTTCTTCGGGCTCGCTTGATCCATCACACGTATTGCTTGCAATAGGTGTTGAAGAAGCGCTTGCTCACGGCTCGATTAGATTTTCGTTTGGAACGGATAACACTAAAGAGCAAGTTGATTATACGGTGGACAAGCTTAAAGAAATTATTAGTAGGCTTCGCGCTATGTCGCCACTTTACAAAATTAATAGCGAAATTAAAAAGGTATAATAGGAGATAGATTATGTATAACGAAAAGGTAATGGATGCTTTTAAAAATCCAAAAAACGTTGGCGAAATTGAAAATTACGACGGTATTGGCGTTGTTGGTAACGCAAGCTGTGGCGATATAATGCAAATTACTATTAAGGTTGAAAACAACGTTATAGTTGACGCTAAGTTTAAAACTTTTGGTTGCGCGGCTGCAGTTGCTACAAGTTCTACCGCTACCGATATGGTTATTGGTATGACTTTAGAAGAAGCTTTAGAAGTAACTAATAAAAAGGTTGTTGAAGTTTTAGAAGGCTTACCACCACAAAAAATTCACTGCTCGGTTCTTGCTGAAGAAGCTATCAAAAAGGCTATTGAAGATTATCGCAGTAAACAAGGTTAAAAATAAAAAAGTTGCGCTATAAGCCGTTTAACGCAACTTTTTTTGTTTTTTAGGGGTATAAATTTTTAAAAAGCCCTTTACAAACTTATTGTTATTTGATATAATTGAAGGCGTAGTTTATGTATAGGAGAACTATTATGAAAAAAATTGTTGCAATATTTCTTAGTGCAATAACCCTTATATGCTTTGTATCTTGCTCTAAACCAAGTAAGTTAAACGATATGGAGCAGTTTGGAAAAGAATCAACCTATGCTCAAGCTAAAACTTGGGTAAATAATCTTATGCTTCGCGAACATCCAAAGCAAGATAATTGGTATAATCTTAAAGCTAACGTGCAATTAAAAATGCAGGAAAGGGAAATCACAACCGAAGTTGATTATTCTATTAAAACTACATTTTTAAAAGGTAGCGATTTGAAAGATTTTACCGGTAAAATGAACGTTAATTTCAAGTATAAAGAAAGTTACGAAATGAACGGCGAAATGCAAAGTAATTTAATGCAGGTTGAAATGAGCGTGATTTGTGTTGATGAATGGCTTTATGCTGACGTTAATAGCGAAATTACAATAAAGTTTGATGGTGAAACCGAAAATATTAACGAAAATTACAAGGTTAAATCGCAAATCGTATATGCCGACGTATTGCAGTCGGTTAACGATATGCTTGAAATTTTGAGTTTAGAATATCTTCAAGCAATAACCGATTCTAATTCGGACGAAAACGCAAAATATTATCTTGGTGATAACTACTTTGGGCTTTCAATTATTAAAGAAAGTGACGTGGGCATGATTTATTACCAGTTTGAAGAAAACACTTCAGTAATTAGCGAAGTGGGTTTTAAGGAAGCTTACGCCAATGGTGACCTTAGTAATCAATTGATTTTTAAAAAATGTAGCCCTATAAACGTAAAAGCGCCAAAGGATGCTGATTCGTATCAAGTTGGCGAACTTCCCGACTTGGGCGCGTTAAGTTAAAAAATATTTTTATTCTTAAATTTTGAATATAAAGTTATTTTGAATAAACAACGCAAAAGGAGAAAAATAAATGAAAGAATTTTTTGCTAAAATTTGGGAATCGTGTTACGCCTGGTTTATAAACGAACGCGGATGGGCAACTATATTAGGTGTTTTAGGTACTGTAATCGTAGGTATTATAGTAGTTAAAATCGTGTTAAAAATATTTAACGCTATTTTAAAGAAAACCAGATTAAATCATTTAGCCACCAACTTTATTGAAACAATTGCTAAAGTTGTTTTATACGTTGTTTATTTAATGGCAGTTATGAAGGCTGTAGGTATAGATACGTCGGGTGTTCTTGCAATTTTAGCCTCGTGCTCGCTTGCTTTTTCGCTTGCTCTTCAATCAACTTTAAGCGATTTTTCAAGTGGTATGATTTTAGTTTCTAATAAGCCTTTTAAAGAGGGGGATTTTATTGAAGCTTCGGGTGTTTCGGGTACGGTTGAAAAAATTACGCTATCTAGTACTAAAATTAAAACTGGTGATAATAAAATTATAACCGTTCCTAATTCGTCGATTGCAAGCAGTAATATAATCAATTATTCTTCAATGGAAAAACGCAGGGTTGACCTAACGTTTAGCGCTGGCTACGGTGCAGACGTAGAAAAAGTTAAACAAGTTATTACAAGCGAACTTGAAAAACATCCGTTAGTTCTTCACGATGATGATTATACGGTAAGACTTTTAAACCAGGGGGACAGCGCTCTTGAGTTCGTTTGCCGTTGTTGGACTAAAAATAGCGATTACTGGAGCGTTTATTTCGATTTAAACGAAAATATGTACAAGCGTTTTAACGCAGAAGGGATTGAAATTCCTTATAACAAACTTGACGTTAATATTATTAAAAACGATTGATCAATTTTTAAAGCACAATAAACAACGCTCGCTTAAAAATAAAAGCGAGCGTTGTCTTTTTTATTAAGTTATAATTTGTTTATTAGCTTATAAATTATTCTTCTTCGTTTTGTTGGTAAAAACGTTTACTTACAGCAGAATAAACGAAAAACCAAACAAGGTTGATTACAAACATTAAAAAGCGAGTTCCGCTAAAAATGACTCTTAAATCCATACCACCCATTGATAAAACAGGTAAGGCAAATTGAACTAAATTTAATAGACTTAAAAATAATGCGCTTTTAATAACTTTGTTTGAATTATCGGCACTTGAAGTTACATTTTTTAAAGTTCTTAATAAAATAACAAGGGCGTAAAGAAGGTTAAAGTAGCGTAAAAGATTAGCAATTATACTTCCAAATTTTGTGCGCATTGGTATAACATTGAAGTGAAAACCAATTCTGAAAAAATCAATTAACACAAAAGCGCAAGTTAACATAGCTACCAAGCCCGGTAAACCTTTTCTTAATAATTTTTGCATAAAAACATCTCCTTAAAATTAATTACTATTAATAGTATAAGGTAATTATAACAATGCTAACAGTTTTTGTCAACTAATAAACTTACTTTGTTAAAATTTGAAGTTAATTATATAGCATTTTTGGTGAATTTGCTAAAGATTTTAATGATTATTTGCTAATTTATAAAAATGTTAAAAAATCGAAAATTTTTGACACAATTACCTATTGAAAAGAATTAGATGTTAAACTATAATATCAATAGATTGCCTAATAAAGTGAGCTATATTATATATAACCCACAACTTTTAAACTAAAGGAGCAATTTTTATGAAAAATAACCAAAAAAAAGTTATATATTTGCCATTAGACGAGCGCCCCTGTAATTACTCTTTCGTTGGATTTTTAAGCGAAGAAAAAAGCAGTTATACCTTAGTGCGCCCCTCTTTAGATATAATGGGCGATAAAAAAACTCCGGCAAATTATGAAGAAATTAAAATGTTTTTATTAACCGAATGTAAAGATGCCGATTATTTAGTTATTGCAATAGATACATTACTTTATGGGGGCATAATACCTTCAAGATTACACTTTTTTTCAGAAGAGCTTTTAAATCAAAGGCTTGATTTATTAAAACAAATAAGGGCGCAAAATCCTAAATTGGTAATATACGCCTTTTCGCTCGTTATGCGTTGTCCGTGCTATACCGACAGCGATGAAGAACCCGATTATTACGGTATTTGCGGTTTAGAAATTTTTGAATACGGGCAAAACGAGCATAAATTTAAAGATGGAAAAATAAGTGCGGAAGAATATCAAAAAGAGAAAAAGCGTTTAGCCATAGCAGAGCAGTATTTAGACGATTATTTATTGCGAAGAGCGTGCAATTTAAAATTACTTATGAATGCGCTTAACCTTGTTGGTAAACAAATTGACGAGTTCGTTATATTGCAAGATGATTCTAACCCTTGCGGTTATACGGCAATGGATCAAGCCAAAGTACGCGCGCTAATTAACGAAAAAAATTTAAAGGTAGACGTTTATCCGGGTGCAGACGAAGGTGGAATGACTCTTTTGGCAAGAGTTATTACTAATATTGAAAAATACTCGCCTAAAATTTACCCTATTTACCCTAAAGAGCAGTGTAAAAATGTAATTCCTTTGTTTGAAGATAGAGCGGTTTATAAAAGTATTTGCGCACAGATTAAAAGCGCAGGCGGTATTGAGTGTGAAAGAGAAGAAGATGCTGATATTTTACTGTTTTGCAATCTTCCACTTGATAAAACTAATAACATAGATAAACTTGGCGGTAAAGGTTATGACGATAGAGATTTGCCAAGCTTTTTAGCGCGTATGAAAAAGGCTGTTGCGGATGGTAAAGGGGTTGCTTTGGCTGATATTGCTTACTGCAACGGCGGTGACGTGCAGTTTACAAAAATGGTAAGCGAGCAAATAGGTCTGCTTAATTTGTGGGGATATGCCGGTTGGAATACTTCTTCTAACACACTAGGAACTGTTATTTGTCAGGCAATTCTTCGTTATTTTTACGGCGATAGCAAAACGCATAGGTTATTTACTGCCGAGCGTGTGTTTGAAGACCTTGGATATTGCGCCTACGTAAGAAAACAAATTTGGGATAATGAAGTTACGCAAATGGGGTATAGTTATACCGATACAAAAGTGCAACAAGGTGCTGTTAGTGAACGTATAGAGCAACTTTTAAACTGGTTTATGCAAGAAAATTATCCCGAAATTACAAGCTTGTATAAGATTGAAAAATGCTATTTACCTTGGCGCAGAATGTTTGAGGTTGGCTTAATCATTAAGGAGAAATAGAATGGATAATAAAAAAATAAAAGAACTTCAAAAATTTTATCACGATACGTTATTTAACGACGTTTTGCCCTTTTGGTTAAAATCAGACCTTATCGATAAAGAGCACGGCGGATTTATTACAAGCGTTGATAGAATGGGCAAGAGTTATAACAACGATAAAAGCGTGTGGTTTCAGGGCAGATGTCTTTGGACTTTTTCTAAGCTTTGCAACGTTTACGGCATAAATGAAGAGTGGGCAAACACCGCCGATAGCGGTGCTCGCTTTATAAAAGAGCATTGTATTGATAATGACGGCAGAATGTTTTTTACCGTTACTAAAGAGGGCTTACCTTTAAGGAAGCGCCGTTACTTTTTCTCTGAAAGTTTTTTGGTTGTTGGATTTGCCGAATATTACGAACTTCGTAAAAACAAAGAAGATCTTGATTTAGCGGTTAAGTATTTTGATTTTATGTGGAACATGTATAAAAATCCTGCTACCGATCCCTTTAAAATTACACCAAAAGAAAACGCCAAAGTTCGCGCTATGCGTTCTAACGCAAATCCAATGGTTTTAATAAGCTGTGCACAAACGTTAAAACGAATTACTCAAAATCATTGCTATTACGATCAAATAATAGATGAAATAATTTGCGATATGCTAACTTATCATTATAAGCAAGATTTAAAGTGTGTTTTAGAAAACGTTAATGTAGACGGAAGTATTTTAAACAATCCCGTTGGGCGTACGGTAAACCCCGGTCATTCGATTGAAAACTCATGGTTTTTAATGAACGTTGCAATGCAAAATGGCAATAAAGAGTTGCTTGAAAAGGCGCTTAATATTTTAGATTGGTCACTAGATATCGGTTGGGATAAAGAGTATGGGGGTATTTACTATTTCCGTGATGCTTACGGCAGACCTTGTGAGCAGTTAGAACACGATATGAAACTATGGTGGGTACATAACGAGGCGTTGATTGCAACCTTGTTAGCGTTATACTTAACGGGCGATAAAAAATATGAGTCGTGGTATGAGAAAATACACAACTATTCGTTTACGCATTTCAGCGATAGCGAATATGGCGAATGGTACGGCTATTTGCATCGCGACGGATCGGTGGCGCAGCCGGCCAAGGGCAATATCTTCAAGGGACCTTTCCACATACCGCGAATGCTCATCAAGGCTCCAATGATTATTGACGAAATTCTGAAAAAATAATATGCTGAAAAGAGGACTGATTGCGTTTGTGGTCATGGTGGCAATGGCGGTGACGTTTGCCTATGGTGAAACCGTCGCACCCGTCAAGGTTGCTTGCGTTGGCAATAGTATCACCTATGGCTATTTATTGCCCGACCGTGAGGTCAATGCCTACCCGTTTCAATTGCAACGTATG
>JAZNFS010000027.1:0-5715 GCA_045589175.1 Christensenellaceae bacterium
TCCACCTGTTCTCATTCCGAACACAGAAGTTAAGCTCGATTACGCCTGATGTACTTGGCTGGACACGGCCTGGGAGATAAGGGAGTTGCCGCTTCCATTATTCCTCTATAGCTCAGCGGTAGAGCATCCGGCTGTTAACCGGAGGGTCGTAGGTTCAAATCCTACTGGGGGAGCCACTTGAAAAGCCTTACAAAAATGAACTATGATTGTTCGATTGTAAGGCTTTTTTATTGCAAAATTCAGCATTATATCAGCAATTTTTAAAATTAATATAATCGGACACATTTTGTTCAAACAGTTCAAAAAACGTGTTCGATTTTTTTATTTGCCAGTTTTTTACGAACCAAAACTGTTCGATTTGTATAATTATTTTTTCCTAAGAAAAATTAAAAAATTGAACTATTTAGGTTGTAAATAAAGGTATAAATTTATACTTGAATATTAAGTTTTTCAAAAAGACTTGGAGGTTTATACGATACCGTAATTTGATTGAAGTGAAGTCGATTTTTTTATAATTGTAATGAAAGTGCCTTTAATCGACCTATAGATAGGCTTTTTGTTTTTTAAATAATAATTTTTTATACGTAATTTAAATTTAAAAAGCAAAAAGAAAAATGAATATTATGTACTCCAAAAGCTTTTAATATTTGGGGTGCATATCATATCGGGTGGATCTTTATTTGTAACTCAATTTTGCTCTATATTTTAAAGCGCAAAAGCTAAGTGCTTTGCCGTATCTTTTTTAATATTTTTTATATTTAGTTTTTGATTAAACTTTATTAATTTTTTAAACGTAAAAGGGGATATGAATATAATTTTAAAATATTACAGTCTAATTGACAAAAATCTATAACAATGCTAAAATATTATAAAAATTGGTAAAAATTTTGCACAATAGTATAGTAGTTAAAAAAGGGAGTTTTATGAGTAAAAAAAGGATAGTTGACTACGCATTTGAATACTTTGGAGTTATGAAAGATGCTATGCAATCGTTGCCTATTGGAAACGGAGATATTGGCGCAAACGTATGGTTAACAGATGACGGAAAAATTCATTTTTTGATTTCTAAAACAAACGCGTGGAGTGAATTGAGCCGTTTATTAAAGTTAGCACATATAGAATTATCGATTTTGCCTTGTCCCTTTAAGGGTGGCGCGCAATTCCGTTTAAATATTGCCGACGGAGTGCTAGATATTTTTAAGGGTAATAATACGTTGAAAATTTACGCCGATGCGTTTGCCCCTTGTGTAAGAGTGCTTTTGAATACGGAACAGCCCGTTGACGTAGCGATAAAACTTAATAATTACCGCAATGAGGCTATTGATCCTGGTAATGATTTTTCTAATTATTTTATGAGTGGCTCTAATTGTGGCATTGTTGAAAGTGCTGATACGATTACCACCACAAAACAAGGTGGCATTGCTCAAATCCATCGTAATGCACAAAGTTGTTATGAATTTTCGTTAAAAAATCAACATATGGATGCCTATTGGGGTAGGGAAAGAGATCCATTACTCGGGCTTACTTTTGGCGTTGGTTTATATTCAAACGAGATGATTGCTGACGGCGAGAGTCTAATTGCAAAGAAGGTTACACAAATAAACGCTTCGTTTTATGTTGAAAGCAAATATGCAAATAGCGTTACAGAATTTGTGGATACTTTAGACCTCCTTCGTGCGCGTTATGGCTATGCAACTGAAAAAGGGTATGATACACACGTACAAAGTTGGCGAAACTTTTGGGATAAATCATATATTTTTATTTCTGGGGATGAACAAGCAGAGACGATAACGCGAGCGTTTTTATATCACAGGTATTTAACTCGTTGTGCAGATAGGGGAAATCAACCGATTAAGTTTAACGGATCACTCTTTACTGCTGATAAGATGCAAGGATACTCAGAAAATTATGATGCACGCCGTTGGGGCGCGCCATACTGGTTTCAAAATACGCGCATTCCATATTGGTATCTACTGTATATGGGAGACTATGAATCTATGCACCCGTTTTTTGATATGTATCTTAATATGATGCCGATTGCGAAGTGTCGATGTGAAAATTATTTCGGGCACGATGGAATTTTAATTCCAGAAACGGTATCGCATTTTGGATTATACGCCAACGCTAACTACGGCTTTGCGAATGAAAATGGTGTTCGTGAGTGCAATAGCGGACGAGCATTGCGACGCGGTGAGCCTTGTAATGGCTTTATTAGATATCATTACAACGGAATGTTGGAGTTATCGTATATGATGTTAAAGTATTTAGAACTTTCGGGGGATATTTCTCGTAAAGGTCAAATGCTTGCGTTTATAGAAAAAACGTTGTTATTTTTTGACCGTCATTTTGATAAAAATAATGGAAAATTGGTTATGAATCCGGTTTCTTCACTTGAAACTTGGCAGATGTGTGTGAATGATGCGCCGAATATAGCAGGATTAAAGGCAGTTTGTGAAAAACTAAATTCTATGAAAGGTCTTTCTCCATCTTTAAAAGCAGTGCTTGACGGTATTCTTCCTGCAATTCCAAATTTACCTTTTGAAGAATCAAAAGATGGGGTAGTTTTAGCACCGTGCGAAATTAAGATATTTGAACATACAAATAATTCAGAGAATCCAGAGTTGTATGCGGTTTTTCCGTTTGAATTATACGGACTTAATAAAGATGGGTTAGATATTGCTCGTCGCACTTATAATAGACGCGCTAGTCGGCATAAAGGCGGTTGGAGCCAAGACCCCGTTGATGCAACGTTGTTAGGCCTTGAAGCCGATGCGGTGGACCATTTGGTTCGTCAAAGCGGTATGAAAGACACGCGCTCATTATTCCCGGCGTTTTTTGGACCGAATTTTGATGAAACACCCGACCAAGATCACGGTGGTATGACTTCACTTTGCTTGATATTCATGTTATTACAAACAAATGGCAATGATTATACTGTGTTTCCCGTGTGGCCAAGAAAATGGAACGTACGTTTTCGCCTTCCACTAAAAAATGGTGTTTACGTTTATGGCGAGCAAGTTGATGGTGAGCGTGTAGTACGAGAAGAACGCGTTTAAAAACTTATTAATTTGGTTAGGAATGTTGGCACTTACGGTATTATCGTGCTTTATCGTTGCATTAGTGATAATAACAGCTATGATTGTATAAAATATGATTTTTAAATTTTATTAAGGTAATTAACATCAATTTAGTAATATAAAAAAATTTAAAAGCCTTGCTATAAGTCGATTAGCAAGGCTTTTTGTGTTTTTAGTTAAATAGTTATTAAAAAATTAGCAATCAAATAAAAAGAAAAGGGGCTGTAAAAAACAGTCCCTTTTATAGTTGTTAAATTAAAATTACTTGCTAGCTTCTTCAACAGCAACAGCAACTGCAACTGAAGCGCCAACCATGGGGTTGTTACCCATACCGATAAGGCCCATCATTTCTACGCAAGAGTGGAGCGGGGCTATTTTTGAATTTTTTGTGCAGTTAAAATTGCAGATAAAATAAGGCTTTTTAAACGTAAAATTGTAAAATCTTATTGTCTTGAACACATCGTTTTTTTAATTGTTAATCCACATTATAACGCGTTTAAATTTTTTTGTAAGCCATTTTCAAGCCCATTTTGAAAAGTTTATAATTTTTTTCTCAACTTCCAGTTTTTTTAGATGGAATTAAATACGCTTTTTCATAGTGATTTTTCCCTCGAAATGCTTAATAACCGACCTATAGCGCAATTTTTTTGGGGTTATTCATATAAATAATTAAAAAAGCCAAGCTGAAAAATGAAGTGAACCCTATTTAGTTCACACGATAAAAAGCCAAAACAGGAAGAAATTAAGTTTTCTTCCTGTTTTGGCTTTTTTATTCGTGCACTTTTTGGGGTGCAGTTCAAAATCGGCGTGGCTTTTAAATTGAAGTTTTTACGCAAAACAACTGCTATTTAAACAGTGATTAAGATTCATTTAATTTGTGTTGAGAATGCTCGTTGGTTGTGCTTGTTTTTGAATATGCTTTCTTATATTCGGTTGGGGTTAGCCCGAATGCATTTTTAAAATTGTGATTAAAGGTGCTTAAACTGTCGTAACCTAATTCTAAAGAAATTTCAAGCATTGATAAATTAGTCGTTCGTAGTAAACGCTTTGCTGCGGTCATTTTTATTTGTGTTAAATATTTAACGATTGAAACGTTCATATACTGTTTAAATACCCTTGTTAAAGCCGAGTGTGTGTAAGGTGTGTTTGAAGCAAGTTCGGAAAGTGGTTTGTTAAAATTTGCAGGTGAGCGTAAATCGTGCAAAAACTTTTTTAACCAATCGGGATAGGTAGGCTCGTAGTTTAGGGAGTATTCTAAATAGTTTAGCAGCAAAGAATTGCATAATAAAACTGCGTTTTTTTCATATTTTGTTTTTTCAAGGTTTTGAACAATAAGCAATTTTTCGGTAAGTTGCTCGATAAAGTTATCGCTTAAAAAGAAATAACACGCGCTAGTGGTGCTGGCTAAATCTTCATACGATTGATAGTACGAAAGTAACTTTTCAAACAAATCCTTATCCATAGCGAAGGTAAGGTGTTGAAAGTCGGTTGAAGGGTGTACGGGATCGAGCCTATGCTTATCGCTTGGGCGAAGTAGGCATGCGTCGCCACGGCTCATAATAGTTGTGGTATCATTGAGCACGTGCTTAGTCTTTCCGCTTAAAATAACCAAAAATTCGTAGTGGGTATGAGTATGGTCAACGGGATAATATGCATTTACCCAGTTAAACATAGCAGATATATTTTTAAAAGGCGCAGCTATTTGATAGCTTGCAACCGGCTTCATTGTTCGTTTTGATGGTGATGCAAATTGTGGTTTTGGAATTTGTTTCATAATAATTTAATTATAACGGTTATAAATTGCCTTGTCAAGCAAAAAAGAACAAAGGATTTGCAAAAAATATGTATAAATTGCAAAAAAACGACAAATATCAAAAAAAATCCAACAAGACATACGGGTTTGACTATGTTAAACTATAACTAAACAATTATTCGATACTGGGAGTGGAGGTTTAATTTTATGAAAAATAAATATCCTATAACTGCAACTTTTATTGATGAAATCACTTATGATATTCCATCTTCAAACTGGACGGATGAACAATGGATTGCTGATCTTGATAATATGAAAGAAGTTGGTATTGACACCGTTGTTTTAATGCGCGGTGCATTTTACGATAAATGTTTGTTTCCTTCAAAAGTGTTTCCCACTTTAAAAAAGGAAGATGAAGATTTTGCGGGCTTAATATTCACCGAAGCCACTAAACGTAATATGAACGTATTTTTGGGATTATACATTACCGACTTATGTTGGGGCGAGGGCGATTTTGAAGTTGAGCTTGAAAAAAATAAGTTGTTCGTTGACGAAGTGTTAGAGCGTTACGGGCATATTCCATCTTTTAAGGGCTGGTACATACCGCATGAAACGGCAGCAAACAGTTATAATATTGCTGAAACTATGGGTGCACTTGGTAAACTTTGTAAAGAAAAAGCGCCCGATAAAAAGATTTTAATAAGTCCGTATTTTAAAACGGCGTTAAGTTCTTATTCATCATTTACGCCAGAGCGTCAAGCAAGAGAATGGGATAATATCTGGAGTCGTTGCGGACAATATATTGACTATTGCGCTTTTCAAGATGGAACAGCTTCTTTAAAAGAATATGGTAATTACCTTGCTGAAATGAAAAAGGTTTGTGAA
>JAZNFS010000028.1:0-21986 GCA_045589175.1 Christensenellaceae bacterium
CAGACTCCATACAAAAAGGAACTTCTATTTGCTTTTTTATTACACTCTCTCCTACTTTATAGCCAAAACTCCATTTACCATTTAAATTTATAAAATTTTCACGTTGAAATTGTGGATTAGGGTGTTCCTTACGATACATATATCTCTCCTCGTAAAATGTGTTAAAAACAATAGTCTCTCACAATTTAATTTTATCACATTAATTTTATCACAAAAAAAACAAAAATTCAATAGTAAAAGGTTTCCACTTTTCAACTGTTTGCACTCAATTAACTTTCAATTTTTGGAAAGATATATTATCTATCACCTAAATAACACTAAAAAACTAGGAATTTACCTTTAATGCAATAGCAATTTTGGGGGTTCATTTATAAAAATAAGATTTTATTCCATTTTTTGGTAAGTTTGAAAAAAATATTGACATTATCAATTTAAAATGCTATACTGTCAGTATGAGTGAAAAATTAATTAGAAGTGAAAAATTTGTAAATTTGTCCGTAATCAACACGCAAGACCATGACTCTATTTTAAAATTAGGCAAAGCACTTTCGTGCCAAGACCGCCTTAAAATATTAAAAAGTCTTCTTGCTTCACCAAAGCACCTAACTGATTTGTCTGAAGAATTAAAAATACCAATTTCTAGTGTGTCTAGACATATAGACGCATTATCAGAAGCAGGCTTAGTTTTTATTTCTTACCAGCCCGGAATTAAAGGACACACAAAATTTTGTGCTCACCAAATGAAAGGATTTACCGTTCTTTTAGAAAACGACGATACTCTCACGGATGAATACAATGACTATCAAGTAGAATTACCAATAGGCATGTTTTCGCACTGCCATATTAAACCTCCTTGTGGTATGAATAGTAAAACTTCAACCATTGAATTGTTTGATGACCCGAGAATTTTCTTTCTTCCAACTAGAATTCAAGCAGAATGCCTTTGGTTTGATTATGGATTTATATCATACTCTTTCCCGTCTCCACCAAAGACAAAAGAACCCTTTAATGAGATCTCGTTTTCGTTTGAAGCCTGTTCCGAAGCCATCGGCTACAACAATGATTGGCCTAGTGATATAACTATTTCAATAAACGATATAGAAATATGTACTTTTACTCTTCCCGGTGATTTCGGTGGAAGACGTGGTAGATTTACACCAAAATACTGGCCTACAACAAGTACTCAATTTGGTGTATTGAAAGAAATCAAAGTTAACAATAAAGGCGTTTATATTGACAATTTTCAAGTTTCAACCAGTTTGTTTTTTAACAACCTAAACATTTACAAAGGTAACGCTATCAAGTTAACAATTAGCGTAAAAGAAGATGCCGAACACCGTGGTGGAATAAACATTTTCGGCAAAAACTTCGGTGATTATCAACAGTCATTAGTAATGACTTTACGAAAAATTTAATTCTATAACCGACGGAATTAGCCCGTCGGTTTTTTATAATTTCACACAATGAACCACTTATACATTTAACTACACCACCATATTTTTTTGCTTTCGTGGTGGCGTATAGTAGCATAATTCTCGTATAAGTCAATCTCAATCTTAAATTAGCACTTAAAACTTAATAGCCCTAACTTACTGCCAAGTGGATTTATTCCGCTTGGCTTTTTTGTTACCTTTTTAACTTATTTTACAATAAAAATCACAAAAAAGTCAGCTTATAACGCGATTAACGCACTAATTTTATCTTTTCGTTGACTTCTACAGCTTGATATATATTTTGTGTAAATTATGCCCGAACCATGCTCCTCTTGCCCCTGCCGAAAGGCAAAATAAAAAAATATGGAGGTGCTTCCAAGAAATGAAAAAAGTAGTTTATTCAGTAACAAAGTATGTTGGTGACAAGTTCACCAAGTTGTCAGGTATCGGTTGTATCACCGATGAAGATTTGGTGATTGCTTGTATGAGCAAAACAAACAAACCGTATATTCGAGTATTTGATGGATGTGTAAAACAATGCCCCGAAATACCCGGTAAGAAAGGTGAATTCAAAGGTAATATTTACGAAATACAAACCATTGAATACGAAACAAAATACGGTTCAATAGATACCAGAGAAATAGACGTTAGTTACTCTATATGGTATAAACTTCTAGACTAAAACAACTAAAAAGTGCCCGTATAAGTCGATTAACAAGCATTTTATAATAAGGAGAAATATTATGAAGAATAAGTTTTACATGAAAGAATTTTTACACTTTAACGGAGAAGACTTCGTTACTTTTAACATCTTAGACGTGGATGAACTAAAGCATGAAATTTGTGTTGTTGTTACTACTACAGGTAAGATTTCAGTTGCCACTTATCCCCTATTACGCGATGATAACGGATTATATTTTGAATACGGTCCTAGTGGAGACAAAATCGATTTGAATAAATTCGAGGGGGTGTAAATTATGGTAAGTATTGTAATTGGATCTTGGGGTTCATATAACGAATGCAATGAAAGAGCTTTAGGTTCTAAATGGATAGATCTTTCCGATTATGAAAGTTGGGAAGAGATAGAAGATGAACTTAAAAAGCAAGGATTTAAGCTAAACGGCATTGATGAAGAACTCTTTATTCAAGATGTTGAAAACTTTCCTAGCAGTTATATCAATTGGGATTATATGAATCCAAAAAACTTTTTTGAATTATTGCAAAAAGCAGGCGTTCTACAAGACGAGTATAGATACAAAATAATGTGCGCCTATATTGACGTTGAAGGATATAGTTCATTTGAAAGCAGAGTTAACGACCGTGAAGATGATTGGGATGATGATATCTATCTCTACCCTAACTACGATTGGTATGATTTAGGTTACGACCTTATTCACGATATATACGGTTGTAGCATCCCTGATGGTCTTGATAATTACATTGATTATAAGTCATACGGCGAATCGCTTAGATTTGACGGCTTTCATGAATATGATGGTGGAATTATTGAAATTAGATAATAAAAAACGCCCAAAAGTGGGCGTATAAGTCGATTATTAAAGGTTTTAATTAAATTTTAAGGAGATATAAAAATGAATACAACTTTAACTGAAAGAAAGAACCAAGCCATCAAATACCTTAAACAACTAAAGGTATATAAGCCATATATTAAAGGCTTTGAAGAAGAAAACCATACTTGCTTTTTTGAATACTACGGTGGATTTTGGACTTATGGCGGTATGAAATGCACTACCATTTTCAATTATTATAACTGTCAATTTTACGCCGATGATAAATACGGCATTATAAAGGAGAACTAAAATGTATGAACTGCTCACAAAAATATATTACGGACAAATTGAACTTTGTAACGTAATAGCAAAGACTAATAGCTCTGATAAGGAAAATAAGCTCTTTGAAAAGTTGCAAAGCGAGTTAACAAAAGAACAGTTTTTAACCTTTCAAGAGTTTTTATCACTATACGCAGACCGCTACTCTGACTACCAAGAAAGCGCCTTTATTCAAGGTGTGAAATTTGGTTTTCAGTTAGCGCAAGAACTTACTAATATTAAAATTTAAGGAGAGTAAAAATGGCTAAATTAAATGACTTAGAAAGATATTTGAACTATGAATTTTCTAGTGGTTGTTGCACTGGTAACGACTACAAAATGTTTGAAAGAAAGTATATAAACTACCTTCGCGGGCTATCAAAAGAAAACGGTTGGGAGTTTGTAAAGGCTAATAAAAACCACTACTGCTTTACTGCTTTTGTTAAGAAGAATAACCGCTATGTGTATATCTCAGTAAGCGACGTAAGATTTAATCAAAACGCTTGGTATTACAAGGTTCTAATTAGGCGCGCCGAACACGAAAAAGACTATACGGGTGGACGTAATATTTACGTTACATTACCCGCTTTAGCCATAGAAATTAACTATTTATTAGCATAAAAGTGGTTAAATAGGTCGATTATCGGCACTTTTACTAAATTTAAGGAGAACTAAAATGGAAGAAAGAATTCACTCTGGTTACACAATAATTCAAAGCATAAAACTCCCCGATGAAGAGTTTGTTTTAGGTGTAAAGCATAGCAAATTTTCAACTGAATACGTGACTTGGTGTTGCGTTGAAAAGACTAAATATTATCACGGACATTACATAAGCAATTACGATTTTGCCGTTATTGATTTATACGAGCGAGCAAGAATTTCTATCGAGTGGAAACTCCGCGAACTTAAAGGTGGTGATTAAAATTAAACCAAAGTTAAAGAACCCTTATGGGTATAAAGTTTGTTACAAAGAAAAAGGCTCGCGTGTTTACGTAATAAAATTTCTTACGCATAGTTACCGGCAAGCAGTTGATATGAAAATACTCTACTTACGCGCTCCGCCAAAAACTGACGGAAATAAAAAACTGAAGAAACCTACGTGGTTTGTTATCCCTATTAAAAAATCAGAAATAAGAGCCGGTATTTGGCGCAACGTTCCTTTCTAGCTGAAAGGGGCTTTTTTAATTTATACGAAAAAATAATAATTTGGAGGTATTAAAATGAGAACGTTAAATCTAACCGCAACGGGTGAAAATCAAGCCCGCGTAAAAGATTATCTAGAGAAAAACGCAAGCGAAATTTTAGCCGATAAAATCAATAACGGTGTGTATATTGAAAAAGACGGCAAGCGCTTACTTAATAAAAAAGACCTTAACGGTTTTATGAATTTTGCCTTAAATGAAGCCAAGAAACTAGTCGATAACGGTGCTATAGGCACATATGTTGATGATGCGGTGGTTTTCGGCTGGGCTATTCATTACTTTGAAGAAGACAGTATTCACGGCAAGCTTTTCAATGAAGACGGCTCTGAATACAAACCGGTAGTAAAACATAAAACTACGTCTAAACCCGCTCCCGCTATAGAAGTTAAACCTAAGCCAAAGGAACAGTTTTCACTCTTTGATTTTATGGGTATAGATACACCTAAAGTTGAAGAAAGCGTTGAAGAAGAAATGACTGAAGAAGAAAAAGATGAAGCCTTTGAAATGGTTGAACAGGAAGAAAAGAAAGTTCAAGAAAAACCAAAGGGCTCTTCAGTCTACATTAGATATATGCAAATACAAGACAAATACCCTGACTACGTTATCGCCTACCGCTTAGGTGATTTTTATGAAATCTTTGGGGATAATGCAAAACTTGTTTCTAATCACCTTGACCTAACCTTAACAGGTCGCGACTGTGGGCTTGAAGAAAGAATACCGATGGTAGGCTTCCCTTACCACTGTGCTGAATTGTACTTTAATAAAATTCTTAAGTTCTCTCCCTTAGCCGTAGTTGAAAATATGGACGTAACAGTAAGAGAACAAGAATTAGCTGCACTTGAAAAAATAGATTACGAAACGGGCGAAGTGTTAACGGAAGAAACAGATACTCTACAAGAAACTGTTGACAACCTTGACAAATCTGCCCTTTACAAACTTTTTGAAATATTCGGCGACGAAATAACTTTACAGTGAGGTGATTAAAATGAAAATATCTAAAATTAAACCTATACCTAAAAACGTACTAAAACTCATACGCAAAAAAGATAAAGAGCTCTACCCTAAGCCTACCAGCTTAAAGCGCTTTTATTCATACCTTACTAAAAACGATGGTGAGCTTGTTAAAGTTACCGTTGCCGTTAAACATAAATTCAACTCTTG
Organism: Christensenellaceae bacterium; assembly: GCA_045589175.1. Lineage (GTDB taxonomy): Bacteria > Bacillota > Clostridia > Christensenellales > Borkfalkiaceae > HGM11416. Next base: position 5,626 of record JAZNFS010000028.1, read on the forward strand.
GTATTGCAAGCAAGTAGCCGTTCACGGAATAGATAGCGATTACTGCTATGTTCGTGATATGGTCTACTATTATATAGCAGGCTACGTCGTAGGTTGGCACGATGAAGGTCTTACTAATAGTGCTAAATGGTATGAAGCCGGTTGGGGATGCGCTGAAGATAAAATGTTTGATCCCTTTGCTCCTATGGTTAACGCTGAATACGCTTTAAAACTACCCGAATTTAAATATTCGGCTATTGACGTTTATCCATATTGCGATACTTTACAATATTTGCGCCTTTACCGTAAATATCCGCAAATGGAATATTTAACAAAACTTGGTCTTAATTATATCGCTATGAGCGTTCAAATTTTACGGCTTTGCACTAAAGACAAGAAATTCCGTAAGTGGCTTGCTCGTAACGTTGAACAAATCAATGAAAATTACTATTACGTTTCTGCCATTATTGAGGCTTACAAAAAGAATAAGCCAATTAAAGAAGTTCATAAAAGACAGGAATATGAAAAGAAGCTTTCAGCCGAAAGATATTACCCTGAATTAAGGCGTGAATTTAAGCAAGATGCACAAAAGCTCTTTGAATACATAAACTCTTCAACAGCAACGATTTCGAGTTACAACGACTATCTAAAGGCTTGCCTTTATTTAGGTGTTGATATGAAAGATACTAAGAACCGTTACCCTAAAGATTTTAAGCGCTGGCACGATATTAGAATTGATGAATATCACTCCGCTAAAGCTAAGGAAGAAGAAACCTTAAGAACTGAATTCTATCAACAGTTTTCTTCTATCGCGCAAAAGTATTCGGTTTTAGAACAGCGCTATAACGGTGCTTACGTTGTGTTAATCGCTAGAACGCCTGCTGAACTGGTTAAGGAAGGATACAAGCTCGATCACTGCGTTGGTAAAATGGGTTACGATAAAAAGATGGCACGTGGAGAGAGTTTAATCTTTTTCGTTAGAAACAAGGAAGAAGAAACAACGCCTTTCGTTACCATTGAGTTTTCGCCTAAAGACAAGAAAATACTTCAATGCTACGGCAAGAACGATTCAACACCAGATGATAACGTTCTTGATTTTGTAAACAATGAATGGCTACCGTATACAAAACAACAATTAAAACAAATTGCAGCATAAGGAGGAATATTATGGCAAATTATTTTAGAATAGTAGGATATCACCCAGAAGATGACTTTTGCTTTATCGCCGACTCTAACGGTAAATTCGATATGATTTGGCAATTCAGTTCTTGCCTAGTTAAAAAAGGCATTAAGGTTCTAGAGATTTCAGGCGAAGATAAATTTTTAGACGTTAATTTTTCTCGCGCTGAAGAAAATGATAAACAAATAATCGTTCGCGCTACCGCTAAAGGAAAGCCTACTTACGAAGAACGCGATTTTGCAGGTATAACTCAAAAGGTTGTTACGGTTGGGAATAAATCGTATATACCGAATAGACGGTAAACTTCATAACAAAGAAAATGCCGGGGTTGATTTTTCTCTTTCAACCTCGGCTATTTTTATGTTAGTTATTATAAAGACAACAATTCTTGCACTCTCTTTTGTAAAAACTCTTCTATAATTTTTAATCGCTTTGCAGGCAAATTGTATCTAGAATGTTTTTCAAAACGGAAATTTATCATCTTTCTTAATTGGGATTTTTGACGATTAGTTATAAATTCTTTTGCAATATCAATATGTGATACACCAAAAGCCGAACCACGTGTTTTTGAATATTTTTCAGCATCTTCCAACTCATCATCCATTGCATAATTAAACAATGATAATCCATTATCAAATATAGGTGCAAACTTAATTGGTTTATTTGTTTTATTATCAACCAACAAACCAAAATTTCCACCATGACGGTCTGTATTAAAAATTAAAGCGTCAAAAATAAGCATATCTACAAAATCATTGTAATATTCTTCGCCTAAGTCTTTTAAAAAAGCTGCAATTTCCGTAACAGTAGATTTTTCAACGAACTTATAAATCGGAACGTAAGACGTATCAATGTCTGTAAATAATTCGCAAGTAGAACAAAGAGTATCTTTCCACTTAGCTAAACCATATGCAATATGATTTAACCCCATTTGCTTAGCAATTTGTGCAGCATAAAATTCTGAAAACGGCTCTTTACCAGTATTGGCAGCGCCTGTTGTACCGCCTTTATATAAATATATTTTCTTATTTAGTCGGCGCCAACATTTTCTTAGCATTCCGTTTGTTGTAAATTCTGGCGAAGAAGAAAAACCTTTTGCCGTACTTGTACCGTAACCGGTATATGCAATTAAAGCAAGTGCACGTGTAAAACTATTATCATAAAGGTTGTAGTCTGCAAATTTGCCATCGAAATCCTTTTCTACAACCCAATAGCTGTCGTTTAATGAAAGTCCTTTACAAAGCTTAATAATTCCCATTGTATCATTTTGGTCAAGACCATAACGCGATAAAATTTGATGAACAAATTCTCTATTTTTAGGAACAACTCTACCTTTTAACCAAGAAAGTAAGCCTTCATCAGTAACTTTCATACCAAGAGGTAATAAATTACGACATTCTTCATTTATAGATAAAATCTTACACGCTTGACCTTCTAATTTTTGTTCAATAAAATCAAAAGCTAACAATGTTTTATCATATTGTCTTAATTCAAAAATCATAAGTTATACCTCCTTTTCATCTTTCTATCAATTATTTCCTCTTAATTATATCAAAAGTATAACATTTTGTCAATTTAATTTCAACAATTTTAATATATGCCTTTAGGATAAATATTAAATCGAAAACATTAAATTTTCTGATCTATATTGTAAGATCCGAGTAAGGTCTGAGTCATACTTTGTAAGGTGAGTGACACCAGGGCGTGTGCTTGTCTTGATACAAGTTGGGTACGCTACGCTCCGCCGAAGACAAGCACACGCCCTTGACCTGACCTTCTTCCTTTACCAAACAAAAAGCCGCCGAGAATGGGCGGTTGCGCTAATCCGCTTGCAACTCTGCCCATTTTTCTCGTCGGCGGTGTTTTTTGTTATGCTACTTTTCGTAGTTGTTCTATTACCTCTGGGCTTACTTGCCCGATATAACAGCCTTCATCCCAGCATCCGAAGTTATCGAATAATACTACCTTGTTATCACTCTCATCTTCGCTAAGTTTACAAGCTATGTCTTCATCCATTATATCCGATATAAAGAATTGTGGCAATCCTTTTGAATAAACAATTCGTTCGCCCGTCTTTTCTAAATATTTCATTAAATACGCAAGAGCCTCGCCCATTCTATACTTATCTTCTATTCTTTCAAAATCTGACCGCCCAAAGTGTTCGTTAAAGTAAAGTGATTGCCACGTTACTTGCATTCTGTGCGTGCTGAAGCTGTAATCCTTAAATGGTAACAGTTCACCAGGCATTGAGCCTTCGGGTATATAGAAAATACCGTGAAAATGCAACCTTTCCGTTTTTGGTGCTCGCTCCCATACGCCTATATATTTCCATTCCTTTCTTTTAACAAAATTTTTTAACGTATTACCAAGCTTTATCTTAAAACTTTCTTCCGTGTGCTTTTTATCGTCATAGGTAAACGTGCAAAAATAATTAAAATCTTGTAAGTTTGCTTTCCTTGTCATACGAATGCGCCTGCATATTAAATTACGCTGTTTTCGTTCCATATTTTCTTTTACGTATTCTTCCGCTTCCTTTTCGCTTTCAAAAAGGTCTAACATCTTTTTAACTATATATGCGCTACGCTCACGCTTTGCAAGTTTTAAGCTTTCTTTGTAATACTCTTCAAACAGTTCCCTCTTTGTTGTTTGTCTTACATATTTTACTTTTTTCTTTTCCGTAGTCGGCTGGCTCTTTTCGATTAACTCAAACAAATCTTTCACTTCTTCAGGTTCGCTTTTATCATCTTCCATTTCAAAAGGTGTTTCAACTTCTACAGTAATTTTTTCTTCTACTGGCTTTGGTCGCTTTTTAACAATTCGCGTGGTATGCGGAATTGCTATATAATGCGAGCCGTCAAAATACACTTTTGCTTCGCCATACGACATTTTTACCTCCTTTTTGTCGCAGACTGTTGGATTTAACTGCTTTTAGTTAGAGTCTGCGGTTTTGTACAGCCCGTCGATAAAATAACTATGTTGCAGTTTTAATTCTTCTATTGTTGCCTTTTCCGTTGCATACTCTACGTAATCGTTTAATCCTACTTTTGTTTTTCTTGCCAAATCGTTAAAGTAATCGCTAAAACAATCGGTTGAAAACCTTCTACTGTAAATTTTATTATTCATTACGTAGTATTTCTTCTTTTCTACCTTTCCGTCCATCGTACCGCGTTCCTTCTCTATTTTTGATATCGAATAACCGTACTTGTTATATATTCTTGCATTCCGCTTATACAACCAAGAAGTTATGCCTTTTAGAACGTGTATAAGTAAAGTGTTATCTCCCCGCTTATACCTAAAATCGTAATACAGGTTGATAAACTTATTAAACACCCACTCGGTAAGCATTTCTTCTATTGTATAAAACGGTAACGCTAATCGTTGTTCGCTTGCGCCTACGATATGTATGATATGACACAATTCTCTGGCGTCAGCTCCCCACGATGCAGGTCGTTGCTCATCGGTAAACACTTTCACAAACGGATAATTATCTACCGTTGCTGAGTGCCTACACATTTTTAACCAACTGTTAAACAAATCGTTTTTCTGGTTGGTTTCTTCTTGTGTTCTTTTCACTTCCTTTAATTCCAAATTATTCCCGCGTTCTTTACCGACTTCGGTTATAAGGACAACGCCGAACTCAAAACTTCCAGCGTTTGGATTACCCTCTAAAACCTTTCTTCCTAGCCTTAAAATGTCAAAGTCAAGTATATGAGCGTGTCTGCCCGTTTCAACCGTTGTAGGCGGAAAGAAGGTCGTATTCCATAATGGAAAATTGCCTTCACTTACAAGCTCGTTGTCTGATCGCACCGAATAGTTTGAAACTATTAAACTGCTGGTTATTACGTAGATAAAATATAACCGTGCGTAGTCGCTGAGCACTTCGTATAAATCCCATACCTTTAAACCATCGTCATAGGTTCTGCCATACTTTTCTATATCATATCCATATAGCCGTTCACACGCATTTCCGTTCCTTTCAAAACGTGCGCGCTTCTTATTGATCCAGTCCTTAACGGTGGCTAAATTGTATACCTGTTTATACTCCATACACCTACTTAAATCACGTTCAAATTCTATCCACGGAAACCTTGGAAATTTCATATCGCTTTTCTGTAAAAGTTCAAACGCTTTTTGCCGAAACATTACCTCTTGTGAAAGCGCCATATCAGTTATAATCGTAGTCTTCTTTTTACCCATCGAGCCACACGTCATTGACACGATTGGAAGCTCGTTTATAAACCCACAGTTACGCGCCTCAAAGTGCTGTAATAAGTTAACCGCCATACGCTTTCTTATAATACCAAAAACGTATACGCCAACTATTACAAACACCCACCAAGGAACGGTTGTAAAAAGCACCTGTAAATCTATTGCCAGCTTACAAAATTGTCTGAATAAACCACCGAACTCAAAGCTCGACGAAAAGTATAAATAATATGCTATAAACGCTATAATTATTGAAATGAAATTTAAGTTAAAAACCCACATTAAAAGCCATATTTTGAAGATTTTTATGTTTTGCATAATATACTCCATATAGCCAGTTATGAACCGCCTAATTGGTGTGTAAAATATTGCCTTTAATCGCTTACAAAACCTTAGCGGAAGAGTATCCCGGTTATAGTTATTATTGATTGTATTATACCGTTCTTTCATAAGCAAATACAGCAATAAAAACACGGGTAAAAGTATTATTACTACCCTTGAAAAATTACTTAGTTTTACCCCTGTTTCGTGGAAATACCCAAGTAGATTTTCCTTACTAAAAAGTAACGCAAAATACCCCTTGCTTTGCTCTGTAAACTCGTTTAGATCCTCCGGCAGGATTATCTCTTGTTTTATCACTTTTGACCATTCTACCACCGTTGGAACGGCACTGGTTTTACGGTTAAAAATGAATGCAAAATATATCCTTACCGACGACCATAAATCGACTAAACTTTCCCATAACCTTAGATATGAATTTGCAAACTTAAATACGGTAAGATAAACAAAAAATATGCTTATCATTATGGTGATTGTTAAATAAATTTTTCTTAGTCTATTACTCATACAACACCCCCTATTACCCTATTTATGAAAGTTGGCTACCCGTATAAAACAGATAGCCAACCACCAATAAAATTATGATAAGAAGGAGTATTGAAATAATTCTTTTTATTATTTTCAACGCTCATTCTCCTTGTCATTTTTTCCTGTTTTTATCCTTTTTTGATAATTGACTTATTCCGTTAGCAATCGAACTTACTACCCAAACTATTCCTTTTGCTATATATGGGAATAACGGTGATAAAATATATATCAATAATGCTAAAGCAATTAAACTTAATACTGCTTTCCACCATTGAAATTCACCTTCTGGCGCAGTAAAATCATTGACTATATCTATGGGATCGGAAACTATAGGTATAACGTGATATACACCGTTTTTGTTAAACGTTAATTCTATAATATCAAAATCAAAAAATAGCGTTTGTTGCGCTACATATGTATCAGTATAAGTTATATTGTCATCACTTTGTGTATATGCTGGAGCACAGTAATAATCCGTCTGCGCAAACCTAAACAATACTACTCCACACTCTTCTGCTATTGATTGAGCAAAGTATGCTTTCAAATTACTTACGTCTTTAGCGCTTACTAAAAGATTTTTTGATATTTGTTCATCAGTTCCTACTAAATCATTCGCTGTAACCATATATATTGGCGATACCGCGTTATAATCTTCATCTGTTTCCGGCCACGAAAAACCGTAATCTCGTAGTTTTTCCCACCAGCTATGATTACTATCGTAACTGTTTAAATCAAACGTATCAAGCAAATCTATGGTTTTATCGTTATACCCCATAGTTCGCCCTTCATCAACGCTATCTTCAAACAAATCAATGCTTAAATCTCGACCATTACAATCTATATAGCCGTTACCTAAGTTGTTTCCGTAGTTATATATCCAATCCTTTATTACCGTTCTATCAACGTCGCCAGCGTATGGCTTTGAGTATAAATAATCGAATATTGACTGCGCATCAACCTGTGGCGCATGAAATGCATACGGCATTATTGTTGAATATTTATCGACAAAATAAACGTCTGTTGTTGTGCCTACTGAAGAATGTTTTGTTGAAGTATCTACATTATACGTCCAATACATACTGTGTGAGTTAGGAATACCAATACCACTTGACGGCTTTGCACTATAACCAGAGTATAAATAAATCGGTACACTTTTATTGTATTTACCTACGTCTACACCAGTATATTGCAATAACTGATTGTAAAAATCTTGATTTGACGTTATTGCCGCCATTTTAGTCTTATATTCCCACCATTCAGCACGTATCTTCTGTAAATGTCCGTAAATCTCAAATATTCGCTTCGGAACTGCAAAATATACGGTATTTACTTCGTTATAATGGTCTACACCTAAGCTTGATACACCCGTTCTAAAGTTAGTGTGCCTTACGTTTAATTCTAATGTTTCAAGTTCTGTAATCTCACAATTTAGAGTCGATTCAGCATCTTTATCCGGCCCGTAGCCTTTTGCATAACCTGTAAACAAATACGTTCCGCCCACGTGGTATTCCGTAGCATTTTCTTCACCATAAGTTAGTAATTCAATACCAGAAATATCATATCGGCGCTTGTTTGTGTTTACTCTATCTTCAAAGGTCGTTCCGTTTACTTCTTTATCAACTACTTTGAATTTATAAAATAAATGCTTATAATCCCCTGACTCTACCCTATTGCAAAATTTCAAACTATACTTTGTATAAGAGTTCGGTAAACCGGTTTTGTCGTATGAACTTGCCATTTGAATCTTATTTTGCTTGCTTTTTGAATCAATATTTAAGCCTTTTGGATTATATATATACACATATAACCCATAATCTTTTCTTTGACTGGCTCTATATGAATAACAATACTCAATAAAACTTACTATTTGAATTTCCTTATTTTCATCAAATGGATATAATGTTAAGTCAAACGGCTGACCGTTTACCTTTGCTGACTGTAAATCTTCTAAAACACTACTTGTTTCAAAGCTGTTTTCATTCTCCGCTGCATACGCAAAGGTAGGTTGCACCACCGTTATGATGGTGCAAATTACCAGTATTATTGCATTTAAGCAGAGAAGAAGTTTGCTCTTTCCTGCTTTTCTCAAAGTATTAGTACCTCCTTTTCAAATTCTACGCCCGTTACACTTATGTAAAAGGCAAAATCTAAATTATAGGTAACTTCTTCGTTATACGACGATACTACGAGTGTAAAAGGATACTGTACCTTTAGCGCTTCTTCGGGTACTTCTACATTTGAACCGCTATACTTTGCTTTTAATATGTCTTCAAGCATAATTTTTTCGGGTATTTCTATCGTAAAATAATCATCGCCTTCTACAATTTTAAAACAATCCGTTAAATCTCCAACCTCATAGTATGCGTATGTTTCACCGTCTACTGTAAAATCAAAGGACTGTTCTTCATTTTGATTGGCTACTATTGATAGATGATATCCGTGTGCTTCTTCCTTATTAAAATCAAAGGTGTATTTTGTATTAAAACGATGAGTTTTGCCACGCTCTAAAACTAGTTTTTTCTCACTGCTTAATATACTTACACCGTTGTGTTCAATATAGAATGTCTTAAAATCTTCGTTAAATCCGTTTGTAAAGGTAAAAATAAAGCCGATTGCGCCTAAAAATACAAGAATTATCAATAAATATGTTATCACTTTCGTTGCAGCATTCGCTGTTCTTTTTTTATTCATAATTCACCTCGCTTCGCAGATTAATACTCTACAACTTCTTTATTTAGCTCTACGCCGTTTACCGAATATACTAACCAAAGCTTTATTTCATCACTTAAACCACTAATTTTATCTGTTACCTTTATTAAAAAATAACTGGATTTGATCTTCTCTAGGTTTTCAGTCGCTTTTTCTTCGTAACCATTGCCTACCGTATAGCCAAATTCATCATAAAATACATAGCGGTTTTTGTAATTAGTTGCTAAAAGTTCTTCATCAGTAACCGATTCTTCATAGAATTCTTCAACGCATTTTTTACCTGTTGTTATTTTTAACGTTGTGCCTTCAATGCTTGCACTGGTGATAAACGAATCTACGAAATGTGATAATTCTAACTCACGAAACTCGCTAAAATTAAACATTCCTGACCATGGATCTACACTTCCATCACCAAAATATAACGAACCTACAGCACTAACTTCTACAGCTAAATCATAAGTTCCTACGCTACTAAATGCGTTATCCATTACTATATCAAAATTATACGTTTTGTTAGTTCCTATCTCGTAATATTCTTCACGTTCGGTACTTTCACTTAATACTAATTCGTTGCTTTCAACCTCTAACGAAAGTGCTGTGCCTTTGTATTTTATAATGCAAGTATCTGTAAAACCACCGTCGCGCGTCCTTACTTTTAGTTCTATGGTATCATTCCCAAAAGCTTTAAAGCACGAAACCGTTGCTGTCGTTGCACCGTCACTTGCTTGTGTTACAGTTACGTAATCGCTTACCTTTTCTTTACCATACGTAGGCGCATCCTTCCATGCAACACTAAAATCCACTTTTTGATTTGATGCATTAAACGGCTTTACTGTTGCTTGAATTGTAACGTCTACGCTATTTGCATTTGCTGAAACAGCATTTAACAATGAATTTGACGTAAACGTCATAAATTTTGGCATTGGATGCACCGTATTTACAGTTTCTATTACCGTAGCTTCTTCGGTTTCCTTTTCTTCAGAAGTGTTATTAAACCATCCTACGATAATTCCGGTTAGCATTATACCGATAATAACAAATGCTATTAGGGTTAACCACCATTTTACGCTATCTGAACTCTTATGCCGCATTAACTCTTTTTGATTATCGTAATATCTCATAATAACACCCCCTTATTTACTCTCTTCTTTTTCAGGTAGACCGTATACGCCTTCAAGCTTTCTTACAAACAATTCTGTGATTAAATCCATACCTTGTTCATTAGGATGTAAGCCATCCATCGTATACTTCGCATAGTCGTAGCCTTCAATGTTAGCAATATCTACTAAATGACAGTCAAAATAATCGGCAATTTTTCTAATTGCTTTGTTGTAACTAGCTAAAGTATCAGTATTTTTATTCATGCCGTTCGCAGGTAAAGTTAATACAAAAACATCTGCATTTTCATACTTGGTAATCATTTTGTGAATCATTATTGCATAAGCTTCTGCCACAGTTTCAGGGATAATATACCCTTCTTCTTCGGTATAAATATCCTCTAACTTGCTAAAATTGCCTATTGCTAGGTTTGCGTTAAAGTCGTTTATACCAATATATACGGCAATAATATCGGGATGAGTTCCGCTATTTTCACCAGTATTATCGTGTAACTGTTCACATCTGGTTTGATATGCCGCGCTACCGCCTGTTAATACTTTTGAACCCGACCAGGAATTGTTTACAAGCATAGTCATACCGGTGGCATTTGCAGTTTGCATCCACCAAGTTTCATCAGGGTTATCAATTTCTCCCTTAGGATAATATACAGCATTACTACCAATAGTGTTGTTTGTGTTGGTTGCATCGTTACTTATTCCGCTAAAAGTTGAAATACTATCACCTAAAATAGAGATGGTTTTGCCTTTTAAATCTACTACGTCATCGGTATAAATACTATAAAAAATACTTTGTGTTGGTTGTAAAATACCTGCTTTGCCTAAATCATATACGAAATTATAGTCTGGAATCGTCGCGTAACAACAAATAACTGGATCGTCCGGGCTCATAAACGCTAACGTTTCATCTTCTCCAACGTATATAAACTGGTCGGATAAATCAATACTAATCCATTTATTTACAGTAGTACTCGTAAGTTCTTCTTTTGGCAAATACACTTTATGCGTCGTATATGGCTCAGACGTGTAAATACCACCCTTTTTAACGGTTGCACTCTTAATTACGTGTAAGCTGAAATACTGGTTTTCATCCAATGCTGTTACGCTTCTTACAGGCACAGCAATTTTGGTTATTCGCTTATTGCTAAAAAGTGAAGTATCTTGATATGCATACGGCGCTACCTTCATATTATCGGTATTAGGTAACGAACTGATGGGGTATTTTTCTTCAAAATCACCACCAAAAGTAGCTTCATATTCTACTTTTACCGGCGCGGTACTTCTTGATTCTTCTAGGGGTTTGCCTATAAAGAAATAAGCACCTAAACCGGCAAGTAAAACAACAACCAATACAATAGCTATTATTGTTATAACTTTCTTCATTTTTATTTCCTCCAAAATTTAATTAAAAAACTGCGACTCACAGTGGCTTTAACCACCGCAAGCCGCAGAAACGGTTATTTTTTTATTATGCTTTCGCTACTTGCTTAAGTAACATATTAAGTAGCGCTTTGTCTGATCTCTTTGCGGGTTTTACGTTGAATTCGTAAATTTCACCGTCTTCATCAACGCTCTTAACTCCATAGGTATTACCAGTTATTACTTCACCTGATGCTTCATTCTTGGTTTCAAAAGGCTTTACTAATAATTCAGTCGCATTTGTATTACCGAATATAATATCTAATACAACGTATCCGTTATAATCCTTTTCAGGGGGCATAATGCTGATTTTTACGTCTACCCCTCTAATGTTGCCTCTTACGAAGTATGCAAAGTAATTCTTATTATTTTTAGTGTAAGGTTCTCTTTCTACCATAACTGCTTGATTTTTGTTTTTCATAACTTATTTTACCTCCTTGTTATGCTGTTTTTTTGCCTTTTTGGCGAGAGATGCGTCTTGCTTCTTCAGGTTTCTTACCTTCTGCAAGTGCTTTCTTATACTTATAAATGCCGGCGTGGTCGCTCTGACATTGTAGATAACCCGATCTCATGCCGAGTTGATATTCGCTAAGTTCTTTACCTTCGTTCTTACCGTAAGTATGAACCCTTGCCTTTCTGTCTGCTGCGTAACCCTTTGCTCGCTTTGATGGGGTTGTCCAGCGTCTTTCGCTGTTGTAATTTTTTGCCATTGATGTTTTCTCCTTGTTTTGAATTTTTTCTGTGCCCGTGTTGCCGTTAGCTAAGCGAAGAATGTATTGTATAATTGTTATTCGCAATCAACCGTTCGCTTCTGAAATACTAATCTCCGGCGATTCGTAAACAGTCGGTGGCCACCTTACTTGCAAGAACCGCTTAAGCGTAATCGTTAACTTTGCGCCTCAGGTTGATTACACCTCGATTATACACCATAAAAACAAAAAGCGCCACTGACTACACCCTTCAAAATTCTTGATTCTATCGGAGATTTTGTGCCTTAATTTTAGACTTTCTATGACTCATTTTTTACTAAATATTAATGAATTTTCCTATATTTTTGCATGAAAAAAGCAAGAGGCGTTAACTCTTGCTTTGATTGATATGTATTAAATTCTATCTAAAAATCTAGATACAACGTTCGATGGCCCGTAAAACACCGCCATTATACGAATTTGCTTTAACTCTTCCACTACCTTATATATTAAAACATAATTTTCAACGTCTAAACGTCTATACTCTTTACCTGCTGTAATAACCTCATTTTTTAATTTTGGCATTGCATAGGGAAATAAAGAAGCGCGGTCTATTGCCTCTAATATATTTTGATATAACTTTTTTGCCGCCGTTGGATTTTTAAGTTCATCGTGAATATAATCTAAAATTTCTATAATATCACTTTCCGCTTCCGGCAATATGACTTTTTCGTATTGTTTAGAATCCATATTTCTTGCCTACCTCTGCTGAAAAGGCTTCAACTGAACGCATATTTCCTTGCTTTTCCTGTTCTTCTGCCCTTCTTAATTTATCAGCAAAATATTTTTCTAGTTTTTCATCATCAGAATCTGAACTTACGGTTGTTACATCAAATGGTAAACCTTTTTCCCTTAATGCTGCAATTAAAAACATATTTACCGCCGTCGTCATATCTAATCCCATTTGAGCAAATAATGCCTTTGCATCATCCCTTAATTGTTCATCCATTTTTATATTTACACTTGCTTTCATAATAAATCCTCCGTTATTATTATACACAAATTATAACACAATATGCGCCCATTGTCAATACGTTAGGCGCATATTTCTTTCTTTTTATACCATTTCTTCTTGCTTAACTAAATCAGTATATATGCAAACGTATTTTTTATGCGGCTTTTTCGCCTTTAAAATAATCATAGAAAAACTCTATCAGTTTTCTATTTAATTTGTATACATAGTTTGATGAATAACCTAACTTATCTGCCGTTCCTTCCTGCGTATACCCTTCGGTATATATGCAAACGTAAACATCGTACAACTGGGCGTCGCTTGCAAAGCATATAGCTTTGTTGTATTTTTCTACCAATTGTAATATGCTACTTCTTCCAATACATCCACTTGCTTTTTCAAACATCTCACGACGTGAGTAATAATATCTAATTTGGTTCAATTCTTGTCTTATTTTATGCATCTTACTTACTCCTTCAAATCGTTTATTTTATTTTGGCACAGTTTTGTTTAAGAAAGATTCATAAAAAGGGAAACTGTTTTCGTTACCTTCTTAAATTATACCGTTATTCGGATTGTGGATTACGTTATCGACTACGCCTAATATACTCCACTCACCTTCAGGATATATATCCTCATATATTTTTTTACCCATTTGATCTACCTCATCGTTTGCAGGCTTTAAGTAATACTTGCCATTTTTAATCGCTAATATCTTTGCAGTTGCTTCATCGTCGTTTACTCGCGCAATTACTACGTCGCCAGCGTTTGCAGTATTTTGCACACGTACAACCATTAAGTCACCATCAAAAATACCCTTCTTAATCATGCTATTTCCTTTAGCATATAGAATAAAATGCTTTTCACTTCCAAATATCTCTACCGGTAATGCAACGGTTGCCACTACATTTTCAACGGCAGTAATAGGTTCACCGCATGCGCACGTTCCTATTATTGATACTGGCGCCGTTTTCCCTAATTCAAGATTGTTCGGTATAGAAATTACTTTCTTATCTTGACTATAGGTTCGGCTTATCATTCCACGTTCTTCCAAACACCTAACTGCTCGTAAAGCACCGGCGCTACCTGAAATATTACAAGCTTTACTTATTTCCCTTATCGATGGGGTTCTACTCTCTGTATACTGTACATGGGTAATATACTCGTATACTTCATTTATCCTCTGTTCGTTAATTTTTCTCATTCAATACCCTTTTATTTAGTTTTTAGTGAAACACTTTGTTTCGCTAAAAAGAATATCATATTAACTTTTATTTGTCAAGAGGTTTTTGATTGCTTTTTATTATTATTTTTTTCTTTATTTTTAGTTCGCTCACCCTTTCTTTTTACGTAGTTCTGATAATGTTCTAAAAGCACTGGGACAATTGATGCAACAAATAAATCCATTTCTTCTTTTGGCATAAGCGTTAGATCGCAAAGACCATTTATGTAGCATTTTAAACCTGTATTATTTCCTTTAACTTCTATTTCTTCCACGGATTTCGCCCTCCTTATTTTTTCATTACCTACACTATACACTATCTGAACAAATTTGAAAACTGACTGAACTATGCCAATTTTCATTCTTGTTAGTACAATTTCCTTATTAAATATGACTCATCTCTTATTTACACTGAACGAAATTATTACATTATTGTTTTTTTAGTGTATCAGAAAGACGTCGTCGCCGGAAAGCTACTAAAATTGACACTTAAAACTCTATTAGTTTAATTCCAACGCGCCAATTTTAGTTTTGATCACTTTCCTGCTAGCCACTTTCTGATGGTGGCCGTGTCGAAATTTTCGACAGCGGGAATGAATAGTTTTTAAGATTTCGTTAATGGCTAATAATATTTTTGTCATAGTTACTCTAAAAAGTTCTCTAATTTAGTCAGAGTAAATGATATTTTAGTCAGTTGAAAAATTAAAAGTATTTGTTTACGATTAGAAAAAATAATAAAATAAGGAGGTACAGCAACAATGAAAACAGCTGTAATTTATGCTCGTTATTCTAGCGAAAAGCAAACAGACCAATCTATAGAAGGACAAATCCGTGAATGTACGGAATACGCTAAACGCCACGATATACTTATTCTTGATAGTTATATCGATAAAGCAACAACCGGAACGAACGATAATCGTTTTTCTTTCCAAAAAATGCTTAAGGACTGTGTAAAACAAGCGTGGGATATGATACTTGTATACAAACTTGACCGTTTCTCACGTAATAAATACGAAATGGCTATTCATAGAAAAACCTTAAGAGATAATGGTGTTAAGCTTGTATCGGCAAAAGAAAATATTCCAGACACACCTGAAGGTATTATTTTAGAATCGCTACTGGAAGGTATGGCTGAATACTACTCTGCTGAATTAAGTCAAAAGGTTAAACGTGGTTTAAGAGAAAGCCGTTTAAAAGGTCTTTATACCGGCGGTGGGCTTCCTTTTGGTTATAAGATAGTAGATCACAAACCTGTACTTGATGAATTTAATGCGCCTATTGTAAAACGAATTTTTGATGAGTATGTAGAAGGCATACCTGTAACAACAACTATTCAAAGGCTTACTTCTGAAGGTGTTAGACACAGAGGCAAACCTCTTGTTGCTAATACAGTCTACAATATGCTCAAAAACGAAAAATACACTGGTGTTTGCTATTTTAGTGGCGAACGTTATGATAGTTACTACCCTCGTATCGTTGATGACTACTTATTCAAGTTAGCACAAAAGAAAATGGCTGATAATCGATTTGGACGATTTCCAACACAAGAACCCTACTTACTTAGAAACAAATTAATATGTGGTTTATGCGGTAATAAAATTCTTGCAGAGACTGGGCGCGGCAAAACTGGTGATGTTGTAAGATACTATAAATGTTCAAGTAGAAAACGCAAAAGAAGTTGTAACAAGGCAACCATACGAAAAGACGTTGTCGAAGATTTAGTTATTGATATAACATTAAAAGTTCTTGATAATCCTGAAACGATCAACTACATAGCAACTAAAATAATTGAATTTCAAGAAACGCAACAAAAGGATAATTCAAAATTAACTTATCTTGAAAATCAAAAAAAGGAAACCGAAGAAAATATTAAAAATATCGTAACAGCTATCGAAAAAGGTATTCTCACCGAAACCACTAAAGAAAGGCTTGTTGAACTGGAAAATCAATTAGAAAATATTAG
>JAZNFS010000029.1:0-3483 GCA_045589175.1 Christensenellaceae bacterium
AATTATTTATTACTTGTGGTATTTCAATTATCTGCCAAGGAGAAAAATCGTAAGTTAAATTAACCTCAAAAAGTTCATTTTCGCTTAAATTAAATTTTTTACAAATACTTTTAAAACTTTCACCTGGCTTTACTTGGTATAAAAAGGTATCTAAAAGTTCTAAAAGCACAATCTCACCCTCTTCAGGCAGGTAGTTTAAATTATTTAATTTTGCTATTCTAGTTGGGCTGGTTTTATAGTTTAAGCAACATTTCATAAATCCTTCGGCTGAAACGCGAATAATAAATTTTTTTAAATCGCCCTTTAAAAATACTAAGTTCGTCATACTACGAATATATTGTTAAAGTACGAAAAATATTCATTAAAGGAAGTAAACAAAAATGACTATAACCGTTATAGTAGTTACGATTCTATCTTGTATTGAAAGGGCGCTTGGGTTTGGCTATAGAATATTTCTTTCAAGAGCTATTGGATCAGAGGGGCTTGGGTTATACCAAATAGCACTTTCAATTATAGGTGTGCTTATAACTCTTTCTGCATCAGGAATACCTATTACCGTTTCTAGATTGATGATTAAAGAAAAGGCGCGCAATCAAAAAAATGCAGAGAACAAAGCTGTTTCTGCAGGTATAGTAACAGCACTTATAACCAGCAGTTTTTTATGTGCATTCTTTTTTATTTTTAAAAATTCGTTAAACGTAATTTTTGCCGATTCGCGATGCAACGTTTTATTTCTAATTATACTTCCTGGTGTGGTTCTAACCTCTGTTTATGCAGTTATACGCGGCTTTTTTTGGGGAACTAAAAGTTTTTATACATATTCAATTATTGAACTTTTAGAAGAAATTATAATGATCGTTTGCGGTATTTATTTAGTATTAAAAGGCGAAAGTCTTTTTCAAAAAGCAATATATGCAAGCGTTGCAGTTTTACTTTCTTACCTATTTTCGTTCACTTTATCTTCCGCAGTTTTTATAGCAAAAGGAGGAAGAATTTTAAATCCAAAAAACTACTTAAAACCGTTAATTTCATCAAGCGCTCCAATAACCTTTATGAAAACGGCAAACTCTTTTACAGCATCGCTTATTGCAATTGTTTTTCCTTTAGTTCTAATTTCAAACGGATTAGATAAAGAAAGGGCAATTTCAGAATTTGGAATTATAAGCGGTATGGCTCTACCACTTTTGTTTATACCATCAACCTTAATAGGCTCACTCTCTTTAGTAATTTCACCCGAACTTGCTGAAAACTATTATAAAAATAAAGTTAACAAAATTAAATCCGACGTTGAAAAAGCACTTTCATACTCGCTATTTATAAGTATACTTATTATTCCTGCTTTTGCTGGCGTTGGAAAATATTTAGGTGAATTTTTATACAATAACGAACTCGCCGGCATATATATTAGAAATTCAGCCTTTATGATGATACCTATGAGGATAACCATAATTTCCACTAGTTTACTTAATAGTATGGGATTTGAAAAAACCACCTTAAAATATTATATTTTTAGCTCGATTGCGCTAATAATAAGCATTTTAATTTTTCCAAAATATATTGGCAACTATTCCCTTATAATAGGCTATTTTGCTAGTTATTGTATAAGCTCAATATTTAACATTATAAAACTTTCAAAAGTTTGTAAACAAAATTTAAATTTTACTCGGCAACTTTTAAAAGGCGTTCCCCTTTGTTTTGCTTTATGTTTTTTAAATTATTTTTTGTTTAACCTAATATCAAACTTAATTCATCCTTTTTTGGCAATGCTTTTATCTTGCTTTATAACTTTAATTGCTAACGTTTTATGTTTAATTAGTTTAGGGTTATTTAGCTTTAAAATATTTAAAAAAAGTACCGTATAAGTTAATTAACGGCACTTTTATGTTAATATTAAATTATTTTTATCTTTTTAAAAGTAGGCACTATAATAAATAAAATAGCGTAGTTAACTAGGCTGTTTATAATTTGACCTTTCAAAATAAGCCTAGTAAATAAATAAGTAAAATAATCGGTTTTTCCATTAGAATAAAAAATCCAAAATGCAGTAGTGTTAATTGCAATTGTACAAATAACTAAAGTTAAAATGGCAACAATAATTAACTTAAAATATAGGTTTAAATTTTCACTTTTTATTCCGTTTACTATTATTCCAGCAATAAGTGCTACCATCCCCATCGAAATACCAACCCATGGCATATAAATCATACCGGCAGAATTAAATAAAAATCCAACCAAATCACCTAAAAACGAGGCAACAAAACCAAACCCTGCCCCCATAATTATACCGGCTAAAGCACAAACCGATAAGGTAAGTGAAAACTGAACTTCTAAAAACTTAAACTCAAAAAACATATTTGCAATCACTACGAACGCCGTAGTTAAAGCAAGATAAGTGATTTTTTGCGTTGCACTTTTGCCGTAAAGAGTTGGAGAATAAAACAATCTTTTTAAACTGACTAAATCATTGTAATTTTTATTTTCTTGCATCAAAAAAACCTCCTTTAAAGAAGGCCCGACTTAAATATTATTTTACGATCAAGTAAAACAAAAAAATTAGCGGACCGTTGTAAAAACCGCAGCCAACCGACATTTCGTGCAATTAAGAATCCCCTTAGTTGCCACTACGCAAAAATATACACGCTTTTACAACTTAAAACTATGATAATATTTTAGTATATATTAATAATTATGTCAAGCATATACTGCTTAAAACAAAAAACTCTGCTTTTAAAAAAATGCAGAGTTTTTTATTGATAAAATATAAATTAGCTTAATATAATATAACCGCTTTATCTGAAAGCTCAATAACCGAGCTGTTTTCGCCTCTAACCGAAAAATGCTCGTGATGGTAGGTTTTGTGTGGAATAACGTAAATTCTTTTATTAGTCCATATTTTTTGCACGTCTTTACTTAAAGCCCCGCGTTGTAAAATGTAGGACATAATATCAACGTTTAAATCAACTATTGCGCTGTTATACCCTTCAGCAAAAACGTCGAGTAACGCAGCTCTAATTTTTAAAACTATGTAGTCGTTAGAGAAAATTACACCGTCACCCTTACAATACGGACAATTTTTAACCATAAGCGACATACTTTCTTTTCTTTTTTTCTTTCTTGTAAACTCAACGAGTCCCAACTCGTTCATACCCAAAACGTTGCATTTAGCTCTGTCTTGTTTTAACGCTTCATCTAAGCACTCAACTACGGCATTACGGTGTTCTTCACTTTCCATATTAATAAAATCAACGATTATTATGCCACCAATATTTCTAAGTCTTACCTGTCTAGCAATTTCTTTTGCAGCAAGTAAATTTGTTTCGTAAACGGTAGATTCCAAACTTAAACCACCAGTATAACTACCAGTGTTAACGTCAATAGCCGTTAAAGCCTCGGTTTTATCGATAACAAGATATGCACCGTTTGAAAGATCAACTCTGTTTCTGAGTAAATTATCAACCTCTTTATGGAGTTTAAAGTACTCAA
>JAZNFS010000030.1:0-9748 GCA_045589175.1 Christensenellaceae bacterium
GTTATTATAATACAAGAAGTAAAAAACTTGCTTGCAAGGTTTTTAAACTTCGCAGTATTATACACATGAAGTTTAAAAACGTGAGTATTTAAAGCAAATCCACAGGGTTGTGCAAAGATTTTGCTAAGGCAAAAGATTTAACTTCTTATAGTTTATATTATGTAATAAGAGTATATAATAATTTATTTTTATAGAGGTACTTAATGGCACAAAAAAAGAAAGGTTTTATATCAAGAATGATTGAAGGACCTGAACGTTCGGAAAGTTATGCTCGTTCTACCTTGCCGGGTAACCGCTGGGAATTAGGATGGGACGTATTCCGTAACAATATGGGTAAAATGGTAGGCATAAATATGTTAATGCTTTTATTTATGTTACCGCTATTCATCATTTTATTTTTAAGATATACCAATATTCAATACTATGCAATGATGATGCCCTTTTCGCAAAATATTGGGGTAGGTTATCCCGCAGCTCCAATGTATCCGGGTATTGTTGAACAAATTTATTTAACTGCAAACCAAAGCACTTTAATTTATTTACCTATTGCAGCGGCTGTTGCCTCTGTTGGTATAGCCGGTGGTATGTACGTTATGAGAAACATGGTATGGTCTGAGGGTGTTTTTGTAGGTACTGATTTTTGGACAGGCGTTAAGAAAAATTTTATAGTGGTATTTTTATCAACCTTACTATATTCAGTGCTTCTTTTAATGTCAATTCTATCAATTTCGTATGGCAATTATATTAATGCAACCGCTAATAGCAGTTGGTTGATAACAGTTGCAATTATTGTTTCGTACGTTATGCTTGCCTTTTTTACAATAGTATATCTATTTATGATATCTTTTGGCGTGACCTACGAACTTAAATTTAAAAGTTTATTAAAAAATTCAGCTATTATGGCAATTGCCTTAGTTCCTACGAATATTTTCTTTACTGCATTTGCCTTTATAACTGTTATCTTAATGATGCTTGGAAACGTTTTTCTATCGTTAGGTTTAGTTGCCTTTATTTTATTTGGTCTATCTGGCGCGCTTCTTATTTGGACTGACTATACTCAATGGGCTTTTGATAAATTTATCAATGATAAAGTTCCAGGTGCCGTTAAAAACAGAGGTATTTATAGTAAGAGTGAAAATGATGAAGAATTTGCAGATTTTTCATTTGAACGTTCAACTCTTGGTAAGCGTCCTATTAAACCTATTACCGACTACGACGTGGAAATTATCGAGATTCCAGAAACGTTCTCTCGTGCTGATTTACGTAGGCTTGAAGAAAGTAAAGCGGCTATGAGAAAGGCGAGTGATGATTACGTAAACGATGTATTATCTGGTAAAATTAGTGAAAATAGTTTATCCGATTTAAAGGATAAGCAAAGTGTAATAGAAGAAGATAGTAATGATAATTCCATAAATTCAAACGAAAATAAAGAATAATAAAAATTTTAAGGCGGAAAAATTTCCGCCTTTTGCTAAATATATTATTTTGTGCTTATAGTGTTTTAAAAATTATGAAAAATACACCGTTATTTGATTCAGTTGCCGAATTTTATGATTATTCAATGCGCAACAACTGCGATTATGAAGGTTGGGCGCAATACGTTGTTAATAAAATAAAAAGTGTATCGCCAAGTGCAAGGCAGGGTATAGATATGGCTTGTGGTAGCGGTTACTTTACGCGCGCATTTAAAAGGGCTGGTTTTTCGGTTACTGGTATGGATATTTCGCCCGAAATGTTAACTTCTGCTCAAAATATAACCGCAAAAGAAAAAATATTTATTCCTTATATTTTGGGGGATATGACCTCTTTTAAGGTTATGCAAAAGGTAGATTTTATTACTGCGATAAACGATGCAATAAACTGTTTACCTCCGCAAAGTTTACAAAAGGCCTTTAAATGTATAGCTAACGCTCTTAAAAAGGGTGGTATTTTTCATTTCGACGTTTCAAGTGAATATAAACTTAAAAAGGTTATATCAAACAATACTTTTTGTGAGGATGATGAAGAATATTCATATATTTGGTTTAACACTCCTTATGAAGATAAAGTAGTAATGGAAATGAGTATTTTTTTAAAGCGCGGTGAAAATTATATAAAGCGCGAAAGTAGCTTAATCGAGTATATACACACTAAAGAAAGTTTAGTTTTAGCGCTTGAAAGCGCAGGGTTTACCGTGCTTGAAATTAACGGGGATATGGGAGAATTAAAAGAAAGCTCTCAAAGATTTAATATTACTGCAAAAAGGAACTAATTATGGATATATTATATAAAGGACTTGCATTTGACAATCAAATATCTGTTACGGTTATCGAAGCGACCGAAATGGTTAACGAAGCAATAAAAATACACTCACTTTCTCCACTTGCAGCGGCTGCACTTGGAAGAACCTTAATTGCAGGAACTTTTATGGCTTCAACCTTAAAGGGTGAAGATGATAGACTTTCAATAACTTTAAGCGGTGACGGCGTTGGCGGTCATATCGTGGTAGCGGGGGACAGCAAACTTAATATGCGCGGTTATATCGACGAGCCGAACTGCGAATTACCATTAAATTCTAAAGGTAAGTTGGATGTTGCCGGCTGTGTTGGAAAGGGCAGAATAACCGTTGTAAAGAGTATGGGATTAAAAGAGCCTTATACTGGTAGTGCAAAAATCGTTAGCGGGGAAATTGCAGAAGATTTTGCAAGCTATTATACTTTTTCAGAACAACAACCTACGGGAATGGCTTTAGGTGTAAAAATAGGCAAAGATTTATCCTGTGTTGGAGCAGGCGGTGTTATTTTTCAAACTCTACCGGGTGCATCGGATGAAGCAATTGATAAGGCTGAAGCTTTACTTTTAACGCTAGGTGATATTTCTTCTGTAATGCAAAACGAGGGTGCTGAAAATTTTGTAAAAAAAGCCTTTAACGACTATTCTTATGAAAAATTCAAACACAAATACAGTTGTGTTTGTTCAAATGAATATATTGATTCAATGCTTCTAACACTTGGAAAGCGTGAATTATATCAAACCTTACAAAAAGAGGGCAAGATTGAGGTGCATTGCCATTTTTGTAATAAAAAATATACTTATGATGAAGAGGCGGTTAACAAATTAGTAATGAACGCCTTAACGAAGAAGGAGTAATCTACAGTGCAAATTGGCAAAAGCAATATTTATACTTATGATAAAAGTTCAGTAAAAACCTATATTGCTGTTGCCGAACAAAAGTTGGCTAAGGGCGATTTAGAGGGAGCTTTGTCTTTTTATCTTGAATGCGAAAAGAAGGAAAAATTTCCGATTATAATATTTAAAAAAATAGCTAATCTTTATACCGATTTACAAATGTATGATAAAAGCATTATATATTGGTATAAGCTTTTAAACGCTTCACCTAAACGTTATAAGTATGAATGTTATAACGCACTTGGTGCAAACTATTATTTTTTACGCGAAGAGGAACTAGCCACACACTACTTTAACTTGCAAATTTCAAAATTGCCCGATAAAGAATATCCCTTTGATGACGTTATGCTTGATTTTTATAACGAACTTTTATCAAATGAGCCTAAAACTATAAGATTAGTTGATAATCAAGGCGAATTTGATGAAAAAAAAATAACGCGAGCACAAACGCTTTTTGAAAAGCATCCTGAAGAAGCTTATTTTCTTCTTCATACAATTAAAAAAACTTCTTCAAGATATGCCGATGCTCAGTTATTACTTGGGGCTTTTTATATGATTGATGGCAATTATTTTCAAGCAATCGGTTGTTATGAAAAAATATCTACAGCCGGTAAAAATACAGAATTTGCCTTGAATAATTTGCTAGGTGCTTATTTTTGTGCTGGCGACACGCAAGGAGTAAATCAAACTCTTATAAGGCTAAAAAAGTGCGGTAGTGCAGATTTTACTCAATTAGCTAAGTTTTTTCACATTTTAAATGATAAAAACGGAAGTGAAAAGTGTTATAAATATTCGCAACTTTTAAGCCAAATTTTTAGTGGCGCAAACACTTATTTTTATCGGGCGGTGAGTGCTTATAATTACGAAAAATACGATGAGGCTGAGTATTTTTTCGCAAGTTATTACAAGATTACAAAAGATTATTTCGTTAAATATTGTCTTGAAGCTACTAGAGCTAAAATTGATGGAAAAAGAGGTTATCCAAAAACCCTAAGATATGAACGTTCTCTTGAACTTACAAAAGTCTCTCAGCTTGAAAAACAGTTAGAGAAATATTTATCTAAGTCAAAAAAATATATAGTTACTCATCAAGAGCAAATATTTGAATTTGCCGAATGGTGCTTTGCCACCACAAGTGAAGAATTGCAAGCGATAGCGGGTGACTTTTTGTGCACTATCGGTAGCGAAAGAGCAAAGAATTTTATAAAGCAAGTTTTGATTAACCCAACTTATACCGATTCATTAAAAACATTACTTATAACAGCGTTAGTTTTAATGGGTAACGAAGGAAAAACAGGGGTAGTTTTTAATAATCTATACGTCGAAGTTCCTTTTGAAAGCGTTTATTTTACGCACGATAAAACAGACGTTTTTTTAAACGCATATGCTTTTGCTTTTGGTAGGGTAGCTGCTTTTGACGAAAAAATATTACACAAATTAAAAAAGTCGGCTGAAGAAATTTATTTTACTTTACTTACTAACGGTAATATTAGTGAAATTAGTGACGTGATGGCTCTTTGTGCCGTTATTATAATTTATGCCGGGGTAGATAAAGAACTCGGAGTTGAAAATATAATGGTTTATAACGGCGCATCTAATGAAGAAATTGAAAGAGTAATTACTCTTATTGAGAATAAATAGAGGTGGATTTTTTATGAATAAAAAAGTTATTGACATTGATAACGTATTCGATGATTTCTTGGTAAAATATATTAACGAAAATAAGGGAAAATTTAGCGAAAAACAATGGGAAGAAAAAATTCCCGTTATGTATTTAGAGTTTGGCTCAACCCCTCTTGATGAACTTGACGGGGCTACCCCAGAAGAATATTATGCGGATTTAACTGGCGAAGAACTAGCGAAACTTCTTGCCGCACACGTTGAAAAAAACGTTCCAGTTTCAGACTTTTTATGTGAAGCTTTAATTAAAAGCGACTGCGAAAAATATTTGGTTGATTATATAGATAGTAAGCACGACCAAACTTTAGTTGCTTACAGCGTAAACGTTTTAAACGATAAAAAGTCAACTTTAGCGTTAAACCGTTATTTAAACCTTATTTTAAACGATCAAACTTGTAATGATATGAAAGAATTGCTTGCAGAAAGCTTAGTTAACCACGCAGAGTTGGTAAAAGAACAAGTGCTTGAAAATTATGAAAGCGCAGGTGTTAATTCTTTTTATTTGCTTGAAATTCTTTCGGTTTGTAGAAATGACGACCGCGTGTTAAATATTTTATTAAATGAGTTAAAATCACATTTATCGGATATTCCCGTTTACGTGAACTATATTATGCAATACGGCGATGAAAAGGCGTTGCCTACTTTACTTGAACTTATTGAGAACGAAAAAATTAATTACGTTGATTTTAAGGAACTTAAATTTGCTATTGAATTTTTAGGTGGCGAATATACGAAACAAAGAGATTTTTCAAACGATAAATATTATAAACGTATTAAAGGAGTAAAAAATGAAACTTCAAGCAATTAATAAACACTGCGACGTTGAATCAAGTAAACTTTTTGGCGAAGTTTTTTTGCCTGAAAATTGGCTAGAAACAGATACGTTTTCGCCAGATGAATATTTTATTGCACAAATCAATTTGCAAGATTTTAATTGCGAATTTTTGCCAAAAACAGGTTATTTATACTTCTTTTTAGAGGTTGTTTCCTTATCAGGCGAAAAGTTTAGGGGCAAGGTTAGATATTTTAATGGTGAACCCAATGCCTATACTGATTTTAACGAAGGTTATTTTGAAGAAGATGAACAAGTTTTTGCACTTGAAAAAAGTGATATAGGTAACGTTGTTTTTGAGCAAGAGGAGGGAGATAGCTTATGTTTATTAACAATTCCATCTTCTCTTCTTGAACTTTTTAATTTTAATTGCAAAGCTCTTTCATTTGTTATTAATAAAGAGCAAGTAATTAGGCAAAATTTTGATAGTTGTCAAATAAAATTTGTTAAATAATTTTATTAAAAAAATTATTAAAAAATTTTTAAAAGTGGTTAAAAAACGCTTTACATATTTTTTTGTTATATGTATAATAATGGTATAATTTTTAAGTTGTTTCTTAACGACAATTAACGTGCTCATCATTTTCCCCCTTATCATATATTTTTTTACAGAAAGCAGTTCGCATCGAGTGTGAATTGCTTTTTGTAATTTTCGGCTTTTTTATTTTACTTAATTATTTATATATGATATAATGGATATAATAGGAGAAAGTTATGGAACAAAAATTTGGAACAAAAAATTGGTTAATAGTATTTATTTTTGGTTTACTTGGGCAAATTGCGTGGTCTGTTGAAAATATGCAGTTCAATTTGTTCTTATATAATACGGTAGCTACCTCTCTTGAAAGTGTAACATTAATGGTGCAATTAAGCGGTATTACCGCAACTGTAGTTACTCTTGTAGCAGGCGTTATTTCGGATAAAGTTAAAAATAGAAGGCTGTTTATATCATTAGGTTATATAATTTGGGGTATTACAGTTTTAATTTTTGCCTTTATTTCGGTTTCTAACGTTCAAACTATATTTAATATTAAAGACGTGGCAAAAGCAACTTCT
Organism: Christensenellaceae bacterium; assembly: GCA_045589175.1. Taxonomy (GTDB): domain Bacteria; phylum Bacillota; class Clostridia; order Christensenellales; family Borkfalkiaceae; genus HGM11416. The sequence continues at coordinate 6,737 of JAZNFS010000030.1, forward strand.
TTAACTTTAACCATTATTATAGTTATGGACTGTGTTATGACAGCGTTCGGTTCAACTGCAAACGACGCATGTTTTAACGCTTGGGTTACCGAAAATACCAAAACTTCGTTTCGTGGCAAGGTTGAAAGTGTTTTGTCGGTATTTCCATTGTTTGCAATGTTACTTGTTGCGGGCGGTTTTGGCATTTTAACCGATTTATTTGGCTATCCAGCCGTATTTATTGCTTTGGGTGCACTAATTACTTTATCTGGTGTTTTGGGGTTATTTATTATACAAGACAGCCCAGAATTAAAAACAATTCAGTCAACTAAGTTTAGCGATATTATTTACGGTTTTAAACCAAGTGTAATTAAAAGCCATAAAAAACTTTATTTGAATTTAATTATCGTTGGTATTTACGGCATCGCATGCCAAATTTTTATGCCTTTTATAATAATATTTATGACTCATTATTTGGGCTTTACAAGCATTCAATATAGCTTAGTTTTCGGTGTTGCAATAATAGGCGGGTCTATAATTGCACTTATTCTTGGTCATTTATGTGATAAATGGCCTAAGCAACGCGCTTTATATTTATTCGTAGTAATATTTGCAGTTGGATTGTTTGGAATGTATTTAAGTTCGAATCTTTCAAAACCTGCACTTTATTTTGTGTTCGGTGGCTTTGGACTTGTTATGATAGTAGGTAACGTGTTGATATTGACTTTAACAGGAGCATTGGTAAGGGACGAAACTCCAGAAGATAACGTTGGTAAATTACAAGGTATTAGAATGATATTTTCCGTTTTATTACCTATGCTTTTAGGGCCTATGATTGGTAATGCAGTTAATAAAAAGATGAATATTCCACTACCTAATCCGGGGTTAGATGCAGCTACCACCGAGTATATCCCAGCTCCTGAAATCTTTTTGGTTGCAGGTATAGTAGCTCTTTTATCTATTGCAGTAATATTTATTTTAAATAAAATTGGAAGAGAAAAAAATGCCGAATAACTTAAAAACTAATTATGAAATAGATAATAATTGTCCGTTAGCGGAATATCCACGCCCACAGTTTGTGCGTGATAGTTATTTGTGCCTTAACGGAAAGTGGTCTTTCGCTATACGTAAAGTAGGCGAAGAGTTGGGATTTTACGATAAACAAATAATCGTTCCTTTTTCGCCTGAAAGTATAAATTCCGGGCTTAGCGAAGCCGTTAAAGTTTTAGCAAACGACCGTTTATATTACCAAAGAGAGGTTGAAATCGATAAAAGCTGGGTTGGTGGAGTTACTTTGCTTCATTTTGGTGCAGTTGATTATTCTTGTGAGGTTTTCGTTAACGGTAAGCGCGTAGGTACGCACGAGGGTGGTTTTACGTCATTTTGTTTTAACGTTGCAATGCATCTGGTTGAAGGGACTAATACTATAACGGTTATAGTTACGGATACAACTCACTTATCAGGCGGTGGCAGAGGTAAACAAAATCTTAATCCTGGCGGTTATTGGTATACTGCTCAAAGTGGTATTTGGCAAACCGTTTGGATGGAACATTTACCACATAATTATATCCGCGCAATCGATTATATTCCCGATTTTGAACATAACATTATGAATGTTAAAATCGATTATCATGGTATAAAAAAATATACAGTTTATGATGACGATAAGGTTATTTTACAAGGTGAAACGGAAGAGAATTTGCGTTTGGAATATAATTTTATTCCTTGGTCGCCCGAAAACCCTAAGCTTTATAACGTTGAGTTTGTTTGTGGGGAAGATAAAGTTAAATCCTACTTTGCAATGAGATCATTTTCGATAGTAACCGATAAATACGGAAAAAAGCGATTGGGGCTTAACGGAAAACCTTATTTTTTCAGCGGTTTATTAGATCAAGGTTATTGGCCTGATGGATTATTGACTTATCCTTCTGATCAAGCTATAGTAGATGAAATTAATTGGGTAAAGCGCATGGGATTTAATACATTGCGTAAACATATTAAAATTGAGCCATTACGCTGGTATTATCATTGCGATAAATTAGGAATAATCGTTTGGCAAGATTTTGTAAACGGCGGTGGCGAATATAAATTTGCTAACGTTGCGCTTTTCCCGTTTTTAGGTATTCTTCATCGTGACGACGATTATAACTATTTTGCGCGTGAAGATGAAAAGGGGCGTAAAAGATTTATTTACGAATGGCAAGAAACGGTTAATCAATTAAAAAACTGTCCTTGTATTTATATGTGGACCGTGTTTAACGAAGGTTGGGGGCAGTTTGACAGTAAAAAAATTGAGCGAGCTGTTAAAATAACCGATCCAACTCGTGTAGTTGAAAGCGTAAGCGGTTGGCATGATTATAAAAAACAATGCGATATAAGAAGTATTCACAATTATTATTTTCCACTTCGTGTTCCTAAAGATACAAGACCTGTTACTTTAAGCGAATTCGGCGGATATGCTTTAAAAGTTGAAGGCCATATATTTAGTGACGATAAAAGTTTTAGTTATCGCGCTTATAAAACGCAAGCAAAATTTGTAAATGCGTTAAAAAAGTTATATTTAAACAAAGTTAGGCCACTTATTAAAAAAGGTCTTTCAGCTTGTATATACACCCAAGTGTCAGACGTTGAAGAAGAAATTAACGGACTTATAACTTATGACCGCAAGGTAGCAAAAATTGATGAAACCGAAATGAAACAGCTAAACGACGCCTTAATTGCTGAAGCAAATAAAATTAATGAATAAATAATAAACACTCACGTTTTGATAATTCAAATTCGTGAGTGTTTTTATATAAATTTAAAGCAAAAGTTTTAATAATTTATAATTTTAACCGTATTTTAAAAATAAAATATAATAGGAATTAATTTTGTGAGTAAAATTATAAACAGCTTAAAAATTTCTTTTTCAATTATAGGGGCTGTTATTGGCGCAGGTTTTATTACTGGAAGAGAAATTGTGAGCTTTTTTTATGGCAGTAATGCAATTTTTAGTCTTCTAGCAGTTTTGCTTTTGTTTTTTATTTTAATTTA
>JAZNFS010000031.1:0-11997 GCA_045589175.1 Christensenellaceae bacterium
ATTTTCGCCTATTTTTGTATTTGCCGTGCCTTTATCGTGGAAGTTTGAAGTATAGTCACCATTAGTTTCGGCAAAATATACCGCTACGTTTGGATGACATACAACTTCGGGTGCGCTTGGCTCGAATTCACCGCTTTGCTCGTTAAATACAGTTGGTGGTTGGTTAGTTGCATGATATGCAAAGAATAAAATTCTAAAATCACGCTTGTAAGGCTCGCCATCTAGCGTTTTCATCCAACTTTCAACTTCACGAGCAACGTCGTTTAAAAACATAATCATTACTGCCGAATCAGCACCGTATTTTTGCTTTGCTTTTAAGCAAGTTTCACAAGTACAACAGTTTTGATTATCTTGAATAGAAACGCTTACGTGATTATAGTTGCGATACTTATCCATTTTAAATAAGGTTATTATTCTATCAGCAACTATTCTTATCATTTTAGCGCGCTCTTTATTATTGCCGTGCGCTGTGTAACAAATTTGGTCGCCCTTTGGCGCAGAATACCAATCGGGATGCTCTTCCTTGTAAAGCGCAGGTGGTAAATAGTTAAAAGTATTATGCCAAACTGCCTTTTGTTCGTCAACAGGAATAATCCAATCGGTTTCGTTAGTCCACTTCATTCTTTTACGGTTTTCATCGTTATATCTTATCCAGCCTGCCGATTGTATGCGGTATTCAAAATCTGGAATATCGATAACGTTAAAGTCGTAAAGCGGTAAAATGTCAACGCCTTTGTTTAAACTGTAATGATTTGTAAAATACTGCTCGAAATTGAGCGTTATTTTTAAAAAGGTCATTACGGCATACATTGAAGATTCAGTGTTTGCACCGCACATAAACACGTTTGCGCCTTTTGTAACGATTACGTATCCACCCTTTTTAAGGGTTTGCTTGTCGCCCCCTAATTGTTCAATACTTGCAAGGCGAGTTTCGCCTATTACAAGATATTTACCGTTTAGCTGTTTTTCGCTATCGTAAACAACATCTAATAAACAGCCGGTTGCTTCTTTAATTTTTTCACGTAGGTCGGAAAGAGCAAAGCAAATATAATCATCGTTTTTTGCGCTTTCGCTTATTAAAATTTGATATTCGCTCTTTCCGTTGTTTACTATATATTCATTAGTTTCAACAAAATTTAATTTGTGCATATAGTTATCCTCGTTATTTTACATTACACCCCATTGAGCAAGTAAACCTTCAACCTTTTGACCTGAAGTACTTGATACTAAAGTTAAGCCTGCAGTTAATATATCGCTTGCAAAAGTTTGTTTAACAGAATTGATATAAGATGTATCGTATTTGCTTGAATATAACGATACTAATAAGTAACGGAATGCAAGTGATTCCATTGCAATTTGCTTATCAAGCTTTTTGTATAAAGTAGGATCGCTTTGCTTGTAAATTTCAATTTCTTTTCTTGCCTTATCGGTTAATGAAATCCAACGCTCTAACATTCTTTGTGGCCACAAAGCTTCTTTTATTGCGCCATAATAAACCGAACGGAATCCCTTGTAACCTAAACTATCAGTTTGATATCTTGCCCATGCACGGTATTCGTTGAATAATTGATGCATAGTGTCGGATGCTTCTAAGAAGTAATTATCAAAGAAATAATCTTCAAGTTCGCTAACGTTTGCATTTACGTTCCATTCAAGTTTTGAATGTAACCAGTTTTTATAAACACCAAAGCCTGTTTGACCGCCAGATTGAATCCATTGGTCTTGAATCATTATAAACATCGTATCTTCGTTTTTAGCGAATTTTAAAATGTCTTGAACGGTATCAAAACTGTTGTATGGTGTTAAGAAGTGGCTAAAGTTTGTGCTGTACGACCAGAAATAAATTTCTTTACTTAATACTGCCCAACCCTTCATATTTTTACCAACTAGAGTGTTTGCAGTTCCTTCATCGTGGAAGTTTTGTGTATAGTCACCGTTAGTTTCGGCAAAATATACCGCTACGTTTGGATGACAAACTACTTCTGGAGCGCTTGGTTTATATTCTTTTGTTGCTTCATCGTAAACTACTGGAGCTGCGTTCGTTGCGTGATATGCAAAGAATAAAATTCTAAAATCACGTTTATATTGAGCGCCTGCATCAGTGTTCATCCATGCGTTAACCTTTTCAGCAACTTCGTTTAAGAATAATACTATTACTGCAGAATCTGCGCCGTATTTTTGCTTTGCAGCAGCGCAAGTATCACAAATACAGCAGTTTTGGTTATCTTGAATAGAAACGCTTATGTGGTTTAAACCTTTATACTTTTCCATCGAGAATAACTCGATAATTCTTGCCGAAATAATATCAATCATTTCAGCCTTTAACTCTTCATTTCCGTGAGCGGTATAGCAAAGTTGATCACCTCTTGGTTCAGAATACCATTCAGGCTTACTTAATTTATACGTTTCAGGTGGTAAATAGTTAAAGGTGTTGTGCCAAGATGCAGAGTTTTCATCGGCAGGAATAATCCAATCTTCGTTAGTCCATTTCATACGCTTACGGTTTTGATCGTTATAACGAATCCAACCTGTTGATTGAATACGATATTCAAAGTCGGGAATATCGGTTACGTTATAATTCATAAGCTTTAAGTCGGTAACGTTTTTATCAAGCACGTAATAATCGGTATATAATAAATCGAAACCTAATGCTTGATGTAAAAACTCGTAAGCCGCATACATAGAAGATTCGGGCGTTGCGCCACACATAATAACGTTATCGCCCTTAGTTAGGATACGGAAACCGCCACGGCCAAGCTTATCGATAGTTGCGCCAATGCTTTCAGCCGAGCAAAGTGAAGTTGAGTGAATTGCAAGGTATTTGCCATTTAAGTTCCCACCATCTTCAACAACTTCAAGCTCTACGCCAGTTGCTTCAGAAAACATAAGCTTTAAGTCGGAAACGGCAGATTTGATATAATCGTTTTCTGCCATACCCTTTGGAATTAAAATCTTATAGTCGGTTTTGCCGGCGTTTACGATATATTTTCCTGTTTCGGTAATAATGTATTCGTGGGTTTCGCCTTCAACTTCACCAAATGATGATGGTTTAACAGGGTTTACGGGCGTAACTACTTCGTTTCCGCCCGAACCACTTGGTTCTGAGGAAGATGGATTATTATTGTTAATGTTGTTGTTTGTACAACCTACTGCAAACAACGTAATTGATGCAAGTAGTAAACAAATTATTCTTTTAATGTTTTTCATTTTTCATCCTCCTATTATTTTACAGTTATAACGTGAGTAAGTGTTGTAAGGTTAAAGGTTTCATCGTAAACAAGGTATAAAACGGTGTATTCGCCCGCCATCGTTGCTATAAATGAATTACCTTTTAAAGTTACGCGCGTACTATCTGGATACTTAACGCTAATTACGCAAGAAACGCTTGTGTAATCGTCGGTTGCGGTAAGCGAAGGCACGATAATAGTATCGCCAACCTTATATTCCATAACCATACCGCTAATTGATGCGTCTGGAGCTTTTACGTCTACAATTGTGAATACGTATGAGTAAATAGTTCTGTTCTTATTTACGTCTGAGCATTCATAGTAAACTGAGTAAGAGCCGTATTCGCTTGCAACTACTACGTATTCTTTTTCTGGGTTAGTTCCTTCCTTTAAAACAGTTCCGTCTGTTGCTACTGCGTATTTATCGCTAGGAGTTTTAACGTACATTTTGTAAGTTAAGTTAGGATCAAGAACGTCTACCATATAAGTTGCATCGATTACAACGTGATCTCCAAGATATCTTTCACCAACAAGTGAAGATGATGATACTTCAGGCTTAATTAAGTCGTAATTAACCTTTGAAAGAGTTTGGTTGTTTAAGTTGAATAAATCAATTGATGCAGTTCCAGTTATATCACATAATTCGAAAGTAATATATACTTTGTTGCTTGTAAATCCGTTAAATTCCTTACCGCTTAAATCTTTAGCAACTTGAACGCTATACGCCGTTGAAGGTGAAATTTTGCGATCTCTGTTATTGTAAATTAAACGGAAATTTTCGTTATTTGATTCAATAAAGTCTGATGATGCGGTATATTCAGTTCCGCCATCGTTAACAATAAATATAGTGTTACCTGCGGTGTTTCTAATGTAAGAAACTTTAACAACTATGCTTGAATCTAAACTATCTGTTAAATAAATGTTAATGCGTTTATATTTGTTTGCAGATGCAGGAACGCGGAATACCGTTCTAAAATCAAACACTTGTAAAGGATTAATAAATTCAAATGAATGATTACCCTTTTCAGTAGTAGTTAATGTAATTCTATCGTTGCCTGCAATAGATTCGAAGTTTTCGCCAATAAAATAATCTTTAATTGAAAGGTCGCCATCATATTTAACGTCGATTACAGGAAGCTCGTATCTCTTTTCAAAAACGTTTTCGCCTTCACCTAAACGATAAATTAAAGTGGTTTTTTCTTTTGCATAAGATGTGAAGCCCGAACCGTTAAGCTTTCTTTCTGCGCCATTGTCATCTTTAATGTAAACTACACTATTAGCTAATGTTGTTACTCCACCGTCAAAGGTATAACCGCTTAAGCTTGGTAATTGATAAGTTGCGCCCTTTATTACGTAACGTGGAAGAACTACGTCATCTGCTATATATGGACGTGCATTTCCTTCAACGTTGATAACGTAAGATTCACTCTTAGTTTCCATATAATCGTTATAGTTGTATTTAATAGTCCATTCGCCGGCATATAATGGGCAGAAAGTGAATGCATTTTCGCCATCCTTTGCAATTTCAATGCTTTGATAAATGCCTTGCGCTTCGTTTATATATTCAGCAACGATTTCATAATAAGCGTTACCTTGAGCGTTTAAAACTTGAGCTGAAGACACGGTTATAACTTCCCCTGTTTTACCGCTATTATCTGCTTGGCTAAGTTCAATAGATAATGGCTCAGAAACAACCTTTGCATTTACAACGTATTCTAAAGTTTCAGTATTTCCAGAAAGGTCGCTTGCAGTATATACAACAGTATATTTACCTTCTAATGTTGGTGTAAATGAGCCGTTTTGAACCTTTACTTTTGCTTGAGTGTTTTGACCGTATGCGTAATATACGTTTGCAGTTACGTCAAGATATTTATCTAATGCATCGTAAGCAATAACTTCAGGCAACTTGTAAGGTCTTGATACTACTGCATCGGGATAACCGCTTTGTTCGTATTCCCCGTATTGCATTGTTAGTGTTGGCGCTTCTCTATCCTTAATATATAATTGAGAAAGAGATTCGCCAGCTATATTGTCTAACTTAGTTACAACCATATTGAAATTTGATTGATTGTAAGAAGTTGCATAAATGCTTAATTTACATTCACCCGTAGTAAATCCACCCCATTGTTTTGTTGGGTAAAGAACAATGTCATCTAAATCGGCAACCATATTACCGTTAACGTAAACTATACGATTTTCGTAATCAAAACTTACTTTAAGCGTTTGATTTGCAACGTCTTCAGGATTACCAATAACCGAGCAGTCGCTGTTTACGTTTGGTATGCCTGCCATTGCAAAACGTGAGCACGAACCGTAAATGTTGTTTCTATGAAGTTTGTAAATACTACCGTTATATATAAAGTCACCAGAGCCGTTTAATTCTAATCCCGTTGGAGCTTGCCCAGCAGCGTTCGTAGTAGTATATAGGTTAAGTTCTTGCCAAGTTGCTTGAAGAGGTTCTCTATCTAAACGCTTGCAAGTAACGGTAACGGTGTTTTCGCTGTCGTACAAGTCTGTAAATACGAACACTAAATTTAAAGCATCTGCAAGACCTTGTTTTTGTGGTGTTACAAATAATTCAACCAATGAATCATTCTTAGTCTTTCCAGTTAAATCAATTATTTGATTAAAATAGAATTTTTCGCCCATAGCAAGAGAGGTTACAACACCCGGTCTTTGTGGAGCAAACTCATTTGCGCCGTAAACGGCAGAAGATCTTGAATCGGTTGAATAAAGATATTCGTTAACCAAAAAGCTTAAAGTTACTTTTTTTATTCCTTGTTCGGTAACGGCACGATATTCCAAAGTATATTTACCATGTTGATTTAAAACAACCGTTTGTGATGAAACCGTGTCGCCGTTAGGAAAATACAATAAAGTTTGAGCATCGTAAACTTTACCGTCCACTTCAATTTGAGCTTGTGGAATGGTTAATTCAGTGCCTAATGCATATTCTTCTTCAAGTATTACGTCTTGAACTAATCTTACGTCCGCAAGAGCTTTGGGTATAAAAGCTCCCACTGCCCCGGAAAAAGAAAGTATGCTAACGCAAGCTAAAAGAATTAACGTGATTTTTTTTGTAATTTTCATTGTAAAATCCTCTTATTTTATTCTTTAACGCCACCCATGGATAGGTTACCCATAAGTTTTTCTTTGAATATCAAAAATAGTATTAGAATTGGGGTTGCAAGAAGTAAACATCCCGCCATTCTATAAGGAACTGTTGCAAAATCCCCTTGTGACTTTCTACTTAAACTAAAAAGACCACGCGCAAGAGTTGCATACGAAGGTAGGTATAAAAGTGGGGTTTGATAATCGTTCCAAAAATCAATAAAGTGAATTAAGAAAACCGTGCCGATTATGGTTGCAATCATAGGCATTATAATTTGAACCATAACGCGAAGTTCTGATGCCCCGTCAACGTATGCCGCTTCAGAAAAGTCGTTCGACATGCCCTTAAAAGCCGCATAATACACAAGATAATACATACCTAAAAAGTTAAACTTTTGTATAAAGTTACCTATCATTGTATCGTAAAGTTGAAGTTCTTGCAAAATTTGAAATTCAGAAGGAGCAGAACCAACAATTGGAATAGTCATTAAAACTAAAACCATGGTGTTAATAAACCTGCTAAATTTATAATCGAATTTTGCAGTAACGTAACCAACAACGCAAGGAACTATTGCTCTTATAGCGGCGCTACCTATTGCATACACCAAGGTGTTGTAAAGCATTGGCATAAAACCAACGTAAAATCTTCCTTGCCCCTCGATTGTTATCTGTACCTCAAAGCCTTCGGCAACGCCAACAAAGTTGCTCCATTTCCATTCTAAAATATTTCCTTGGGGAAGCCCAAGTGTGTTTACACGGAAATCATCTTGGCTTTTTAAAGCAGTTATAAAGCCCCACGCCATAGGAGATAGCATTGATATAACGTATAAAAATAAAACTACGAATATTATAGCGAAGAAAACGCTAATTTTTATTTTCTTTTTTACATTTGTTTTCATTTGCATCACCTACTAAATAGTACTTGGGCCAAAACGCTGTAACGCCTTACGAAGAAGTACGGTAATCGGAGCAATAATAGCAGTTATACACAAGCCTGTTGCAGCCAAATATGGATAGTCATCCATTACCGCGCTTTGAGTTTTAACGTATAAATAGTAGCCAAAAGTATAATATTGATAAGGCGCGCCATCACCGTAAAAGTTGAATAAGTTTGCTTGACCTGTAAATAAGCCTGTAAATCCAACAACTAAAAACGTAGTGAAGGTAGGCCAAATTAAAGGAAGGGTTATGTACCATAATTCCTTTATTGGAGTAATACCATCTAGTTTAGCCGCTTCTACAACCGATTCAGAAATACCGTTCATAGTTCCTAAATACATCATTGCGCTACCACCAAAACCCGTCCAAATTCCGAAGAAAATTATCGTTTGAAAGGCAGTTTCAGTATTTGCAAGCAGACCTTTCATTTCGTTTCCTGTTAATGCAAGATAAATACCAGGAATTGCTCTATCAACGAAGTACTTATATAAAAGAACAACGATAAGCGAACTTAAAATGTGTGGTAAAAACAATATAGTTTTAAAGGTTTTGTGCATGAATTGTTTCTTATATAGATAATAAGAAAAGATAACGCTTAACGGCGTGCTTATAAGTATACCGCATACGTAAACTATTAACGAGTTTTTAAGTGCGGGCTTCATAAAAGGAACGGTTTGTAAATCACTAATTACGTTTTTAAAGTTGTTGAACGCATAAAAGGTAAACGTGTTAGTTTTTGGATCATAATCACGAAACGCTAAAAGTATTGAGTTAATATTTACGCAAATCCAAAAAATCACAAATTGCAAACATGGCAAAGCCATAACTGCTATATAAAATAGCAGTTTATTGCGTTTGCCAATGTTGTTTTTTGTTTTTGGTTTTATAAATTCACTGTTTGCAGTAAAATTAGGCATATTACATTCCTACCGTGAAGTATCTTTCGTAGTTATTTCTCCAGCTTTGAGCAGTAATCCATTGACCTTTAAAGTAATCTTCCGAACTTTCTTTTGCTAAGAATGCATAGAAAGGTGCGTTATATGCTTGACCAGCAATAGTTGTTGTGTGTAAATCCCATAATAGGGCTTGTTCGTTTTCAATAACCATTGTTGAAATTGGAAGAATGTTTACGATATCAGCTTTTTCACGAATATCCCAACAGCTCTTTGAGAATGGGCTTAGTGAGTTATATTGATCTTCAGTTAATGAGTAGTTTAAGCCTTTTGCAACGCCAGTTGTAGTTGTGAATTCTTGTAAAGATTCATCTGAATAGCAGAAGCTTACAAAATCTTTTGCAAGTTGTTCTTTGTATTGATTATCTGCAACCTTAGCGTTAACTATGCAGTAAGAAGCCATGATATCACGGAAAACTGGATCTTTTGCATTTTGCGCTTGATCAGCTGCGCTAACTGCTGTAGGAACAGGCATCCATGCAAAGTTTCTTACTTTTGCGCGATCGCCATATTTATTTACAGAACGATTGTATGCAGGTTTTGCTTCATTCCACCAGTAAGTACCATCGATAATAATACCGATAGGTTTATTTTCTAAGCTTGAATAAATATATTCTTCTTGAGCATTAAGTTGTGTGAAGTTTGAGTCGTTATTTGAATATTTGTGAGCGTAACTATCGATTTTATCAATAACTCTTTCAAGAACTTCTAAACCGTAATATTTACCATATTGTTGTTTTAATAGGTAACCGTTATCAGTAGTGATAGCAACGTTATCAGTTATAGGATTACCGTTAGAATCAAAACCAGTAATGATTTTTGTTTTGTTAGCGCCACTATCGTAAGTGTAGTTTAATCTTACAGCGTCTGCACCACCAAGGTTATCTGCAAATACGTCGCAAAGGTATGAAGTGTAATCAACTGTTGAACCTGGCCATACGAAAGGAATTACGCCAACGCTAACCATCTTATCGCAAAGCTTAAAGAATTCATCAATAGTTGCAGGAAGACCATCATCGTAGTCACCAGCAACGCCGTTAGGACCAACTGTTCTAGCATCTGTTAATTTAACAATAAAGCCATCGTTACCATTATTAGCATCGGCAGCAAGGAATAACTTATATTCATTGAACACGTCAACGTCGTAAGATAAGCCACGGAATGCTTGATAGTGAGGAAGTGCGTAGTAGTTACCTTTTTGAGCAGTTAAACCAGCCTTTTGGTCAGCATTTAACTTGCTTTCGATAGTAACAGATTCGGTTGTTGTTGGTGATGTTTTAGCAGGAGCTCTAACAACGTCACTAAGATCTAATAATTCATTTTTTCTAACGTATTCGTTATAAGTTAGGTTTTCTGTAAAGTAAACGTCGTACATATCGGTTGGTAATAATAACCATCTGCCGTTTACAGTGTATTCGTCTTCAGGAATGATTTGAACACCCTTAGTACCTGGTTCGTAAACAGCATCTGCAAATTTTTCTTCAAATCTTGCAATTGCCTTTCTAAACCATTCGTAACCGATACCACCTTGAAGGTTAGCAACGTATAATTGTGTTTTAGTAGTATCAACAACGATGTTGCCGTTGCCACCACCGTTATTTCCGCCACCACCAGTAGGACCACTAGGGATACCAGCAGGTTTACAAGCACTACCAAAAAGTGCACTTGTTGCAATTAAAAGAGAGCAAAATAAAGTAAGAATTTTTTTCATATCTTTCCTCCAAAAAATTTTTTTATTCAAAAAACCAAAAAGCGGTTTTTATGTTTCATTTTTAAATTAGTTAGCACTGCGTAGCAAAAGTAAATGCGCCTTATAATTTTAAAAACTTTTGGGTTTATGTTACCTGCTACGTTATTAACATGCTTTAGTATTAAGGTGCTTTGCGCTCAACGCGCCTTATCCTTATTATAAATATATTTTTAAACCTTTAATCGTAGGTATTTTTTTAATCTTTTAGCAAGATAGGAGCCCATCATAATATGCCCAAATCCCGATGGATGCAAAACATCTGCCGACATATAAAAATCTTTTTCGCATAACTTGTGCCCGTTAATAAGCTGTGCATTCGTATATTTTTTAACGGTTTGGGTTATAATCCTACGAGTGTTTGCAAAATATTTTTTATAATCTAAACTAAACTCACTAATATCACTTAATCCCTTTATTGGTGTGGTAAAAAAGAGCTTTTTTTCTGGAAATGATTTGCAAAAATCATCTATTAAACCGCCAACTCTTTGCTCGATTATTTCTATAGGGCGATTTGCAATGTTCGTACCAAGTTCGAAATAGGCAATATCAAAGCTTTCACTCTTTAAATACTCCAACATTTCTTTCTCGCAAAAGCATCCCCCTGCTATCGCTTTGTTTTTTACCTGATATCCCATAATATTAGCGGCTACGTCAACGTAAGGGAATAATCCACAAGGAGCACCACTGCCTTGTGAAATAGAAGAACCGTAAACTAACATAGTAGGTTTTTCATCGTACTCAAATGGTAAAATTTGCACTGGAGATTTCACACCGTAAAAAGTAACAGGCGTATTACTAACTGGTACTATGCGCCACATATCAACCGGAAAGCGATTAATATTTTTTACGCCTTTAAGAACATCGCTTCTTTTAACGTTAAACTCGTTTCTGCCCTCTTTTACGTTATAGTGTGCAATTTGATAATCACCAGAGTAAACTACTAGCGAAATTGAACTTTCACTTTCTAACTCAAAGGATATTTCATCCGAGTCACAAAAAAAACGAATTTCTATTCCAATACTTACTCTTGCGCTTTGGCGATGGCCAGTATGTTCTTGCAAAAAGTTACCGTTGCTATCAAACTCGGGAACAGAAAGTGAGTTTATTACGCTAAGAGGAAAACGGTAAAGAGTGATTGCGTCACCTTTTTTTTGAATTTCTCCAACGTTAAATAATTGTAAATTGTTGTAAATCATTTTTTCTCAACTTACCTTTAATTTTACTTGTTTAAATTAAAATTTGTTTAGTTAATACAACAAGCGAAAAGCACCTAAAAAGCATTAATTTTTAGGTTTTTCGTTTAAATTTTATAAGGCTATTTTCAATAACTTTTTTTGTAATTTTCGTTTTTTTGCTTTAAATTATTGACTTTATATCTTATTTCCATTATAATATTAGCGTATTTATAGCACATAGTCAATACACATTTCGATAAACTTCTATGGAAAAATAGCACAAAACGATAATTATGAAAATTTTTTATTACAATCACAACGAAGGAACTCCAATGCTACCGCTTGAATCGAGAAAAATCACGTTTTTCGAGTTGAGTTTTATTTTAAACGGAGAAATGACCTATTATATAAATAATAAAAAAATCACCTTGCGCAAAGGTGATATACTTTTTCTTGAGCCTGGGGTAGTACGTAAAAGAGCAAAAATACACAATTGTAACTATATTAGTTATAACTACCGTAGTAGCGATATAGATTTACCTTCTTTAACTCTACCCTTACATATTCGTAACGGAATTCCTGCCGAAATACTTATGATTTTGCGCGCCGGCGATGAAATACATTCGCACAACCCCTATGAATTTGAATTACTTGAACCAATTTTAAACTGCTTATTGCAATGTATTTTAAATAACACTAAAACTGAACAAATTAGTAATATCGTAAAAAATATAAAGCAATACGTAAACGACCATATAAACGAACAAATTACCCTTGAACAAATTAGTCAATCTTTGTTTTTTTCTACAGTTTACTGCTCTTCCGTTTTTAAAAAAGAAATG
>JAZNFS010000032.1:0-14646 GCA_045589175.1 Christensenellaceae bacterium
CGATATTCCGCTTATTTTACTTATAAACGGAAATAAATATTTAATTTTTTTACTGTCTATAGTAATTATTGCAAGTATTTTTACAACTTTAGTTTCTTTACAGTATTCTTACTGTATAAAAATTAACGGAAAAAGTAATTATTTATTTATAGTATTAATAAATATAATTGCATTTTTTATTTCGCGTATGGGATTTTTTGTAATAGTTGATAAAATTTACCCTGTTATTGCTAAAATTTCAGCAATTTATTATGCATTAATTATTGCCATTTCGTTAATAATTTTTCTAAAAGGGCAACAAAAGCGTACATCAATCCAGCCAAAACGCATAAAATTAAGGTGCTCATCATTACAAGGTCGAGCTTTAAAACCTGCCCACCGTAAACGATAAGATAACCGAGCCCTTGCCGTGATACGATATATTCACCCATAATCGAGCCTATCCAACTAAGCCCAACGTTGACTTTTAACGTAGAAATTAATGTTGGAAGTGAATTAGGAATTATAAGCTTTGTAAGTATTTGCATTTTACTAGCGCCCATTGAGTGAAGTAAAGACAACTTGCCTTTATCAGTTTGTAAAAAACCTGTAAGCATGTTTATAATTGTTACTATTATAGTAACCAAAACAGTCATAAATATTATAGATTTTTGTCCTGCGCCAAAAGCGATTATTATAATAGGACCAAGCGCAATTTTTGGTAGTGCGTTTAAAATTACAATATACGGCTCTAAAACCATTCTTGCGTGTTCAAATAGCCATAAAAGCAATGCTATCAGTGTACCTATAACGGTTGCTATTAAAAAACCCACAATAGTTTCCCATAGGGTAGTAAAAATGTGTTTTGTAAGCTCGTTTTGGGTTTGAAGGTCAATAACCGTTTTTATAACGCGAGAGGGGGATGAAAATAAAAAGCTATCTATGACGTTAATTTTGGCAAGAAATTCCCAAGTAAATATAAAAAAAATTAAAAGGAATATTCTTATAAGCCATATTAACGCTGTTTCAATTTTTTGCTTTTTTAAATATTTTCTGCGTTCAAAAGAAAGTATTTCGTATTTTCTTTTCATGTGTGTAATTCCCTCCAAATAGTTTCAAATAAAGAGGCGAACCCCTTTTCTTCGCGCCGTTTTAAAGGGCAGAGTTCTTTATTTAAGTTAATTAGGTGAGTGCTCAAGATGTTTGCAGGCCTTTCTGTTAAAACTATTATTTTATCAGCAACTGAAATAGCTTCGCTTATATCGTGAGTAACAAGTATCGTGGTTTTGTTTTCTTTTTTAATTATTTTATATACGTCGTCGCAAACGCTAATACGGGTTTGAGAATCAAGAGCTGAAAAGGGTTCGTCTAAAAGCAATAAGCTTGGCGAAACTGCTAGTGTGCGTATAAGTGCAGCGCGTTGACGCATACCGCCTGAAAGCTGGTTAGGGTATGAGTTTTTAAAGGCAGACAACCCGTATTTTTCTAGCAAGAAATCTACGTATTCAATTTTTTCTTTAGTATAATTTTTCTTTATTTTTAGTGGTAAACAGGCGTTTTGTCGAATGGTGAGCCAAGAAAAAAGTTCGTCGCGCTGAAGCATATATCCAATTTGCGGTCGATTAGTGGTTACCCCTTTTTCGTAGTAAAATTTTATTTTTCCCATATATGGTATAAGGTTGGATATTGCCGAGAGTATGCTTGTTTTTCCGCAACCCGATTTGCCGATTATGGCAACAAACTCGCCCTTTGAAACACTAAAAGAAATATTATCAATAGCCTTTATTTCTTGTTTTTTTGTTTGATATGAAATTGATAAACCTATTATCTCGAGAAGTGTTTCCATTAAAGTTTTCTCCGTTAGCAAAAAGTATTTTACTAAATATATTTGATTTTTACGTTTAACATAAAAATCATTAAAATTCAGCTAATTATTTGAAATTTTTGAATATATTTCATTCGCGTAGTCGTTAAAGACTAATTTATTAAATTCAACTTCACCTTGAAGTTCGCCAGCACTTTGCATAACGGTTTGAAGTCTTAAAAAGGCTTCTTCTTTCATAGCCATATTGCTAACCCAAGCATCAATTTCGTTATAACGTTTAATTGATGCAATTATGCTTTCATCGCTAACTGATGGGAATTGTTTTTTTAATGATAAAGCGAGTTCTGTTTCGGTTGCTCCTCTACAAAATTCTATTCCTTTATAAACAGCCGTTAAAAATTTCTTTATTAGTTCGCTATTGTTTTGAATATAATCATTCATTGCCATGAATGCAGTATAAGGAATTTCACCGCTATCTTTACCAATCGAAGCAACTACGTAGCCTTTGTTCATTTTTTCAAACTCAGAAGCAGTAGGTTCAAATAGGGTACAGTAATCACCCGTTCCGCCTTCAAAAGCGCTTGCAGTAAGATTAAACTGAACGTCGTAATTAAGAGTAATATTAACGCCGTTTATTAAACCGCGACTTTTTAGCAAATATTCAAGAGTCATTGCTGGAACGCCCCCTTTTCTGCCTGCAATTACTTCACGGTTAGCTAGGTTTTGGTAATCAAAATTTTGCTCTTTTGTTCTTGAGATCAAAAATGAACCGTCACGTTTGGTTAGTTGTCCAAAAACCTTGGGATAGTTTTGTTTTCCGTTTAGGTAAACGTACATTGCGGCTTCTGGCCCCATAAGTCCTATATCAGCGCTATTTGATAAAAGGGCAGTCATCGATTTGTCCGCGCCTCCACCGTTGGTTAATTCAATAGTTATATTTTCATCTTCAAAGTAACCATTTTCGATAGCAACGTAAAATGGGGCGTAAAAAATTGAGTGTGTGACTTCGTTTACTCTAATTAAAGTATTTTTGCCATTTTGTTGTGTACACGATGGAAATATGCAAAACGCACATAAAATTGTTAAGATTATGCAAATTAATTTTTTCATTTTACTCCTTAATAAGTTGTTTTTTTCAACAATATATTTTATGATGGTAGATAATTATTTGACAATGAATCATTTTTTAATTATAATTAATACATTATGTATTAAGTTACGGTGTTATCTGCTTTTGAATAAGAGCCGTAAATAAAAACTAAGGAAAATTGTTTTATGGAAATGAACAAAAATTATAATCCAAAAGATTTTGAAGAAAGAATTTATAAGGAATGGGAAGAAAAAAAATATTTTGAAGCTCATCCAAATGATAAAAAGTTACCGTATACTATCGTAATGCCTCCTCCAAATATTACAGGGCAATTACACATCGGTCACGCACTAAACCAAACCTTACAAGATGCTATTATACGTTTTAAAAGAATGCAAGGGTATGAAGCGTTATGGCTTCCTGGTACTGATCACGCTTCTATTGCAACCGAAGTTAAAATCGTTGAAAAAATAATGGCTGAAGAGGGAAAAACTAAGCAAGATTTAGGTCGTGAAGAGTTCTTAAAACGCGCTTGGGACTGGAAAAATGCTTACGGCAACCGTATTTGTGAACAAATTAAGCGTTTAGGTTCTTCTTGTGACTGGTCAAAACTTTCTTTTACAATGGATGATCGCTTATCAAAAGCGGTTATTGAAGTTTTTGTTAAACTTTATGAAAAGGGGTTAATTTATCGTGGTTCAAGGATTATAAACTGGTGTCCATGCTGTAAAACTGCATTATCGGATGCCGAGGTTGAATATTCAGATGAAGATTCTTTCTTTTGGCATTTAAGATATCAAGTTAAGGATAGTAACGAGTATATTATAGTTGCTACTACAAGACCTGAAACTATGCTTGGTGATACCGCCGTTGCCGTTAATCCAAAGGACAAGCGTTATGCAAATTTAATTGGTAAAACAGTTATTTTACCGTTATTAAACAAAGAAATTCCTATCGTTGCCGACTCTTACGTTGATATGGCCTTTGGAACGGGTGCAGTAAAAATTACACCTGCTCACGATCCTAACGACTTTGAGGTTGGTTTACGCCATAATTTACCCGCAGTTCGCGTTATGAATGACGATGGTACTATGAATGAACTTGCAGGCTCGTATAACGGACTTGATAGATACGAGGCGCGTAAGGCTATCGTTAACGATTTACAAGCTTGCGGTGCTTTGGTTAAAATTGAACCTCACGCACACAACGTAGGGCATTGTTATCGTTGCCATTCAACGGTTGAACCTATTATTTCTAAACAATGGTTTGTTAAAATGGAATCTTTAGCAAAACCTGCTATTAAGGTTGTTAAAGATAAATCTATTAAGTTTACACCAAGACGTTTTACAAAAATCTATTATAACTGGATGGAAAATATTAAAGACTGGTGTATTTCTCGTCAGTTATGGTGGGGACATAGAATTCCTGCATATTACTGCGAGGAATGTGGCGAATTAGTTGTTTCAAGAACTGCCCCTGAAAAATGTCCAAAATGTAATTGCGCTCATTTTAAACAAGATGAAGACGTTTTAGATACCTGGTTTTCATCTGCTTTATGGCCATTCTCAACTTTAGGTTATCCCGATAAAACCAAAGATCTTGAATATTTTTACCCAACGGATACTTTAATTACCGGTTACGATATTATTTTCTTCTGGGTTGCAAGAATGGTATTTAGCGGTTTAGAGCACATGGATAGAATTCCATTTAAAGACGTTATGATTCACGGTATCGTTCGTGACGCCGAAGGTAGAAAGATGAGTAAGTCGCTTGGTAACGGTATCGACCCACTTGAAGTTATTGATACTTACGGTGCTGATACCTTAAGATTCTCGCTTATTAACGGCGTTTCTGCAGGTAACGATACTCGTTATTCTCCTGATAAAGTTGAAGGCACAAGAAACTTTATCAATAAGTTATGGAACGCCAGCCGATTTGTTTTAATGAACGCTGAAAACGTAAAAATTAAGGATATAAGCGAATGTAAACTTGCCGTTGCTGATAAGTGGATAATTTCAAAACTAAATGATACGATAAAAGCGGTAACCCTTAATATGGATAAATTTGAAATCGGTTTAGCTGCAACCACTGCTCACGATTTTCTATGGTATGATTTCTGTGACTGGTACATTGAACTTTCAAAACCTGCACTTTACAGTGAGGATTTGCAGTTAAAAACCGATACGTTAAGCGTTTTGGTGTATGTTTTAAGTCAATCATTAAAACTATTACACCCAATTATTCCTTTCATTACTGAAGAAATTTATCAAAATATTCCTGCAACTTCGGGAAGTATTATGATTAGCGAATTCCCAAAATATAACAAGAAATTTGCTTATCGTAAAGATAGAAACGACGCTGAAACAATTATGTCGATTATAAAGGGCTTAAGAAACTTACGTGCCCAAGTAAACGCACCAATGTCAAAGAAAATGGACGTTTATATGGTAACCGGTAATCAAAAACTAATTTCACGTACAGCTCATTATATCGAAAAACTTGCAGGAGTAACGAACATTTCTTTCGTTGAAGAAAAATCAAAGATAAATGAAAAAGTTCTTTCTGTTATGTTACCTGGATTTGAAATTTACGTTCCACTTGGCGATTTAGTTGACGTTGAACAAGAACTTGCTCGTTTAAAAGGTGAACTTGCAAAAGTTGAAAAAGATATTGCCTTTGCACAAGGTAGATTAAATAATCCTGGTTTTGCTGCAAAAGCACCGGCTCAATTAGTTGAAGCGGAAAAAGCAAAACTTGCTAAAAATCTTGAAGTAAAAGAAAAATTACTGTTAAGCATTCAAGAATATCAAAGTTAGTACAAATGAAAAAGAGCGCCGATTTTGTCTACGCTCTTTTTTTAGGTTGGGTTTTATAAATGGCAACGGTTTAACAACGGCTGGATAAGTATATAATTACGTTGCTTTATAAATTTATTTCTTCGAATGCTACGTTTTATGGTGAAAAATGAAGAAAAAAACAAAAAATTTAAAAATACGTTTTTTAGGTGGTGTAGGGGAAATAGGCAAAAATATGACTGCCTTAGAGTATGGAAACGATATTATAATCGTCGACGTTGGTTTAACCTTTCCATCTATCGATATGCCTGGAATAGACCTTGTTATTCCGGATAGTACCTATATTATTCAAAACAAGGATAGATTGCGTGGTATTTTATTAACTCATGGTCATGAAGATCATATTGGCGGTCTTCCTTATCTACTCAAAGATATAAAAACGCCTATTTATGGTACGAAATTAACGCTTGCCTTAGCTGAGAATAAATTGATTGAGCAAGGGGTAAAAGGCGTTAAATATAATACAGTTAAGCCGGGCAGTAAGGTTAACTTAGGTGCTTTTTCTATTGAATTTATTAATGTTAATCACTCAATCGCAGGGGCTTGTGCTCTTGCTATAACCACGCCAGTTGGCGTTGTAGTTCATTCGGGCGATTTTAAAATTGATTTGACTCCAATAAATGGAGAAATCGTTGATATCACTCGTTTTTCCGAAATAGGAAAAAAGGGCGTGTTGCTTTTAATGTGCGAATCAACTAACGTTGAAAGAAGCGGATATTCTATGAGTGAGCACGTTGTTGGCGAAACTTTAGATAAGCTTTTTACAGCAAATTCAAAAAGAAGGCTTATTATAGCTACTTTTGCAAGCAACGTATATCGCGTTCAACAGATTGTTAACTTAGCGCAAAAACACAAAAGAAAGGTTGCTTTCTTAGGTAGAAGTATGGTAAACGTTGTTGAAACTGCATCAAAATTGGGTGAGATGAAAGTACCTGAAGGCGTTATAGTTGACATTGATAAAATTAAAAACGTTCAGGATAAAGATATAGTTATAATTTCAACTGGTTCACAAGGTGAGCCTATGAGTGCACTTACTAGAATGGCTTCAGATGATTTTAATCAAGTAAAAATCGGTAATAATGATACGATTATTATTTCAGCAAGCCCAATACCTGGAAATGAAAAAAGCATATATAACGTAATAAATAACCTATACCGTAAAGGAGCAGAGGTTGTTTACGACGATTTAAACAGTATTCACGTATCTGGTCATGCCTGCCAAGAAGAATTAAAGATTTTACATTCGTTATTAAAGCCTAAATTTTTTATTCCTATTCACGGTGAATATAGGCATTTGAAAAAGCATTGCCAATTAGCTAAGGATATGGGCGTTAAAGACAGTAATATGCTTATATGTGATATAGGTGATACCGTTGAACTTTCTGCAAAATCTATGAAGCGAGGCGAACAGTTTAAGGCAGGTAGTAAGCTTGTTGATGGTCTTACAATTGATGATGCTGAAACCTTAGTGCGTGATAGAATTCATCTTTCAGAAGATGGTATTATAGTTGCAATTTGCTGTATTTCAGCTGAAAGCGGTGAGTTTATTCAAGAGCCATTTTTTATACAACGTGGTGTGGTATTATTAGAAGACCAACTTGCAGAATGTAAAAACATAGTTTATAAAACGGTTCACGATTTTGACATTAAAGAACTTGGCGACAATGCTGAACTTAAGCGCAAGCTTAGAAAAAATCTTAAAAATTATATTTATAAAGTTACGAAGAATACACCGATTATTATGCCAGTAATAACGGAGATTTAATAAAGAGATAAAAATGAGTGAATTTACACAATCAAAAGTGCATTTAGATATCAACGAAGATATTGCAAAAATGAGAAAGGAATATCGTGAGCAAGGTATTCCTACGATATTAGATGAAGGATTAAATTTGCTACTTTTAACCCTAAAACTAAAAAAACCAAAGAAAATTTTAGAAATAGGCACGGCTACGGGTATGAGTGGTATTTGTATGCTCGACGTTTGTAAAGATGCACATTTAACCACTATTGAAGCGCACGAGCCAAGTTATAGAACGGCAAAAGCAAATTTTAAAAAGCATAACTATACTAATCGAGTAATAGCTCATTTTGGCGACGCTGGCGATATTATTCGATTTTTAGACGGCAAGTTTGACTTTATATTTTTAGATGGGCCCAAGGCGCGTTATTATGATTATTTGCCTGAACTCTTGCGTTTACTTGCTCCAGGTGGGGTTTTGTTTGCCGATAACGTATTATTTAGGGGCTTGGTTGAGTGTGAAAAACCACCACATAGAGATAATACGATAGTTAGAAATTTACGCGCATTTATTGATATTTTAACACAAGATAAAAACTTTACAACAAGCTTAATAGACGCGGGCGACGGAATTTTAATCGCCTATAATAACGAATGATATGAAAAATTTTGAATTACTTGCCCCAGCTGGCAATTTTGGAAAACTTAAAACGGCTTTTTACTACGGTGCAGACGCGGTTTACGTTGGCGGTAGAATATTTTCTTTACGCGCATTAAGCGAAAATTTTACAAATGAAGAGCTTAAAGAAGCGGTAATTTATGCACACGAAAGGAATAAAAAACTTTACGTTGCAGTTAATATTCTTGCAAAAAATGCTGATTTTGATAAACTTGGCGAATACTTAACCTATTTAAAACAAATTAACGTTGATGCAGTTATCGTTTCAGATCCTGGTATCATTTCACTTATTAAAGAATTGAATATCGATCTTGAAATACACCTTTCAACTCAAGCTAGCACTTTAAATAAGTATTCTGCAAAATTTTGGGTTGAGATGGGCGTAAAACGTATCGTTTTAGCGCGTGAATTGTCCCTAAAAGAAGTAAAAGAGATAAGCGACTATTGCGGTGGAGAAATTGAAGTTTTTGCTCACGGAGCAATGTGTATTTCTTATAGCGGTAGATGTTTATTATCTAATTATTTATCTGGAAGAGAAAGCAACCGTGGCGCTTGTGTTCAATGTTGCAGATGGGAATATCAAATTCGTGAAAAATCTAAGCCCGACGGCGAATTTTTAACTATTGAAGAAGATTCGCGTGGTACTTATATTTTAAACAGTAAAGATTTAAATATGATAAACTATCTTCACGAACTTTACCAAAGCGGTGCAGTTTCATTAAAAATTGAAGGTAGAATGAAGAGTGAATATTATTTAGCAACCGTTATTAATGCATATAGGCGCGCAATCGATGCTTACGAGCAATTTGGTGCAAAATATACCGAAAACACATTATTTGAAGAAGAAGTGTTAAAAACAGCTCACCGCGCTTTTACTACTGCATATGCTTTAGGTGATAACGATCAAACGGTTAACTACGACGACTCTCAAAGTCGTGGCGATAGAACCTTTATTGCTCTTGTGGTTGGTAACGGTAGTGATCAAAATGGTAATTACGCAATAATTGAAATGCGAAACCGTTTTGTTAAAGGTGATAAACTTGAGGTTCTTTCTCCGAATGAAAGTTTCAATCAAATAGTTTTAGTTGATAAATTGTTTGACCTTGAAGGTAGAGAGGTTGTTGATGCTAAACTCGTTCAACAAAGATTAAAGCTTTACACCAACTTAAAATTATGCGAAGGGGATATACTTCGTAAATAAATTAATAAATAAGAATATAAAAATCGACAAGAACATACATTTTTCTTATGGAGAAATTATATGCTTGCCGATTTTTTGTCATTTATTATAGGTAAAATTCTTTTCTTTTGCGCTTCTATCGGTGGGGATTCCTTCCCAAAACCACTTTCAAAGGAAGAGGAGAGAAGATGCTTAATCGCCTATAAAAACGGTGATAATCAAGCTAAGGAAAAGTTAATAAAACACAATTTGCGTCTTGTTGCTCACGTTGTGAAAAAATATCAAGGTGCTTACGATAACGACGATTTGATTTCTGTTGGTACTATTGGGCTTGTAAAAGCGATAAATACTTACGACATTTCAAAGGGGGCAGGATTAGCAACTTATACAGCAAGGTGTATTGAAAACGAAATTTTGATGCTACTTAGGGCGAATAAAAAATATAAAGCAAACGTTTCAATTAGTGAGGTTGTTGGTTGTGATAAGGAAGGAAATGAATTAAGTTTAATGGATTTATTATCAATTGATGAAGAGAGTGTTTTAAGTCAAGTTGAACAAAATCTTTTTAGCGAAAAGTTGTTAAAAACTATTAAAGAATGTTTAAACGAAAGAGAATACACGGTTATTGTACTTAGATTTGGGTTAAAAGGTCCTGCCATGTGTCAACGTGAAGTTTCAGCTATGCTTAAAATTTCACGCTCATATATTTCGCGTATTGAAAAAAAAGCGTTAGAAAAAATTAAAAATTATATTAAAGAAAATGCAATAGAATTAAAATAAAAAAATAGGTTGCGACAGTAAATCGCAACCTATTTGTAATTATAAGACAAATTATTTTAGATAAGTGGTTTTTAAATATTCTGCAACTATATCTCGCGAATATAATGCTTGATATAAAATAGTATAATTTTCAACTACTGTTAGATTATTATATGAATAATCGCTTGTGTAAGAGTCGGTAATTATATAATAAGTTTGGCTATTATTTATTTGCGTTTCGCTAATTTTAGGGTAAATATAATAGTCTTCACTATTTGCGTTTATAAAACGCGACTTTAGGTCGTATCCCGATATAGAGCATAAAACTAAATCGTTTTCAAATGGTAAAAGATTATAAACGTCACCATAGGTAACTGTTCCGCTCTTTAGGTTATAAGGCGTTCTCGTACGGATAAATCCACCGCCTAAAATAGGTGTATAACCTGTTGTTTGAGCCATTTTAATACCAAATTCATATAACACTTTAGCTGTTAGTGCTTCAAAAACTGAGTCATCCATATAAGGAACGTTTTTACCCACTATTTCGCTTTGTTTTGCACCGTATTGATATGTTTCATACCATTCGTCAATTTGATCGAATGTTGCGTTTGTACCAGCTGCAAGCGTTTGTGTATTGTTATAGTAAACCGGTTTTGCCGAGTTATCCATACTAACGGTGTAATCGCCGTTTTCATATTTACAAGATAGTTTTGCTACCGAAAAACTTGCTCCGTTTGAACTGTTTTGAATATGCCAAGTATCTTTATAGTCATAAAAACTATAACCACGGTGTGTATGACTTTCAAGAACTAAGTTTACGTTAGTTCTACTTAAAGAGGCTATATCGTAATAGGGAAGGGTTACAACGTCATTTTTTGGGGTATTTTCCGCACCGTCGTGAATTGATAAAATTATAAAGTCAGCACCCATCTCTTTAAGAGCTTCGCTATCGCTAATTATTTGCTGAGTTAACTCACTTCCGGTTAGAATTTTCATACCTTCAAATTTTGAAGCAGCAATTGAGCTTTGAACGTTGCCAACGCTACCTATAATACCGATTTTAACGCCGTTACGGCTAACTAGTTTATAAGGGGTAGACCATTCTGGAGTAGCGCCGTTTGCATATCTAATATTGTTTGCTAAAATAGTTACCGAGGAATAGTTGATATGTTCTATAACGCGCTCTTCGCCCCAGTCGAATTCGTGATTACCAAGGGTAGTGCTTTCATAACCGTTATTCAACAAAAAGTCATCCATATTATATCCGTTAGAAAGACCGGCTTCAGCTGTTCCTTGATAAAGATCGCCTTGATCGATAAATATGTTAAATTTATCGCCACTACCTGCTACCGACTGCATTTTTGCAGTTAAAGAAGAAAGTCCTGGATATTTGTCGGTTTGTTTAATTTGACCGTGTATATCGTTGGTTGCAATAACTTGAATTGTAAAATCTTTGTCTTTTCTTTGATATTTTTCGTTTGAATATGTAAAAGAAATTTTATTAATTTCTACCTTTCTTGGCGACCAAAAGCTAATAAAATTATCTTCTTTGTTTGCGCTTAGATTAATAGTATAGTCGGTATCAACCGTAGTAATAAGAGTTCCGTAATCGTTAGGATTATCAATAAAGTTGCTACTCGTACGGTATTTTAAATATCCAAATCCGTATTGGTTTTGGTTAGCTTTATCTTCAGGATCAATAAAACTATAATTAATAGTTACGCTTTTTAAATCACCGAATGGGGTTTCGTTTGTAATAAAACCAGCTTTGTCTAAAGCAACGTGAGAGTTTTCCACGTTATAAGCATTTTCATATTGAAATGATAGTTCGTTTATTTCATACGAAAAATCATTTTCGATAGTAGGGGTGTTTTCGCTATTAAGTTCAAGTTGAAGGGTATTTGTATTTTCAGTTGTATTACCCGTGCAGGAAATTAAAGCAAATGCAAATGCTAGTGAAAGAACAATCGAAATAATTTTTTTCATACCTACCTCTTAATCTTTTAATAATAAATCGTAATTGATTTTATTTGTATCGTTTGGTTTTACGGCTTTGTTTGGGTAATTTGTTTTTACCCATTCATAAGCGGGCATAAAAGTTTTTTGAAGTTTTAACATTCCGTTTTTTAGTTTGTTTTTTGCAAAAAAGCCAACTTTTTTATTATTAAAAGTGCTTTCGAGTAGGTATAAGTTGTATTTTGCATATGGAGAGTTTTTTGCTAAGCGAAGAAGAATAAGGGCTTCGTTATAATCTTTTTTAGCAATAAAAACAGCTCTTTTGATAAGACTTTCTTCGTTAAGTAAACACGCTGATAGCAGAGTTGCTATTTCTATCGTTTTTTCATCTTGAATTTGTTTAGAATATTCATTTAAATACTTACAAAGTTCTTCGCTTGACTTATAAAGAATACTTTCATTTGAAAGGTCGTTAGCGTATTCTTTAATCTCGCGATTAAATTCTTTTGAACGATTGAATAAAATTCTTTTAAATCTAAAATAGAAATCGAGTAAAAGATCGTGATTTGTAAAGGTATCAACTTTACCTAAAAGAAGTTTATAAGCGTTTTTATATATAATATCATCGCAAAAACTTAAAGCGTTTTCAAAATCATATTCTTCGTGATATATTTGCCAAAGACGCTTTTTAAAAAGAACAAAACTATTAGAAAATTCTTGCATTTGTAAACAAATAAGCAAATATTTTTTCTCATTAATCTTTTTGCCTAATAAAAATGCCAAGGCTTTCACGTTTTTATTTTCAGCATATTTTTCAAGATTTGGCAGATATTCATCTGTATTTTTATCAAAGTTAGCAATAAAAAAGTTAACTAAATATTCTGTTGCTTTATTATACTTTTTATTTTCTAACTCATAAAGGTCATCTAATGCGGTTAAATCGCCTTTTTCAATTTTTTCAATAGCTAAATCGTAAACACTTTCTTCATAGCCTAAAAGCGCGCTTTTTTCTTTTAAAATACGAGATTTTTCGTTATCTTTATTATGGTAAAATTGCATTGCTTCAACCACGTTTTGTACGTTGTCGCAGTTGCAAATATTAACGAATATTAAATTTTCGTCGTTAGAAAGGTTTAAGGCGTTAAAGTATTTTAACAACGTAGGGGAGTGTGAATAAGTTTTAACGTAATCTAAAAGTTTTAAATATGCATTATCGGTATCAAGTTCAGGGTGGCGAATATAGAATAATAGAAGCTGTTCGGTTTCTTCTTTTCCTGCGTTACTGTTGTTGTAAGCAACAATAAATTCGGCGCGTACAAGTTTTAAATAAAACTCTTCTGTTACAAGTAGCCCTGCTTTTTCGTTTTTAGTAATTAACTCTGAACTTTTTGCAACCCTTAAAAGATCGGGGATTGATTCTTCAAATAAAAGAGCGTATTTAATTCTTGAAGAAGTTAGCCCACGCTTTTGCGTTTTTTCACTACTTATTGGGATGTATGAAAATCCACCCATATTATCGGCATATTTTTGGCGTTCAAAACCACCAATGGAAGCAAGTCTATAGAAATTCTGCGCTTTTAATAGGTCTTTTTGAACGTAAATGCCATCTTTGTAAATATCCCCTAGTCGGTCGTAAGCCATCGGGTGCCCTTGTTCGCTTGATAACGTGTAATAATCAAGAGCTTTAGAAATATTTTTTTCACAATTAAAACCAATTTCATACATTCTACCTACAACGTAGTTTTGGTTTGAATATATGCAATCTTTAGTATTAAGAAGCTCATCTAACGCTTGATTGCTGTTTGTGAGCATTAAATTTATATTGTTAAATAACGTTGCGCGTATTTTTAGTGCAGTGTAGTTATCCGGTGAGTTAAAAATAAAGTCCTCGTCTTCGTAAAGTAGAGAGTTTTTTAAAAATAAGTTGATAAAGTTTTCGTCATTGACAATAGAATATGCAAAATTGTATGATTCTTGATAATATTTTGTTGCAAGTTCGATATTGCCTTTAATTTCATAGCATTTAGCTAGATTAAATAAAGCAAAATTGTCCTTTTGATCTTTAGCTTTTTCATACCAATAAATAGCTTTATCAATATTTTGCTCAACGCCGTCACCAACATAATAAATTTCTGCTAAAGTTGAAATCGCTTGAGGATGAGAGTTTTCGGCAGAACAAGTAAGATATTTTATAGCTTGCTCAACGTTGCGCTCAACGCCCTCTCCATAAAAAAGTGAAAGAGCAAAGCAGTATTGCGAATATGCATGACCTAAATTTGCACTTTTTTCAAATAAGGTACAAGCTAATTTATAATCGCATGGCTTGGCACTATAAAAGTGTAATCCGTAATAAAAAAGTGCGTTTTGACAGTTTGAATTTTGAACTATAGGCAAAAGATTTAAAAACTCTTGTAAGTTATCATTTCTTTGCTGATAAAGCTTAACTGACAATGCTTCTAATGCTAAATCGTCGCTGGAGCATAGGTCTTTTAGTTGAGTTGTTGACATTTGTAAATATTTTTCTAACATAGCGCACCTAAAAAATTACTGATATGATTATAACATAATCATAATTTCAATAC
>JAZNFS010000033.1:0-154733 GCA_045589175.1 Christensenellaceae bacterium
ATGATAATGTTACCAGTGCCACCGGGGATAAGTCTAACTCTAGCAACCGCTTTTTTTCTTCTGCCAGTTCCCCAATATTGAACCTTTTTCTTTGCAGTTTTAGCCATTTATCTATCCTCCATTAACCTTCAATTTTAAGAACTTCTGGTTGTTGAGCAGCGTGACCGTGATCAGCACCCTTGTAAATTCTTAATTTTTGAATAACTTTTCTACCTAAAGCATTGTGAGGGATCATACCCTTAACTGCTTCGTAAATAACAACGTCAGACTTGTTTTCCATCATAGTTTTGTATGGGATTTGTTTTAAACCACCAACGTAACCAGTGTGGTAAGTGTACATTTTGTCTTCAAGTTTGTTACCTGTTAATTTAACTTTATCTGCATTGATAACGATTACGTAATCGCCTGTATCAGCGTTAGGCGTAAAAGTAGGTTTGTGTTTACCACGTAATACGTTAGCAACTTGTGATGCTAATCTACCTAAAACAACGTCGGTAGCATCAACAATATACCATTTAGCTTCCGCTCTTGTAGCGTCTTTTGCCATAAAGGTCTTCATGCCTAATTCTCCTTAAATTTTAATTTTTTAATATATCTATCAAAAAGAAAAATCATTTAAAAAAGAGGGGCTAATTCCTTTTCGCAAATTTCTCCTGATAATCAATAGCCTAAATATTTTAACTAACTTTTAAATTATAGTCAAGCGTTTTTAAGCACATTTTTGCATTTTTGTTAAAATTTTGGTATTTTTATGCCCTTATACTCAACTTTTATAAGCGACAATCCTTTTGCCGGCATAGTTTTGCCCGCCTTTGCTCTTGTTTTCGCCTTTAAAATAGCTTCTATATCGCTTGGTAAAATCTTGCCTTCGCCTGCCGAAAGAAGGGTGCCTGCAATAGTTCTAACCATATTATATAAAAAGCCGTTGCCACAAACGTCGATATAAATCAAGTTATTTTTCTTAGTTACCTTGCACGAATAAATAGTTCTAACGGTATCTTTAACGCTACTGTTAGAGGCCAAAAAGCAAGCGAAATCGTGCTCTCCAATAAGTTTTTGTGAAGCTTCTTTCATTTTATTTATATCCACGCGTATTATGCGCGTAGCGTAAGGCTCAAATAAAGGCAGTTCAACCTCGCTTAAATAAAAAGTATAGCGATAGGTTTTTTTCTTTGCGCTAAACCTTGCGTGAAAGCTTTTAGGCGCTTGCATACTTTTAACTATTTTTACGTCGCTTGGCAAAATAACGTTTAAAGCGCGCGCGTAATTTTCGGGAGGAATAGTGCTTTCAATATCAAAGTGCGCTACCTGACAAAAAGCATGCACCCCACTATCCGTTCTTCCGCTTGCAGTTACTGCACAATTTTGCCCCGTAAGTTCAAAAATCGCATTTTCAACCGTTTCTTGCACCGTTCTAACGTTGGGCTGTATTTGCCAACCGCAAAAATTTTTGCCGTCGTATTGTATAACCAAAACTATTCTCATATAATACCAACGAAAATTTTATTAAAATAAACTATTAAAAAAATCACTACCGCAACGAGCAAGGTTGCTATTATATCGCGATAACCAATTTTCATTTTTTTGTATCTAGTTCTACCCTTGCTACCGCTATAACATCTAGCATCCATAGCGTCACCAAGCTCTTCAGCTCGCCTAAACGAACTTACAAGTAGCGGAATTAAAATAGGTATCATCGCTTTTGCGCGTTTTGCAATTCCACCGCTTTCAAAATCACCACCGCGTGCTTTTTGGGCGCAAATAATACGCTCGGTTTCGTCGGCTAACGTTGGAATAAAGCGAAGGGCAATACTCATAATTAGCGCAAGCTCGTGAACTGGAAATTTAATTACTTTTAATGGCGAAAGTAAACTTTCAATACCGTCGGTAAGTTCAACGGGGGTGGTTGTTAAAGTAAGTAGCGAGCTACCCATAACAAGCATTGTAAGGCGAAGCGCCATAAAAGCCGAAAAAATCACCGAAGAATCGGTTATTTGTATAAAATCGCCAACTTGCCAGTAAATAACTTCATACTCGCCACTATAAAAAAACAAGTTGAGCACTACCGTAAATAACACCAAAAACAATATGTTTTTAACACTTTTTAAAACCGAGATTACCGGAACGCGCGCGAAAAGTATAGCAAGCACCATAAACGCACCTGCCACGGCAAATCCCCAAAAGTTACTAACTAAAAATATAGCAACGAAGTATGCAATTAAAAGCAGAATTTTAACTCGCGAATCCATTGAATGTAAAAATGATTTCGCTTGATAATACTGCCCAAAAGATAACTTTTTCATGCTGTTTTTTAAAAAAGTAGGGCTATATATCGATTAACGCCCATTTTGTTCTTTATATTTTTTTACTATTTCTTCAATAAAATCATCGCTTTCAAGTTTGCAGTCAATTTCAACGCCTTTAGTTTTTAAAGCGTTTTTAAGCCTTGCAACAACTGGAAGCGCAAGGTTTTCATCGGGAAGTTTACTAAAAACTTCACTTGGCTTACCAACTTGAATAACTTTACCGCCCTGCATAATAGCAACGGTTGAACAGTTTTCGCAAACTTCGTCCATATCGTGCGAAACGATAATTACTGTTTTATTGCCTTTTTTAAAAGAATGCAATAAATCCATAAGTTCTTTTTTGCCAACGGGGTCGAGCCCGGCAACAGGCTCATCCATAACCAAAACTTCAGGGTCGGTTACAAGCACGCCCGCAATAGCAACACGGCGCTTTTGCCCGCCCGACAAATCAAATGGCGATTTATCCTTTATTTGATAGTAGTTAAGACCAACAAGCTCAATGGCATATTTTACCTTTTGTTCAACCTGCTCGGGCGAAAGTTCGGGGTAAAAGTTTTTAAGCCCAAAGGCTACGTCTTCAAAAACGCTTTCGGCAAAAAGTTGGTATTCGGGGTATTGAAAAACCATTCCTACCTTACTTCTTAAAGCCTTTAGATTCTTTTTATATTCTTTACTTTTTGGATCAAGGTCAAAATCACCAATTAAAAGCTCACCACTTTGAAGTGTAACTAATGCGTTTAAGTGCTGTATAAAAGTGCTTTTACCGCTACCCGTATGCCCAATTATACCAAAAAATTCACCCTCTTCAATAGTCAAACTAACGTTTTCAAGTGCGTAAGCGGTGTTTTTCTTTTTAGGATCGTAAGAAAAACTTAAATCTTTACAAACAATTCGCATAATGCCCTCTCTAACTCATCAACCGTGTAGCACTTTAAATTTTTATCTAAAATATTTTTTTCTTTTAATCTATTTGCAATATACATAGCGCGTGGCAAGCAAAGCCCACACGCCTCAATGTCTTTCTCGCGCGAAAAAACCTGCTCGGGTGTGCCCGAAAAAGCAATTTGTCCGCTGTTTGTAACTATAACTCTATCGGCAAATAAGGCTTCTTCCATATAGTGTGTTACGGTAATAACCGTTATGCCTTCTTCTTTATTAAGTTTGCGTATAACTTCATTAACTTCACTTCTACCCTTTGGGTCAAGCATTGAAGTGGCTTCATCGAGTATTAAAATTTTAGGGCGAATTGCCAAAACCCCTGCAATTGCAACCCTTTGCTTTTGCCCACCCGAAAGCTCGCTTGATGGGCGATTGCGAAAGGCGGTAGTGTTGGTTGCATTTAAAGCAAACTCTATACGCTTTGCAATCTCTTCACGCGGAACGCCAATGTTTTCTGGCCCAAAAACTATATCGTCTTCAACAATGGTTGCAACCATTTGGTTATCGGGGTTTTGAAAAACCATACCCACGTTTTTTCTAATTTCAAACACCTGTTTTTTATCGGAAGTATCAAGCCCAAAAACGCTAACCTTTCCGCTTTTTGGTAGCAAAAGCCCATTTATAAGCTTGGCAATAGTGCTTTTACCGCTACCGTTTTTTCCAACAATGGCAATATATTCCCCTTGATTAATTTCAAGCGAAATATCGTTAACGGCAGGATGCCCTTCTTCGTATGAAAAATATGCATTTTCGATTTTTATTGCCTGCATTTCTTAATTTCCTTATAATTTTTATTCGAGCTAAATTATTAGTCGCGGTTTTTGTTTGGGATTATTTTTATTACACTGATTATATATTATAACATTTTTATTTATATTTTAGCAAGCATTTTAACTATTAGTTTATAATTCTAATAACCTAACTGTCATGTTGAGTGTTAGTCGAAACATCTCTCTAGCCTTCTCCAGTAGGAGAAGGTGGCGCGCCCTTC
This sequence comes from Christensenellaceae bacterium, assembly GCA_045589175.1. Classification (GTDB taxonomy): domain Bacteria; phylum Bacillota; class Clostridia; order Christensenellales; family Borkfalkiaceae; genus HGM11416. The sequence goes on from JAZNFS010000033.1 coordinate 4,237, forward strand.
TGCGCGACGGATGAGGTGTTAAAGCCTTCAACTAAGTTAAGTACAAACAAAAAACTGTGGGTAAAATGCTTACTCACAGTTTTTATTACTTATTACTATTTTTTATTAGCCATCGTAATTATAGGTTATAGTATAATTGCCTGTACCCAAGTCCCAATCATAACCTTTTGAAATAGCCTCCCACATATCTTGTGTTCCTTTATATTTAATCGAAGTTAAACTACTGCAATATCTAAACGCATAAGAACCAATAGAAGTTACGCTATCGGGAATTTCAATCGAAGTTAAACTTCTGCAACCCTCAAACGCAGAAATATTAATAGAAGTTACGCCATCAGGAATTTTTATCGAAGTTAAACTACTGCAACCCTCAAACGCAGAAGAACCAATAGAAGTTACGCTATCGGGAATTTCAATCGAAGTTAAACTTCTGCAATTATAAAACGCATATTGATAGATTTTAGTGATATAGTTAGGTAGAGTTAAATTAGTTTCACTGCCCGAATAATCAACTAAAATCTTTTTGCTACCATCGATATATATAATATAGCCATTATCGTTTGAAAATTTTGTTTGATATTCATCATTAGCATTATATACTGCTAACGCATAAAGACCAACGTAGCCGTTACTTGAAGATCCTTTTGTTACTGTTATATGGCTTGATTTATTTATTACTTCTACTAATCTATAACAACCAGAGAACGCCCGCTCACCAATCATAGTAACACTATTTGGTACTTCAATTGAAGTTAGTGAACTACAATCGCTAAACGCATAATTAGCAATACATAGCGTACCTTCCTTAATAGCATAGTTACCTTCTATAGTTGTTTTTGCGTCAATTAAATATTTACCGATGTATAAAACACTATCTTTCCAATTCGATTGATTATTGTAATATGCAGTACCATAGAACGCCTCATCACCAATCGATATTACCGAATCACCAATCACAACCGAAGTTAGTGAATTGCAAGAATAAAAGGCTTTATCCCCAATCGATGTTACACTATCAGGTATTTCAATCGAAGTTAAATTACGGCAAAGATTAAATGCATAATCACCAATAGAAGTTACGGAATTAGGAATTTCAATCGAAGTTAAACTACTACAATAAGCAAACGCAGAATGACCAATAGAGGTTACACCATTTGGTATTTCAATCGACGTTAGTGAACTACAATCAAAGAACGCCCATTCACCAATCGAAGTTACACTATTTGGTATTTCAATTGAAGTTAGTGAAGTACACTTATAGAACGCCCGTTCACCAATCGAAGTTACGCTATCGGGAATTACTACCGAAGTTAAACTACTGCAATCTTCAAACGCAGAATAACCAATTGAAGTTACACCATTTGGTATTTCAATCGACGTTAGTGAACTACAAACCCTGAACGCAGCATAACCAATCGATGTTACGCTATTTGGTATTTCAATCGACGTTAGTGAACTACAACCATCAAACGCAGTCACACCAATCGAAGTTACACCAGCGGGTATTTCAACCGAAGTTAAACTTTCACAACCATCAAACGCAGAAGAACCAATGCATAACGTTCCTTCTTTTATAGAATAACTACCCGAGATGTTGTGTTTTGCTTCAATTAAATATTTGTCAATATATAATACTCCGTCTTCCCAATTTGTTGCATCATTGTAATATGCAGTACTACTAAACGCTTTCCAACCAATAGAGGTTACACTATCGGGTATTTCAATCGACGTTAGTGAACTACAACCACTAAACGCATTATCACCAATAGAAATTACGCTATTGGGCAACTCAATCGAAGTTAAACTACTGCAATATCCAAACGCAAACTCGCCAATCGAAGTTACGGAATCTGGTATTACAACCGAAGTTAAACTACTGCAACCACTAAACGCATAAGTGCCAATAAAAGTAATAGGCTTTCCCTTGTATGTTTTAGGTATTATAATTTTTCTTTTATTTCTATAGCTTTCTTCTATACTTTCAACAGTGTAGCCGTTCTCATTTTTAATTAATACACATCCTCCACGAATTTGGATATCGATACTGATTATAATAAGAGTTAAAAAAACTATAAAAACCATACACAATACAGAAATAAGTATTTTCTTCCTCTTTGCTTTTCGTAATGCTATTTCTTTTTCTAATTGCTCTTGAGCTATCTTGCGCTGTCTTTCAGCAATTGCTTCTTCGCGTTTTTTTAATACTTCTAATCCCCTTTGTTTTTCTTCTTCACGTCTTCGCTCTTCTTCTAATCTTTTTCTTTCCTCTTCACGTCTTTTAGCTTCAAGAATACGCCTTCTTTCAGCTTTTTCTCGGCGAATTTTTTCTTCCTTCTGCTTTTTGTCGCTAATATTTATAAGTACATTTCGTAATTTTGTTCTTGCTAACTTTAATTCTTGTTCGCGCCTTTTTTCTTCTGCTCGGGCTACAATTTCGTCAATACTATAACCACTAGAAGCTTGATTTTTAAAACGTTCCTCTTGTTCTTTAAAACGCTTTTCTTGTTCTTTTAATTGCTCGGCAAGCATTTTATTTTGCTGTTCAAGTTGATCGCGAAGTTTTTGTGTTTCATCTTCTTCAACATAGTTATTGCTAAGTAAATATTCGCTTATTCTTGATAAAACCCCTTCTATATCGTAACAGTATTCAAGCCCAGCAAAAACTTCGTTAACTAAAATATCTGCCATGCTTTTTGCATCATCTAACCTTAGTTGAACACGTGGTTTTTTGTATCTATTATCAATTTTGCTATAGGCAACGTTTATAAACTTTTGCGAAAGTTTTGCCATTTCGCTATCGCGTAAATATGGTAGTTCGTGTTTTATTGCGTCGCACTTAAAATTACGCGAATTTTTTGATGATATAAATAAAAATATTTTGCAGTTATTAATAGCCTTTTCAAGCGCTTGTTGATAGTTATTTACTGCACCCACGCCATGTTGTAAGTTTCGCATTGCAACAAAGCAGGTTAAACCTTCACTTTCTAATGCAGTTACAACTTCTTGCACTTTTTGCATATCTGCGCTTGAATATGCTACGAACACGTCGCGTTTTATATCTAAGTTATAAACGCCGTCTTCAACAAGTTCGGCTTGCTTTGCAAAAGCTGTGGTTAATTTATTAAATTTTTCTAGGTCGGTTTGTTTAAACGCCCTTTCAATTAAGTTATTTACGCATAACAAATATTCACTTTTTAACGATTTAATTAAAAAGTTAACAATAGGCTCTATAACGTCGTAATTTTCTTTTACGTTTATATTATCGATAAAATCGATTACTGCTTGTGCATTTTCACCGCAAACAACTTCGTAAAAGTTTGCTAAAAAATCTTCGGGATAAATGTTTTTAATATTTAAACAAATGCTAACTATTTTTTCGCTATCAATAAACTTTGCAGTCGCTTCTTGCCATAAATGACGGCGCAAATTATTAAGATTATCTTGCTTTTGTTTATCTAAAAAACTATTAAGTAGTTCTTGTTGCTTTTTAGCTGTAACTTGAGTGTAAGTAGAGCCACAGTTTTCACATTTACAAAAATCTTCGCCTAAAGGTAAAAGCGTTCCACCACAGTTTTTACAGTATAGTTCTACCATAATTTATCTCCTTGCTTTGGTAAAATAAAAAGTGCCGATCCCTTAACGAAACCGACACCTAACAAAAGTGACTTTTCGCTAAAGTTGCGACACTCAATTCCAATAAAATATTTCACACGAAAGATTTTTATGTAATGCGAAATAGGTACACTTATGCCCTATAAGTATACTTTCGTGTTTAATATGAAATTGAGTTCGCACTTTTAGTATAACACTTTTTATTTTTTATTGCAAGATTTTTATACGCCTATAAATAATTATAATTAAACGCCTTAAAAGTTTTGTTCTTTTAAAGCGTTTTTAAATAATATAAGCAACTTTTAAATTTGCAGGAGCGCAAATTCATTGCGTTAGAAAGATTATTCTACTAACGCTAAATAGTTACGCAAAATAGCGCGGTTTTCTTTTCGTTTACTAATTTTGAAACGGTTTTTCTAAGCTTATCTCTAAACACGGCTTTCATACCGCCTGCTTTATCGTAAATTTCTTCGCTCACAAAGGAATAAATTGGGCGACCAAACAAATCAACGCGCATAATGCCTTGCGGATTTTCATTATATTGCTTGCTTAAACCCTCAACGTAATCGGCGCATTGTTTTTCTTTTCCCACAACCGAATTAACCTCTGCGCCAATTTCAACCTTAACTATATGAAGCGAAGGCGCAACTGCCTTAATCTTCACACCGTAGCTATTACCCGTTTTAACCATTTCGGGTTTAGAAAGGGTGATTTGCTCTTCACTTGGAGCAACTATGCCGTATCCAGTTTGTTCGGCTTCAGCTAAAGCACCTTGCAATTTTTCGTATTGCTTTTTAGCAACTGCCGAACTTTTTACAAAACGCATAAGCGCAAGTCTTTCGCTAATACTTTCGCCCGCCGAAAGTGATAACGCCGAATAGAAACATTCATCGGTTGGAATAAAATCAATTTTAATCGAGCCTTCACCTAAATCAATTTCACTACTTACCGTTAAAGCATAATCAAGTTTTTGAAGCTCTTCACATAAAAGCAAATAGTCACTCATCTTTTTAATTTTAGGCGCATTATCTCTAACACAGCCTAAAAGTGGGGCTATAAGGTGGTTATCGGCACTTTCAATTCGCATCCAATCGGGAATATCAACTGCAAGCGAGCGAACGGGAAACTCGTATAAAAGCCCTTCGATAATATCTTCAACGTCGGCTTCGGTTAAATTTAAAAGATTTTTAACTAAAACGGTTGCGCCGTATTTTTTAGCAAGTTTATCTTTTAAACTTTCAACTTCGATAGAATTTACGTCGGCAACGTTTAATATTATAATAAAAGGTTTACCAATTTCTTTAAGTTCTTTTACAGTACGTTCTTCAGCCTTTTCGTACGCTTCTCGCGGAATAGAAGTAAACGAGCCGTCGGTAGTAACCACTATACCAACGTTTGAATGTTCCTTGATAACCTTTTGCGTACCTATCTCGCCCGCCTTTTCAAAGGTTATAGGGCTTTTTTGCCAAGGTGTTTGAACCATTCTTGGCTTGCCTTCTTCTTCAGCACCAATCGCGCCGTTTACCATATAACCAACGCAATCGATTAGCCTTATTTTTGCTTTAATTTTTCCGCTTAACTTAATCATAGTAGCGTCTGATGGTAAAAACTTAGGCTCTGTGGTAGTTATAGTTTTACCTGCGCCAGATTGCGGTAAACTATCAAGCGTTTCTTGTTTTTTTGTTTTTGAAGATATACCCGGTATAACAACCGTTTGCATAAAATTTGTTAAAAAGGTTGATTTACCCGTGCGAACTGGGCCAACCACCCCGATATAAAGTTCGCCGTTCGTTCTTTTTTCAACGTCTTTATAAATATCGTATTTTTGCATACAACCTCCACGGCGTTCCTTAGCCGTTATTTCGATAATTTATTTATATGCTAGCTCCTTTACTTTATGCCTTAAATTATAAATAATGTTGAGTTTTTTATCATTTAAAACTCATTTAGTTGTCATTTTTTTAGTTTATTTTTGTCATTATAAACCGTTGTTTATTCTCATCAAAAGTCTTTCTTTTGTCATTTTAAGCCAGCCGAAGAATCCAATTATTTCTATAGTTCAAGCAAGATGTTTCAACTACGCGTGGGCATTACTAACAATACACACTCAAGACAAAATGATTACTCATAAAAAAATATCACACAAACAAAAAAGCGCACCCAAACGGATGCGCAAAAAAATTTATTTTATTAAAAAAGTGCCGTTAATAAACTTATAGGCTACTTTTTTTGTTCAAAATCAAAAACTAACTTGCCCTTGTCAAGTTTTAATTTACTGCTAAACGGTTTGCCGTTTTTTGATTCAAAAGTAATTAAATCACTACTACCCTCTTTTAAAACCTTAATTGCTTGATTCTTTGAAAGGGTTGCTCCAAGTATTTTAAAATTCATTTTAAAGGTACATTTTTCGGCGGTATTTTTACACGAATAACTAAACCTATCACGAATAACCATACCACCGCAAAGTGGACAAACGCCTATCTCGTCCCCGTAAAAGCCCGTACCCAAATTTTTATCGCTACTAAAAACAGACGCGATTTCTTGCTTTGCCATTTGAACGCTTTCATCAATAGTCATTTCACCGCGATAAACCTTTTTAAGTGCTTGACCTAACTGGCTGGTTTTATATTTATCCATCGAAATGTTCATATCTTCAAGCTGTTCAATTAAAAATCTACCGCCCTTTTCAATATGATAAACGTCCTTTTTAAGTGAAATATATCCGCTTTTTTTAGCATTATCTATTATTCCCGTTCTCGTAGCCTCTGTTCCAAGTTCTAATCCCTTAAAAATAGCCTTATATTCTTCTTCGTCGTTTTCATCGTTCTTTACTTTATCATCTTTAAATGGATTTTTAAGATAATTGTTAAGCGTTTCAATACTGTAATGCTTCGGCGGTTGAGTTTGCTTTTCTTCGGGCTTAAAATTAACGTTTATTTGGTCGCCTATTTGAAGATTTGGCAAAAGTTTATCCTTCTTTTCCATGCCGTCAAACTTCGTCCACCCAGCTTGTAAAACACTAGAGCCCTTTAAAAGATAATCTTCTTTTCCGCCAAGTGAAATATTTATTTCCGAGCGCTCGATAATACAATCTTGCTCGCAAAAAACAGCCACGAAACGGCGCATTATTGCCGAATAAACGGTGTGTTCGTCGCCCGTTAAAACACCCTTTTCGGGAATTTTATAGGTAGGCGTTAACCCAGAGTGTGATTCAATTTTAGCGTCGTCAAAAATATTCTTTTTATCCTTAAAAACAACGGGATAGCCAAGGTTTTTAACGTTTGACAAAATCTCCCTTATTTTACCCTTTTCGTTGTTTGCAAGATATTCCGAGTTAGTTCTTGGATAACTGATATAGCCGTTTTCGTAAAGTTTTTGGGCTATTGCCAAACTTTTTTCCATAGGCATTTTGTATTTTTTACCCAAAAAGTTTTGAAGTTTGGTAAGCGAATACAACTTACCTGGATTTAACACTTCATTTTTCGACTTTTTATCGGTAACGATTGCGGGCAACTTATTCATTCGCTCACAACAAATATCCGCCTTGTATTTTTCGGCTTTTGGAAACTTATACTTTGAAACAAGTTCAATTTCTTCGCCGTTAGTAACCGCCTTTGAAACCAAAGCGTAATAAACTTCGGGTTTAAAGCGTTCTATTTCCAAATCTCTGTCGTAAATAGCCTTAACGATAGGAACTATTACCCTACCCACTCGAAGAAGCGAGCCCGATTTTATTGTTGCATATCGCGTTAAATTAACGCCGTAAAGCCAGTCGATATAGGTGCGCGAAAGCCCTTCGTTTGCAAGATTATCGTAATAACTTTGCTCTTTCATCTCTTTTAATGCTTTCGCAACCGTTTTAGGCGTTTGATCGGGAAGCCAAAGGCGTTTTATTTGCTTTTGACTTTTAAGCGCGTTTTGAACGCATAAGCGAATAATGATTTCACCTTCTCGGTCCGAGTCGCCTGCGTTAACAATGGTATCAACATCATCACGGTTTAAAAGGGCTTTAATGATATCAAACTGTTTTTTTACACCGCTATCAACCTTGCCGTTACTATCGGTTTTTAACTTAAAGCTAAATTTATTAGGAAAACAAGGCAAATTATCAAGCGTCCATTTTTTATTTGTTTTATTTTCGCCATAATCTTCAATATCGCAAAGTGAAAACAAGTGCCCAAACGCCCAAGTAACTATATAATCGGCATTTTCAAAATATCCGTTTTTCTTATTCATATTACCGATTCCAGCAACGATGTTGCGCGCCAAACTCGGTTTTTCAGCTACGATTGCAATCATATAATTAATAGCGCTCCGTTTAAAGTGTTTTTTATAAAAGGCGATGTAACAACAATTTGTTGATTTTTTAATAAAAAAAATATACCTAAACTAAAACCTAAAATACGCTTTAGATGCAAGCAAGACGCGGCGTTTTGAATTTAACCGCAGGGAGTGACCTTGTTGGTCACAGGAATGTGGGTAAATTAAAAAGAACAAAGTATTGCGCAGTAGGTAAAGTGTATTTTAAGTGCTAATTTATTGTATCACAATAGGCTTATTTTTTCAAGTTAAAAAGAGTATTTTTAAATGATTTTACCAAATTGTTACCCATAATTAACCGCGATTTAACTTTTGCCGTGTTAAACTATCATTACAAAGAACGGAAGAGTTATTTAAATCGTTCTTTAAAGGCAAAGTGCGCAAATCAAAATGCGCGCAAAAATTAGCCAACCCATCTCCTTCTTTTTATGTAAGCGCCGCAAAAAGCGTTTACGGCGGGAAACGGACCTTCACCGTTTCCCGTTTTATTTTGCGCTTTTACAAATCAGTTAATATAATTAACTGTTTTTTTACAAAAAGAGCGCAAATAATTTTATTTTAAGCCAATTTGTTCATAGTAAACGGTTGATTAAAAAGCGTTGTTGTGGTAAAATTGTTTGGTAATTTTAAGGTGATATATGAATTTGAAAAGATTTATAGGCAACAAGGCATTTTACAAATACGTTTTAGTAATCGTTTTGCCCATAATACTGCAAAACGGGCTAAATAACTTTGTTAACTTGCTCGATAACGTTATGGTCGGCTCGCTTGGCACGGAACAAATGAGTGGCGTTGCAATAGTTAACCAACTTATTTTCGTTTATATTTTGTGTGTGTTTGGCGGAACGGCAGGGGCAGGTATTTTTACGGCACAATATTACGGTAACGGCAATAAAGAAGGTATTAAACATACTATTCGTTTTAAATGGTATATGTGTATCGTAATAGCACTTATAGCCGGGCTAATATTTTTATTTTTCCACGAGCCATTAATTCGCTTGTTTTTAAACGAAGGTAGCGATACAGGCGACTTAGAACTTGCATTTAAATATGCAAAAGAATACTTTGCCGTGGTAATATTCGCACAAATTCCAAACACCATAACTCAAATTTACTCGGGTACTTTGCGCGAAACGGGCGAAACGATGAAACCTATGGTTGCTAGTTTAATTTCTGTTTTTGCGAACGCATTGCTCAACTATATTTTAATTTTTGGCAAACTAGGCTTACCTGCTTTAGGCGTGACGGGTGCGGCAGTAGCAACTTTGATTGCAAGAATTATCGAATGCACTTACATTATTATTTATACACATACGCACACCGAAAAATATCCATTCTTTAAGCGCGTATTTGAAAGCTTTAAAATACCATTTAATATACTTAAAAAACTACTTTCAAAGGGTATAAACCTTTTAGCAAACGAATCTCTTTGGTCAATAGTTCAAACAGCGCTTCTTTACTGCTATTCTCTTCGCGGATTATCGGTTATAGCGGCAATGAACATAACCAATACATTTAACAATTTGTTTAGTATAGTATTTTTATCTCTTGGCAACTCAATAGCAATAATCGTTGGAAACTTACTGGGGGCAGGCAAACTTGAAGAAGCAAAGGATGCCGATAATAAAATTTTGGCTCTGTCTTTCGCTTGTTGTTTTGTTTTAGGTGGACTTTTAGCTGTTCTTTCGCCAGTACTCGTTCATCTTTACAAGGTTGAAAACGAGGTTAAATCGCTTGCCGTAACATTTTTATTAATCGTTTCTGCCTTTATGCCAATACACTCCTTATTACACGGAACGTACTTCACTTTGCGTTCGGGCGGAAAAACTATGCTAACCTTTATTTTTGATAGTGGGTTTTCAACCTTCGTATCTCTTCCGCTCGCATTTATTTTAGCTACTTTTACAAACTTAAGTGCTCCGCTTATATATTTATGCGTATTTTCAGCAGATATAATTAAGGTCGTTTGGGGCTTAATACTTCTAAAAAAGGGTATTTGGATTAATAATATAGTTTCGGGTGACGGCGCTACTCTAAATAGCGAACCAGCCTAATTTTCGAACTATCCCGATTTTATTATAATTTAAGGATATGATTTATGAGTTTTACTGAACTTCTTATTATGGGTATTGCCCTTTCAATGGATGCCTTTGCAGTAGCAATTTGTAAAGGACTAAAAATGCGCCCATTCAATATTAAACAAGCGCTTTTAGTTGGTCTTTTCTTTGGTGGAGCACAAGGACTTATGCCTCTTATCGGTTGGTTTTTGGGCAAACAATTTGAATCGTACATAACCAGCGTCGACCATTGGATTGCGTTTTGCTTACTTGCCTTTATAGGCGGAAAAATGATTGTTGAAGCGCTTAAAAAAGATAAAAGCGAAGAATGTGATTACTGCGAAAATAGTTTTAAGATTGGCGAACTTGCTGTAATGGCTATTGCAACCAGTATAGATGCGCTTGCCGTTGGAATAACTTTTGGGCTTTTACCCAACGTAAATATTTTATCAGCCGTTAGTATAATAGGTTTTACCACCTTTACACTTTGCATCGGCGGTACGTTCATTGGTTATAAATTCGGCTCGGCTCTTAAAAGCAAAGCCGAAATTGCAGGCGGTATAATTTTAATACTTATCAGCTTAAAAATTCTTTTAGAGCATTTAGGTATTATTGGTTTTTAGTTTCATAATATTTCAAATTTTATTACTTGTTGTTCCCTTTCATTCTTAGTTGTTACCCTGAGCAACGTTGAAGAATCTAAGGAGATGGTTGACAAGCGTGGGACTATTACTGGTCATACTGAGAGAAGCGATAGCGCAGTCGAAGGATCTAAAACGCCTTATCCGTCACGCCTTAGGGCGCGACACCTTCTTCCATTTCTCCAGCAAGATGTTTTAACTTTCGCATAGGCATTAATAAAATAATTACCTATAAAATAAAAGCACATAAAAAGTGGCGATATAAGTTGATTATCGCCACTTTTATTTTTTATTCACAATTATTAAGTTCGTTATATAAACACTCTAATAAGTTTAAATGCAGTTCCTCATCCATTGCAATTCTAGATAAAAGCTCGCATAAACTTTGGTTTTGCGTACGCGTTATTAGTTGCTTATATTCGTAAATTGATTGTCTTTCGGTTTGTACGTCGTTTAATATCATTTGCTTTAAATCGCTTTCATAGTCGGTATAACTACCCGAAAAATAATTATACTTTCCAGCATAAACGGGCGCTCCGCCAAAAAAGAAAATAGCCTTTGCAAGTTTATTAAGGTGCACCATTTCAGTCATAGCTATTCTCTTAAAAACAGATGCTATCTTACAATCGTTTACTATTACCGATTGATAGCTATACGTAGTAACAGCTGTTAATTCTGAAAATCTGCCAGCGTACAAATCGTATAACTGAATAAGTTCATCGTTAGTGATTTTCCCCGAAAGTTCGGGATAAGGTAATGCAAGCGAAAATTCCATTATATTTTTTTCCCTTGCCATTATACGCATAATTGTAAAATTTGGTTACTCATTTTTACTATTTATCAGTTCTACCCAGCAAATAGTCAAGTGAAACCCCAAAATAATCTGCAAAACGCACCAAGGTTTCATAATCGGCTTGTCGTTCTAAATTTTCATATCTACTTATACTGTTTTGATTCATATTTAAATCAATTGCCATTTTAAGTTGTGAGATTTTTTTCTTTTTTCTTAACTCTTTTAGCCTAAATTTCATAGATTCTTCCCACTAATAAATAATAATTTTTAAAATCATCATTATTTTTATTGACACAATTATACCAACTTGGTATAATAAAAATATCCCGTTTTGGGATATTTATACTTTTGGAGGAATTTTTATGAAAAAACTATTAACACTTTTATGCTCTTTCGTTATGCTGTTTACTTGCATTTTTGCGTTTAGCGGATGCTCAGCTGTAAAAAGTCTTTTTGCAAATAAGCCAGAATTTGACTTAGAACTTGCAAAAGAAAACCTTGAAGACCGAGATTATTACGTTTCATACCACGTTATCGATGACTATTATTCGAATAATGGGATAAAAGAAAATCTAGTAGCAACCAATCCAAAAACGGGTGGTGAAATTGAAATTTATCTTTATGAAAATGAAAAAATTGCTAAGTTATCTCTTGAAGTTATAAAGTTTGAATTTGAGCAAGAAAAAGAATATTGCGAGTTAGAAATTAAATTTCTTGAAGAATATTTAAAAGTTTATAAAAATAAACTTTCAAGTTCTGAAATTGACGAAATTGAAGATGAAATTAAAGAGTTAAAACTTGAAATCGAAGAAGAATTTGACCAATATACCTTTGGTAGAAGAGGAAAAATCGTTTGGATTGGTAACGAAAAGGGTATAAACGCAACAAAATCAAGATAACGAAACAAAAAAAAGACGGTCTCCCGTCTTTTTTCTATATTCAAATTACTTCATACAGCGCAACGGATAATTAAAGTTTGCACAATTATCAAAAGGAACGCTATCGCGAAAATATCCGCCAAGTTGCTTTGCCATGCAAATTTGATATTCGTTGGGGGCTTCATTTTTTAGCAATTCAAAAGTATCACACCCAAATAAAACCATATTTTTAACGGCACAAATATCTTTTGCAAAAGCATGAGCGTTATAAAAATTTTTATCGGCATCATTTATTACGCAAACGAAATAAAATATTTTGCTCCCTTCAAACCGAGTAAGCCCCATTTTGTATAAAGCTTTAAATTTAGAAATCATTTTATAATCGGCAACTAAAATATAGGGGGTTTCAGAAAATATAGTTTGTATTTCTTTAGTTTCAATTAAATTTGAAAGATGTAAAATTTGATCGCCCGAAACTTCGGCAATATAGTTTGCAACGTATTCATTTTTGTTGTTAGTATAATTTAAAATCATTGTAACCTCACTTTTATAATCTCATTATAGCAGATAAAAGTAAATTAATAGTTAATATTAAGTAAAATAACGGTAAAAACTACGTATAATACTTTTTAAACCGCCCATAATACTAAAGCAAGCGCAAATAGCCATAACGAAAGATAGTATTAAAATTTATTAAATAGGTTTAATTGCGGTTGCGTTTTAAAAGGGGGTATTAAAGAATGGGAAATCAAAAGGAAACTACAAAACAAAGAAGCAATTCAACACAAAAGTCTAAAACAAATTCAAAGCAATCAACTAAAGATTGCAAATAAGGTTTAATATGGCAAAACGAAAAAAGAAAAAAATACCGGTATTACCGGTAATGCCATCACCTTTCGACGCTTTAGGCAGTTGGACGGGAATCTATATGCCGGGTATGTATGAACTACCCGACCAAGACGTAGATGATCTTTGATAGTAGGCTAAGTTACTAAGCACAATAAATAATTAAAAACATAAAATTAAAAATTGGTTGCTTTAAGTAATATATTCTACTTTTTTTCTTAAAACTTAATAGTCTTTAAACAAAAAAAGTGGCGGTATAAGTTGATTATCGCTACTTTTTTGTTTTATTACTTTTTCTATCGTTACCACTATTATTGTCATTTTTAGTGAAGCGTTAGCATAACCGAAGAATCTATTAACACCTCATCCGTCACGCCTTAGGGCGCGCCACCTTCTCCCGCTGGAGAAGGCAAGAAGATATTTCGACTTCGCACAATATTACAAAAGTAGATGCTCAAGGTAACGACAAAAATAGGTACTTTATCATAATAGCAAAAAAACTTTAAAAACTCCTTTTAATAAAATTATACGTTTTTTCAAAATTCGCCTAAAAACACAATATTAACATAAAATTCACTTTTGTTAAATATAGTATAATTAAATGAGAATACCTGCTATATGAATAATATTAACTTAAAAACGCTAATTTTGCGCCCTGTAAAAAATAGCAATAATAGCCTTGCAAGTTACGCAATAATTAAACCCACGCCAAAAAGACGTGAATTAATCCTTAGCACGACTAATTTAACAAACTCAATTAGCTACCGTTTGGCTATAGCGTGTGAAGATAAAAGCCTTATCTTGCTTGATTTAAATGGGGCAAAAAAAGAGCAAACGATACGCTTACCCGAAAATATTGATAGTAAAATAACGGCAATGCTTATTTTAAGCACTAACGAGCACATTTTTAGTCCCCTTCTATTTGGAGAATACCAAGGCAATAAAATTAATCTAACCGAAATTTTAAAATTATATGAGAAGAGCATTAAAAAAACAAAAAGCAATGATACTGCGCCGAAATCGCATAGCGAGGATTTATCAAAATCAGTCGCCGATAACCACCAGCTCCACGACCAATCAATTGAAAAAAGAGAATATGTGCTTTCAACTACCGATATTAACAGAACAAAGCAAAAGATAGAAGAGCAAAAAGAAGGTTCTTTAAGTGAACAAGAAAAAAATTATAGTCTTGAAAATAAAAAAGCAATAGAATATAACGATGAAGCTATTGCCCAAGAAAACTATTTCGAACTTTATAAAAAGGAAAACGATGAAAACTTACATAACCAAACTGACCTGCTTAACAGCTGTGATAAGCAAGAACCAAAAAAAGAAGAAATTTCAGATAGTTCATCAGGATATGAAAATTCGCCTTGCGACCAATCGAGCGAAGGTCAATTTAATGATGCAAAAAAGTCAAGCGAGCAAAACCCCAACGAATGCGACCACTTGCCAACCTTTTACCAATCAGTAAAAGAGAGAATTGAACAACTTTTTGAAAAATATCCGCCATTTACCCCACTAAACGAGCTGATAAACAAGGGAAAATGGGTAAAAATTCCCTACTCAACCGATAAATTTTACGTTGTTGGCGTTGTTTATGAAAACAACATACCCAGTTACATAGTTTACGGCGTACCCGGATACAAAAATCAAAAACCGCAAGGCTTCGAGCGTTATTCTGCCTTTATTCCTGAAAGTATTTGCGAAATAGATGAAAAGGGCTTTTGGTGTATATTACAAAGCGCTGAAACCGGCGAGCAAATTATCTACCAAAACTAACTTTTATTCCTTGAATTATTGTTTACAACGAAAATTAAGTATTTTATATTTTTTATTAGTCTTTAAGTTGTTATTTTTTAATAATTTTGTTATAATAACAGCAGTAAATATTTAGGCAGGTAAACAATGGTTAAGTTTTGGGTAAAAGTTGTTAAAAACAATCAAACTATTGCAAAATACGACTTTTCGCGTGACGTTGATATGCAATGGAGTGATTTCTTTGATTACGTTCGAGAAATTTGTTTTGCTATGGATTTACCCACACCCATAATTTTAAAAACGCATCTTTTTAATTTTGCTAAGTTTAACTACGTGCGCTTTTTACCTGGCGACTTTGTTGAAAGCGTTGATTTTGACTATTTAATGATTGAAAACATGAAACAATAAATAATCTACTAAAAATAAGCTAAATAAAAAAATATAGCACGCTATATCTCGCTTAAATGCGAAAAGTAGCGTGCTTTTTTACTAATATTTTACTAATTATTTTTTTATAACTATTCAAAAAAGTCATTAAAATTTTTAAATACTAACTGCTTTTAAAACGCGTTTTGCTATTTGGGGACATAAAAAACACCAAATTAAATCGGTTGGTAAAAAAACTAAACTTCCGTAAAGTAAGGCATTTAAAAAGGTTAAGTTATTTGATAAATACAAATTTGAAATAAAATAGGCGTATAAAAAGCCAAATATATGCACTACGAGTATAGTTATAACGCCCATTAAGAATAAGCCGTTTGTTTTCTTTTTGCTTTTTAAAAAACTTATTATAACCGAAGCTAATAAAAAGCCTATCAAATATCCAAACGACGGATTTAGCGCGTAACTAAAGCCACCGCCACTTGCAAAAACAGGCAACCCTAAAAGCCCTGCAAAAATATAAACGGCAATGGTTAGCGTGCTTAAAAACCTAGGTAATATTAATATACAAAGTAGCATAGCCGGCATTTGCAAAGTTAAAGGCGTTATAAATATAGGAATTTGTATTTTCGAGCCCACCGCAATAAGCGCGCAACTAAGTGCGCAAAAAGCAAGGTGTTTGCCCTTAATTTTTTTATTTATCATACTAACAAACGTGCGTTAATCGTGTTATACAAGGACTAAAATAAAATTTGAAGGTCGAGTTGTAAATTAGTTTCTTTATCAAAAGCGGTAAGTGTTGGTATTTCGATAAGGTCTTTACCAAAAAATCCGCTAACGTCTTTTGAGAACATTTTATCTCCCAAAAATATTCTACCGCGCCTATCTTTTACAATGTTTCCGTTTTCTTCAAACAAGTTTTTATTTAAACTATAACATTTTAATCCGCCTGCGTAAAGTGGAGTTGTAACTTGCTTAATTTGATATTGCTTTACCTTTAAACGCGTATTTTCATTTGTAAAAGTATCGCTACCGACCTGCCCCACGTCACGCTGGCAAAATTGCATTCCGTTAAACCAAATACGACGCGCAATGGTTAAATATCTATCGTCTTTAGTATTATCTAAAAGCCCAAGTGCAACTTCTAGCGAACGCGCAGTTGCTTTACTATCCGTTTCGATTTTATCTTTAAAAGTTTTGCTAGAGGCATAGTTTAAACTTTGTGCGCTTGCTAAAAAATTATCAAAAAGCCCCTCTATAAGCTCGTTAACTTGCATTTTATTGCAAAACTTAGCATAACGAACAAGCCCTAAACATAGCGTTAAATAATCGAAGCAATTATCGTTTATATCGTTTAAATTAAAATTTTTAACCGTTAAACAAATTCTATCAAGCAAAGCTTCTGCGTTAACGTTTTTTGTTAACGCGTAATATTCACAAATTGCGTTTGCCATAGAAAGTGTTTTAAAAAAGCCATTATTATCCACAACTTTTTCTTCACACAAATCAAACCCACACGATAAAAGATAGTTAGCGCACTTTGAAATAAGAGCATCGGCAATAGCGGTTTTGTGTGTTAGTTTATAAGCACAAAGCGCGGTTAAAAGGCTTGAATAAACATTTACAAGTTCACTTAAATCACCATAAATTTTATTACTAAAAGCAAGCTCGTTTAATCTATCAACAACATTTTCAAGGCTATCAACGTTTTTATTGCATGCAAAAAAGTGGCAACAACAACCCTCTAAATAAGCAGAGGCGCATTTTAAAAATTCGACAGGGTTCGTTATGCCGTTTAAATACCCTTCTTGCGATAAATATTCGTAATGTTTATTAATTTTTTTTGTGTATTTCATAATATTCCCTATTAAAATTTTAATAAAATCGCACCACTTTATCTATAAATAAAATTGTTATTTTTAGTAAAACGATGGCAAAATCAAAAAATTATTAACACTTCATCCATCAATCCTAATATTATGTCATATTTTTCTACTAAATAAGGCATTGAGATGCTTCGACTAACGCTCAGCATGACAAGAAACGCTTAGCGAGAATTTTCGAAAGCTTGATTAAAAATAAGCGTTAGATGCAAGCAAGAGCAGGCGTTTGCGCTTTTTTTATTAACTAAGGCAATGATAAAAAAATAATTGTAAATAAGCAAGTGCGCAAAATGTTTAGATTTCGACATTTAATTTTTCCCCTTTTTTAATAGTGTAATGTTTCCCGTTTAATACTAACTCGCCATCAACCTCATTAGCAAATATTAAAAGATTAGTGCTTGAGCACTCAACGGTAATAGTTCCCTTAGCCAAAGGTAGTTTAATATAACTGTTTTTAATTAAATTCAAATTAGGCTCAAGTACAAATTTTTTACCAAATTCCAAATCATCACGCAAGCCGTAATAATAGTGTGGAATAAGATATAAAGGTCCTGCTCCCCAAATATGGCAATGGCTTCTGCCAAAAGGTCTGCCGTACATTGCGGTAGCGCTTTCTTCTTGCTCGCCCTCTTGATAAGTTTCCCAAAAAGTTGAAGTGCCGGTATCAACCATACCACCCCAAAAATCTTCAAGCATTTTTGCGCCATTTTGCCACTGGCCACCCTCAAACAAGCTTGCAAGCACGAATTCAATCATAAAAGGTGTAATTGAAAGTTGCATTTCGCCCTTTTGAATTGCGCTTAAAATGCTATTTTTTTGTTCTTCGCTTGCAAAACCGTATAAAATAGCAAAGATATTAGCGTGACAAGTAACGGTAGTATCTAACACGCCGTTGTTTCTTGCAAAAACGAAAACGCCCTTTTGTTTATCAAAGAAAATTTCGTTAGTTTTAGTCTTTAATTCTTCGGCTTTTTCTAAAAGTTTAGTATTATCCTTACCTAAAATTTCGTATATTTTAGCCGAACAGGTAATAGCCTTCCAAAATAGAATTTGTTCAAACGAAACCTCGCCCTTTTTATCGGGAAGTTGTCCCCAATCAACAAATATCCAATCAACGTGCTCACCGTTTCGCGGTATAGAACAAATAAATCCGTCTTTACTAACTCTGCCCAAACAAAAATTAAGGTGTTCGCTAAAAATAGGTTCGATAAATGATAAAAACTTTTTATCACCCGTATGTTCGTAATATTCCCACACGGAAATCAATGTATAAAGCGTATAATCTAAAATATGGTTTATATAACGCACTACCGGACTTTTACCAAATAGCGCTATAATGTTTTGTTTAATGCGATCGGTATCGTGCTGATAATAATATTCAGCCTTTTCAGCTTCATAAGCGTCGCCACCCCAAAGCCAACGGTCGCGTTTTATGCCGTCGAGATAAAATTCGCGCGTACATAAAGAGAAGGTATATAATGCGGTTTCAAAAATCTTTTGTAACCGTTTGTTTTCACATTTATATTCAACTACTATAGGCTTATCATCGTATTCTTCTTCAATTTTAAGTTCGTGAGCGCCACCAACTACTCGAAGATATCTAAAAGCCTTAGTTGTTTTTGATTTATGATATAAATCGTCGTTTATATCGAAAAATTCAATTTGTTCGCAAAAAGTTTCGCGAGTTTGTTCTTCATTAAGCCCAAAATACGCCTTTTCGGCAAGTAATTTTACTTGGCTTGTATTATTAGTAGTTTCGTTTAAGGTTTCGCCAAAATATAAACGGTATTTTCCGCTACCCTTAACCGATGCGTATGCAAAAATAAGCTTTCCAAAATCGTAAATTTTATCGCCGTTTAGCTCAAATTCTTTAACCCACTTAATTTCTCGCGTAGGTAAAGCAAAGGTGTTTGGAGTAAGGTTACCGCAGTTTACTTCGTATGCAGGAACTAAATCGATTTGATTGTAAGCAACTTCAAAAGATCCATCGGTAACTATACTATCGCTATCAATTTTTAAACAAGGAAGACCGTTTGGGTTATACACCCAAATATCCATATAATGTTCACCTGCAGGCAAATCGATTATGCCGTTAAACTCATAAGAATAAACGTCGTCGAGATGAAGTACTGGGCGACGGAAAAATACGCTTATTCTACCCTCCCAACTAAAATGTAAACGAGTAGGCTTATCAATTTTAAAAACTTTAAAAAAGCGAACGTGATGCCAAGGACTATCAACGCGCCAAAATGGCGCAATAGGAAAATCACGTTGGTATCTTCTTGCATGAACCTTTTCGGCAAGCATAATTTCATAATCGCCAGGATAGCAAATCCATTTACCTTCCATAAAAACCTCGTAAAAACATATAAATAATCTTTTAAAAAATTTATTATTTTGCGCGAATTGCCAAAATTTTGGTAATCGCGCTATAAAAATTAGTTTCTTGTAACTTCAAAATGATCAATATAAAAATTAGTATTTTTCCATTGTTCACTACTTGCTGTTTCACCGTTTACGGTATAATTTAACCCAATTGAAAGATAAATATATCCATCAGTAACGGCACTACGAATAATATTCCCTGCAGTTTCAATTTTAGTCCAGCCATATTCAGCCTTTTCTGTTGCCTTTCCAAGAGCTATGGAGCTAGCTTCGAAATCAAAATTCATATTTTTGCTTAACGAAACGCTAAAGTTAACGTCGTAGTTATCACTTGGATTATATACCCCAAAAGAGAAAACTCTAACGTTAGACCAATCGATTTCAGCGCTATCTTCAAACTTAATAAAAGTCCAATTTCCATTTGGAAGGTAGTGTATCGACCAATTATCAGTTTCGCCACAAACAAATTCGGCATCTGTATGCAAGCAAAAAAATAATGCTGCGCAACAACGCTATTTTAAATTTAAAAGCTTAGCGAGAATTTGCTAAAGCTTGATAAAAATAAGTTTTAAATACAAACAAGACAAGGCGTTTGCGCTTTTTTTTATTAACTAAGGCGATGATAAAAAAATAATTGTGAATAAGCTTTTACGTAAAGCGTTTAGATGCGAGCAAGAGAATAAAACTGCGTATTTTACAAGGGCGCGTACTTGCCGTACGTAACCGCCGTTAAAACGCAAAGTTTTAGCTCTATTTGCGAAGCATATAAGCGCTTTTATTCCAATTATTTTTTTTGAAGAGCCAATGGCGCGCCTATTGCGACTTGAACGCAAAACCTTCAGAATCGGAATCTGATACTCTATCCAGTTGAGCTATAGGCGCGTATAACCTGCTTTTTAAAAGCGATAACTACACAGTATTATAACAATTTTATAAAAAAATGTAAACCTTTTAATAAATAAAAAAAGCAAAACGCCTGCAAATACTTTTGCAAGGCGTTTTGCTTGTTTAAATTGTGTTTTTTTAGCCCACTTCTCTAAATGGACGATATGCAAGCGCAAAAAAGATTAGGTATAAACCTGAGATTCCAACTAATGAATAAATAACTCTTGATACAACCGATGTAGTACCAAAAATAGCATTTACTAAGTTAAAATCAAAAAGGCCAACTAATAGCCAAACTATCGCGCCTACGATTACTAATACGTATGCAATAATGCTTGCAGTTTTCATAATTTACCTCCATAAAAAATGCACTGCTATTATTTTTGGCAACTTAGTTAAAAATTATACTCCCCCTTTAAAAATTGATTTGAACAGCGTGAGACCTTTCGACTATCGCTCAAGGCGACAATTAAACACGCGAGAAGACATGGAACTGTCATTCTGAGTGAAGCGATAGCGTAATCAAAGAATCTAAAACACTTCATCCGTCGCGCAAAAGTGCGCGCCACCTTCTCCCACCGGAGAAGGCAAAAGGACCTTAACCAACTAAAAAGCCTATGGCTTAAAACGCCATAGGCTTTTGCTTTAATTTATTGTTTTTTAAAGGTTAATTATTAACCTAAAGGTCTGTATCCACCAAATACTACGCCCATATAACCTTCTGGAGCTCCGCCTGCAAACGCTGCGCCTAGGTAAACACCCAAATAGTTACCTGTAAATACACCGTGTGTAGGACCGATAGGAGAGATATCGCCAGCAGCGCCTTGAGTTGCAGTATAATATGCAAGTCCTTGTGCATCTGTTAAATATTGAGTTGTGCCGTTTACATTTATTGCTGCAAGTTGAGCTGGGTTTGCGCCTTGGAATAATACGCTTGCACCATTAAACGCTTGAACTAATGGGTTAGACATGCTAAACGCTAACTGTTCACCGTTTTCACCGATATTGCAAGAGCCTAAAATTTTCAAGAAGTTTACACTTTCAGTACTGCCAGATTTCATAACCATAATTAGGTTCATCTTGCCACCGTTAATAAACGTTCTTTGACCGTGATAGTTAAACAAACCGTCAAGTTGTTGAATAGCTGCAGCTAAACTGTTTGCATTCATTTGAACGAACCAGCTTTCGCCACCGGTTACCCAAGATTCTAAAACGCTTGCGTCATCAACGTTAATAGTAGGAATCCAACCGTTTGGATGTAACGTGGTTGTTTGACCTTCTTTATGGTTGCTATTATCGGCAATAATAACAGGACCACCACAAGTTTTCATAACGCTGTTTTCAATATTAATATATGAACCCCAGTTATATACGAAACTATTATAGTTATCGTAATATTGGTTATCTTTAATAGTCATTGCGTATTCTGCGCTATCTTGAAGTTGTGGGAAAGCAGTTATATACCATTGACGAGCAACCAAGTTGTTAAGTAATACCTTTTGTTGAGCGCTCTTGAAGAAAATGATACCACCAGTTGTGTTAGTTTCTTCTAATTGTAAGTTACCAAGACAGTTTAAGTTATTAATAGTTACTTCAGTAGCGTTGCAAACTTCTTGCGTATCGTTACAACCAATCCATAATAATGAAGAGTGTGGAATAACCGTAGCACCTTCGCTAACTGCTTCGTTGTTAGGACGAACAACTAAAGGAAGAGCTGAAGCGTTTACGTTGAAGTAGTTACCGTGAACGTCGAAATGTTGGTTTGGTTGAAGGTTACGGCGTAAAATATAAGCGTAGTCACGAAGTGAACCTTTTGCTCTTGCATAGTCTGCATCGCTTGGATTCAAATCGCTATCACCATCGTTAAATAAGAAAGATGAAGGAATACCCTCTGGAGTAACTGCTATATTTGCGTGTAAAACAATACCAGAAATAGTGTTTGAATCAACCGTTAAACCAGCGGCATGACGCATAGCTTTCCAATCGTCGCCCTTTGAATTGTCATTATTTATAGTGTTATCAATTAACGATAAACCTAAAAGATCATAAACGTTATAACCGTTAACAACTTCTAATTCAATAGTTGCAGTATAAGTTTCTAAGCCGTTTTCTTCAATTTGTCCTTGATATAACATATCAGGATAAACTGAAACTCTATATTTATTACCGATAGCACTTTCTTCAAAGTCAACTGTAGCAAGGTCTTGATCGATAACAACGTCGGTAGATGGATTTTCCATTACAACGTATGTGTTATTAACCCATTTTTCAACGACTACAACGAAAGTGATATCTTGAATATCATCATTTTCTTGTTCATCAAAGTTATTAATACCTACAACTGTAGGACGAACAGAGAAAGCATTGTCATCACCAACTTTATAGCCTTCGTTAACTCTGGTAAATATTGGAGTCTCTGCTCTAACTACCGTTAAATAGTTAGCATAAGAAGCAATTAAACCAACTTCATTTATTCTATATTTACTACCAAATAAAAGAGTTTTGGTGCATGTTTTACCTTTATATTCTATGGTAACATCAGCTTCAGCAGAATACCCTTCAACGTTGCTATTGTAAGTAACTACAAAATCAGTAACGTTGTATAAAACTTCGTTAGAACTTTCATCTGCATAGTGGGCAGTAATTTTTAAAGTACTCAAGTCAAGGTCTTCACCTTTTACGTAAGCATCAGCATCTAAACCTGAAAGATAAGTAATGTGAGTAAGTTCAGCTTCTTCATCCGGTGTTGAACTATCAGGTGTTGAACTATCAGGAGTCGAGCTATCGGGCGTTGAACTATCCGATGTCGAACTATCTGATGTTGAAGGATCATTCGCACCTGGTTTTACAACCTTGTATACTACGAATAATACTAGTGCAAGAGCAACAATTGACGATAGAACAATTAGTAATATCTTTTTTTTCTTCATAGTTTTCTCCTTTTTTTTATATATTTATTATTTTTTTTCTAAAATGGACGTCCGGTATCAACTGTTAATACTATTTTATCGCTGATACTTGTATTAATATTGTTTTGTATAGTCAAAGAAAGCGACATACCCGTTGACTTAACGTTAAAAACAACTATAACAGCTTGTTCCCCACTTGACTTTGTAACCGTAATGTTTTCATTAGCACTATAATTTAAAAGCACGGTTGGATCAGTTGCGTTTGCAGGATTTACTTGATAATACACCTTAAAAGTAACCTTAGTGTTTTTTTGAGCACTTACTTTTATTGAATGACCATCATTAATATCCTTCATTTCAAGTGGATTACCCTGCTCGTCGGTAACGGCTGTTATTTGAATACTTTCAACGTTTACAGTTTCGTAATATTGCTTAATTTTAATACCAAAAAAGCCTACTACGCAAACTGAAAGAATATATACTGCACAAATTACTAATATTACTGATTTTTTCATACTACAAGTTTACCATCCTTATTTTTCATTATAGTAAACTTTAATTTTGTTTACGTACATATAAATGCAAGCTATTAAAAACCCTACGCCAATTAGTGCAAGCTTAATACAAGCTAAGTTTATTGGGTTTTTAACAACGTCGGTAAATAACACGAACGAGAAGAATGCAACAAGCGCTGAAACTATAAACGCAATTACCGTTGAACTTCTTTCATTCGGGTTATCATCCATTTCGCCACTAGTTGCGTAAATTTCGTTTTGAGGATTCATTAAATCGAGTGAAGCACTCCATACCATATGCCCTGCATTTAAGGTTATGCAAGCAACAGATAATAAAGCTATGTGCATAACGTTAAAGCCAACCATATTACCAAAAATAGATGCCGAAACAACCAAAGATGTACTGGACATAACCAGCGTTGGAAGCAATCTTAAGGTAAGTGGATAAAGTGGACTAATTGGTATTGTTTTTTTAACGTACGCCGCCCTACCGTCACGACTATAAAAGGTTGAAACCATAGCGTTTGCCGCAAGCATTGGTAATAGTATGAGCAATAAGTTAAACGCGTAAACCATGTTTAATCCCGCAGTTCTAGTATCAATAGCGTTAAATATCTTATTTATCAAGTAAATAAGTATTGGTACTATTATATAAACTGCTATAAAACTTACCATAAAACCAGAACGTAAAATAGTTGAGCATTCGGTTTTAAGTAGAGAAATTGCTAACGGTAATTTTTTATTTGGCTTGCTTTGCGCAAATATTTTCTTTTCGAATTCAAATGATTTTGAAACCATTGAAATAAATAATGGGCGAGATAGGAAGAATGCTATTGCAAATAAGGATGCTAAAACACCTAAGCATATAGCAAAGTATAAAAATACTCTACCGTCGGCTATTGAATAACTAAGACCGCCTAGTCCAGCACTAACAGCAAACCCAATTATAAAGTCAACTATTCTATTTATTGGGAATAAATAAGCAGCACACCATCTAAATAGGTTTTGCATCGCGTTTTGTATCACGCCGAGTGAAGCCATTAACTCGATATTTTCAGGTATTAAAGATATTACCTTTACAACACCGAAAATCGCACCGCCTATTATAGCTAAATACATCAATGCTTGAACTGGTTTTGCCTTTTGTAAAAAGCGATAAATATACATTGCAGGGATAGAAAGTATTGCGCCTAGTAAAACCGGAATGGCTGATAGAAATAAAAATACAAAAACTATCCAGAAATAGTTTATAACCGAAACGCCCGAAAGCAAAGCAAATGCTAAAAAGATAGGAATAGTTAAAAATATACTTCTTTTAAGCTCAAATACGTAATAAACTATAAGCCTTGAAATAAATATCATGTTACCGGTTACAGGTAAGGTTATAAGAATTTTATTATCGTCGGCAAAGTAAAGGGTTTTCATAAGCCCAAGTGTGCAAGAAAATAGTGACATTACAAGTATTGCGCCGTAAATAATCATCATTGCGTTCTTTGGCACGCCACCCATTATGGAAAAAATGTGAAACATTGAACACAAATAGAAGAATATAAATGCAACGGCTGCAACCGCCACGAACTTAAGCACCGTAAATACTATTTTCGATATTATTTTTTGTTTGCTCGCGGTAAACCCAAAATCAATTTTATCTTTGAGTTGCATCATAACGAGCGCCTTTAAGTGTTTCATTATTCTGCTTCTCCGCGTGCTAATTTATATTCGGCAAGAAGTTCGCTTGCAAACTGTTCGTCGTTAATAGTTTTTAAATAAAACTCTTCTAACGGACATACTTTTTCAACTTCTTCAATCGTTTTGGTGCACATTATCGTGCCTTTTTTAATAATTGCAATTTTATTACAAATTCTTTCAACAACGTCGATGATATGGCTTGAGAAAAATACTATATTACCTGCTTCGGCGTGCCTACGCATACATTCTTTTACTTGGAATATACTTTGTGGGTCAAGACCTGTAAGTGGTTCGTCCAAAATCCAAACTTTTGGATTATGCACAAGTGCAGCCATAATAGTAATTTTTTGTTTCATACCATGCGAATAGGTTTTCATTGAACTATCGAACGAGCCTTCAAGTTCAAAAAGTTTAACCATTTCTTCAATTCTTTGGTTGCGGTCTTCATCACTAACGTCGTAAATATCGGCAATGTAATTAATATACTCTCTGCCACTTAATTTTTCATATAAAGCGTAATGGTCGGGCACAAAACCAATTTGACCTTTTGCTTGCTTTGATTGACGAGCGCAATCGTATCCGCAAACTTCAATAGCGCCTTCAGTAATAGGTTGAATGCCAACTATACTTTTAATGATGGTTGACTTACCTGCACCGTTAGGACCTAAGAAACCAAATATCTCACCACCTCTTACTTCTAAGTTTGCTCCCCTTACGGCGTAAACTTTACTGGTTGCATATTTTTTTGAAAAATTCTTTAGTTCTAATTTTATACCTGCATCTTTATTCATAGGTTCTTCAATACTCCTTCCTTCTAATACCGAAGCAAGAGCTATAGCGTCTTGCCTGATTTTCTTTCTGCGAAGCGACATTTCGTAATGTGCGTCGGCTATTACAAAAAATTGTGCGTAAACAAACCAAATTCCAAGTGCGATAACTACGTAAACAAAGAAGAATAATACTTGATATACCGGATGAAATAAAAACTGTAAGTTACCGATATTAAATGAAGCTTTTATTTTATAAATGTTTTCAGCCCACGTACCAAACTTGTCAACTATAAAAGTGCTGTTTAAAAAGAAGAAGTCAACACTCTTGTCGTAATTTGAAAACCACGCGTTGCAAAATAGCACGATTACGAAATAAACGAAAAAACCAAACATTGAATAGTAGAACTGTTTAATTTTTGGTCTTTCAAAAATTCCAAGAGCTACAAGTAGTAGTGGCATAAAGAATGCGGGATAATGATTTACCCAAAAGTTAACTAAACTCCACTCAAATATTGCAACGTCGCTATAGTTAGGCATTACCATTGCTAAAAAAGCACCCATTACGTTTATAAAGTAGGTAAAATAGAACAACTTTTTAGCCCTAAATATCAAACATACGGGGATGATAAACATTGCTGTGTTACAAAGGTGTAAAGGCCAAACCCAAGGAAGTAAAAAGGTGTTGTATTTATAGCGAGTGCAGAAAGTTATCATTAGCGTTATGCTTAAAAAGGTCATTGCAAAACGCTTCGTTTCAGCATCTTTAGCGCGAAGTGCAAAGTAAATTGCAACTGGGATTATAAAACCCATATATAAAAATACTCTGTGTATTACCGTAAAATCATCAACTATAAGTGAGGTTTTTCCCCTGCCGAATAAAACTTGAAACCCGTAAGATGGGCAAGATACTATAAACATAAGCAACAGCGGAAGTAATATTTTATACCAATCTTTTTGTGGTTTATCAAACTTAAAGTCTTTAATCCAAGCAAAAACGCTTAAAAATAAACCAAATCCATTTTCAATTGCAAGCATTACGGCTGAAAAACCAAATTCGGGATATTCTGGCCCCATAAGTAAGGTTTTTACCGATGGCATCATTATTGTGGCTAACAAATAAGCCGGTAAACAAAAATACTTAGTTAAAGTTTGAGTAAATTTGCTTTTAAAAAACGGAGTTAATACCGATAAACAAAAAGCCGTTTGCGAAAGACCCACGGTAATTATCGTTACCCACGTATTAAACTTGCCAAGTGGTGAATTTTCAATACCTATAACGTTGCTTATCGTATATTCTATATAGGAATAATAGCGGGCAAAAAATATTGCTACAAAAATTAAAGCCAAAACCTTTTCCACCAAGGTGCTACTATTAAATTTTTCATTCTTTCTTAGCGCAAAAGCAAGCCCTGCAAACACTAAAAGAACACCCGCTGAAATCAAATAATACATTTTGCTGTTTTTTATGGGATTATCCCATCTCCATCACTTATTTTTGACTATTTTATTGCAATTAGTCATTTTTTCTTTCACAATTCTATCATATTTCTATAACAATGTCAACGAAAAAAATTAAAAATACTATAATATCATAAAATTAATTTGTGTGTTTTCATAATTTTCATTATTACTTTAGTAAAATTTAAAAAAATGACTAATAAAATTATAAAAAACAAAAAAAGTAAGATGATTTTTTAAAGGCTTTTTGCCTTAAACGTCTTACTTTTATCCCTTTAAAATGGTAAATTAAATTGTAATTATGAAAAACAAGTGAAAACGAAGCAATAAAGTCATTCCATCTTCTAAAAAAATACTTTTTATGCTTCACTCCCGTTTTTATCGTAACTATACCAAACTACTCTATTCTTTCCGGCCCTTTACTTACCGATGCCACACTTAAAACCAAAATTGCCTTTGCCCCAGCCTTTTTTAATTGCTCACAAATTATTTCGACGGTGGCGCCAGTCGTCATAACGTCGTCGATTAAAATCAAGTGCTTTCCCTTAATTTTTTGTTTGTTTTGAACCTTAAAACTACCCTTTAAGTTCAAACGACGGTCTTTTGCACTTTCGGTTGTTGCTTGGCGCTGGGTTTCTTTTGATTTAATTAGGCAATCCTTGCAAAGTTCTAATTTTGTAAGTTTACAAAACTCTTCGGCTAAAACCTCAGCTTGATTATATCCTCTTTCTTCTTTTCTCTCTTCGCTCATAGGAACGAATAAAACAAAATCACAATTAAAAAAGTTTTTATAATATAAAAGAGAAAGTTCTTTTGCAAAAATTTGCGCAAGATACTTTTTATTATTGTATTTAAAGTTCGCAATCAAAGGTTTTAAAGCTCCCGCATAAACGTACACGCTCCGCGCTTTATCAAAATGCGTTTCTCTGCCCGAACAGGAAACACAATATTCTTCGTTATTAAAAGTACGCCTACCGCAATGATTACAAATAGTTTTATCGTTATAAGTAATTTCTCTTTTGCAATCATCGCAAAAATACTCACCGCTAAAAATTTCGCGACCACAAAGATTGCAGGTATATTTTAGCGGAAACAAAAACTTAATAAGTTTATTAAATTTTTCTTTAATTTTAACGTTTTTCATTATAAATATTTAAAAAAGTGGCGTTAAATAATATATAGCGCCACTTTTATTGCCTTTATTGTTTTTTATTCATTATATCCGTCGGGATTTTTTAATTGCCAGTTTAGTTGATCTTTACACATATCGTCTAAAGTTTTTTTAGCCTCAAACCCTAAATATTCTTTAGCGTAGGTCGTATCTGCGTAACAAACGTCGATATCGCCAGGGCGACGGGGAGCTACCGCATAAGGGATATCTCTACCAAGCGCCTTTGAAAACCCTTTTATCATATCAAGAACGCTGTAACCGCAACCCGTGCCTAAGTTAACAACGTATAAACCGCTGTTTGAAAGTAGTTTATCAACTGCTAAAACGTGACCGCGAGCAAGATCAACTACGTGAATATAATCGCGTACGCCAGTTCCGTCAGGCGTGTCGTAATCGTCACCAAAAACGTTTACCTTTGGTAGCTTGCCAACTGCAACTTTAGTGATATATGGGCAAAGGTTGTTTGGAATACCGTTAGGATCTTCGCCAATTAAACCGCTTTCATGCGCGCCAACAGGGTTAAAGTATCTTAAAATACCAATGTTCCAGCTGTTATCTGATTTAAATACGTCTTTTAAAATATATTCGATAAATAATTTAGTAGAGCCGTATGGGTTGGTTGTTGAAAGTGGAAAATCTTCAGTAATAGGAACGGTGTGTGGTTTACCATAAACAGTTGCTGAAGAAGAAAATACCAAGTTTTTACAACCGGCATCGCGCATTGCTTCAAGTAAAATAATTAAACCGCCAATGTTGTTGTGGTAATATTCAATAGGTTTTGCAACCGATTCGCCAACGGCTTTAAACCCTGCAAAGTTAATAACCGCGTCGATTTTATGGTTTGCAAAAATTTTATCAAGCGCTTCGCGGTCTAAAATAGAATTTGGGTAAAAAGTAACCTTTTTTCCGCTAATTTGTTCAACTCTTTCAACTGCAACACGCTTGCTGTTAGATAAATCGTCAACTATAACCACTTCGTAGCCCGATTTCATAAGTTCAATACAAGTATGGCTACCGATATACCCTGCACCACCTGTAACTAAAATTGTTTTCATTTTAATTCCCTCTCTTAAATTATCCCTTACAATATTTAAATTATCCCTTGTAATATTTGTTAACTATAGCGTTCATTTCATCAAATCTTGCTTCCATGTCGCTTACAAGTTTAAATTGAGTTCTAGTTCTATCTAAGTTGTGGCCTTCGCGTTTAATACGGAAATAAGTATCGCCGTTTAAATGGTCGGCTAAAAATCTTATACCACATTCATAAGTCATCATAATCGCACCAAGGGCTAAATTATCGGCCTCGCTTTGAGTCATACTGTTTTTAAGAGCGGACATATACCCTTTAACGTATTGTTCAAATAGTTCGATAGAAAAATTAACCTTTGATAAATCTTGTTCGTCTTCTGCAGCAGGGTTACATCCAAAACGAATTGAATCTCCAAAATCGTAACAAATAGTGCCGGGCATAATTGTATCAAGGTCGATAACTGCAACAGCCTTACCGCTATCGTTATCAATTAAAACGTTGTTAAGTTTTGTATCGTTATGAGTAACCTTTAAAGGAATTTCGCCACTTTCAAGCTTTGAAACGATTTTTGAAACTAAATCTTTACGATCAAGCGCAAACTTAATTTCTGCACTAACCTCGTCTTTTCTACCCGAAATATTATCTTCTATAGCCTTTTCAAGTGCTTCAAATCTTTTTACGGTATTATGGAAGTTTGGTAAAGATTCATAAAGTTGAGATGCATCGAACTTAGCTAAAAGATTAGCAAAGTTACCGAATGCAACCGCGCTTTCGTAAAAATGTTCGGGTTTTTCAACAACTTGATAAGCAGTTGCGTCGTCGATAAAAATATAAACCCTAAAATAATTTTCGCCATCAAAATAATAAGCTTTATCATCTTTTGTTAAAACTACGGTTAAGGACTCACGGTCAGGATTTCCGCCCTCTTTTGCAATTTGTTCACGGGCAAATTCGGTTACAAGCTTAATATTGTTCATTAATTTTTCAACGTTTGTGAAAAGATTTGAATTAATACGTTGTAAAATATACTTAACGTTTTTACCGTTTTCGTTCATTATAAGTAAAAACGTTTGGTTAATATGCCCTTCGCCGTAAGGTTCGCAAGAAACAAACTCGCCTGCTACTTTGAAGTTTGAAGCTACTTTTTTAAAATCGTAATGAGCCATAATAATATACCTCGTAATTTTTAGAAAATATACCTTACTGGGTAAAATTTTCATTTTGTTTTGAATATATTATATAACAAAAGATTTTTTTTGTAAATAGTTTTTAACTTTTTATTTTTTTAAAACCTTATTTGTGTCCTTTTGTGCTAAGTTTTGGAGCTCTGTTGCAACAAGCAATTACAAGCGCACACTTTATACCATACAATTTTTTAAAAAGTGCTTATTTTTTATTTGACAAGCGCGTAAAAGTATGATAATATAAATGGCGTTGAAATTAAATAGTCGAATCATGGAATGATTAGAGGCGCAATTTGCGATAAGTAGTTTAAAGGCAGACGCTCAAACGTCGATTACCTTAAAACAAAAGGCGCAATTGCCGAAATCTTTTGTTATTTGAGTAGCAAAAGGTTGGGTGCAAGGAAAACATCTTTGCAACTGTCACAAGTTTTTGTGGAGTGCTTTCGTTCGATTGAATGCGTATCTTTGCGTAATTACGGTCGTAGCACTTGCTTCGACCTTTTTGTTTTCGCAAATATTTTTTAGGAGAATTATTATGAAAAAACTATTCACACTTTTGTTAACGGTTACTATGATTTGCTCCTCTTTACTCTTCACCGCTTGTGGCGGAAGAGAAAAAGTAGACATTTCTACCGCAAAAACTATTCACGATCTTAAAGGCGCGTCTATTGCAGCGCAAAGCGCAACTTTCCACCTTGAAGTTTTAAGTCAAGTAGAAGGTATTAAAATTTCAGACTATGAAGATTTTCCTGCTTTACTTATCGCTCTTAATAGCGGAGTTATCGACGGTTACGTTGCAGAAGAACCCACCGCATACGCTGAATGTTTAAGAAACCCTAACCTTGCATATCTACCATTTATTAATAACGACACGGGCTTTACCGCAGGACCTACCGATACAGGTATTGCAGTTGCTTTCGCTACGGATAGTCCTATGGTAGCGCAAGTTAACCAAGTTTTAGCAACTATTTCAGAAGATACTAAAAAATCTCTTATGGAACAGGCTGTTGAAATGAGCATTAACAAAAACACCGCTTTAGGCGAAAATTTAGCCTTGGTTTCATCAAATACAAACATTTCTAACGGCACTTTAAAAATAGCTATGGAATGCGGTTACGATCCTTTTAACTGGACTCAAACTTCAAACGTTAACGGTGCGGTAGCTATTGCAAACGGAACTTCAGGCGCTACTCTTTACGCAAACGGATACGACGTTCAAGTTGCAAAATATATAGCAGCAGAATTAGGTATGGCTCTTGAAATTTACCAATACGAATGGAACTCTCTTATTCCTGCAGTTCAAACTGGCGCAGTTGATGGAATTATTGCCGGTATGAGCCCTACAGCAGAGCGCGAATTAGAAGTTGACTTTACTAATTGCTACTACCTTTCAAACCTTGTTGTTATTTACAAAAAAGCATAATCGCAGTAATTAAATAATTATAATTTATAGGTTTAAAAATGCACTTTATATCAAATTTAACGAACATTCTTGCCTCGCAAGTTCAACAACTTGGATTTTTTGAAAAAGTTGTTACTATAATAAAAGACTATTATCCAAATATTTTAGAAGGTATTGCAAACACACTTTTAATCGCCTTAATCGGCACGGTTATCGGTTTGCTTATAGGTGTTTTAACAGGTCTTATAAGAACTATTCCTCTTTCTAAAAACCCGGTTGTAAAATGTATTCAAAAGATAGCAAACGTAATAATTTCCATTTACGTTGAAATTTTCCGCGGAACGCCAATGATGGTTCAATCAATGGTTATATTCTGGGGTTTTGCAGGGCTTACGGGCGGTAATACGTTGCCCGTAATTCCAGCAGGTATTATAATCGTTTCAATTAACACAGGCGCTTATATGGCAGAAATCGTTCGTGGCGGTATTATATCTATCGATAAAGGTCAATTTGAAGGCGCACACTCTTTAGGAATGAATCACGCTCAAACTATGTTTAACGTTATAATTCCACAAATGTTTAGAAACATACTCCCCTCGGTTAGCAACGAATTCGTAATCAATGTTAAAGATACTTCAGTTCTTAACGTTATAGGAGTTTACGAACTTTATAAAATAGGTGACATAATCATTAAAGGAAACTTCTGGATGTTTGAAACCTATTTGGTAATTTGCGTTATCTATTTTATTTTAACCTTTACCATAACCCGTATTTTACGTCTTATTGAAAAGAAACTTGCAGGTAGCGACAATTACGTTATTTGCGGTTCACAATCTAACCCCGATGCAGAAATTAAAGTAGGGGGAACTAACTAATGGAAAAGATTATTGAACTTATTAACTTAAAGAAAAACTTTGGTGACCACGAAGTTCTTCGTGATATAAATCTTACCCTTAACCGAGGCGAAATCGTTAGCGTAATCGGCTCGTCGGGTTCGGGTAAAAGCACTATGCTTAGATGTATAAACCTTCTTGAAGAGCCAACGAGCGGTGAGATATTATATAACGGCGAAAACGTGCAAAGCAAGGGTTTTAACCTTTGTTCTTATCGCGCAAAAGTATGTATGGTTTTTCAACAGTTTAACCTTTTTAACAATATGACTGCCCTTGAAAACTGCGTACGCCCACAAATGATTGTTTTGAAAAAGGATAAGCAAAGCGCTACCCAATTTGCTATCGAACAACTTGAAAAGGTTGGAATGAGCGCGTTTATTAATGCAAAACCAAACCAACTTTCGGGTGGGCAAAAACAACGGGTTGCTATTGCTCGCGCACTTTGTATGCAACCCGAAGTAATACTATTTGACGAACCAACTTCTGCACTCGACCCTGAAATGGTTGGCGAAGTTTTAGAGGTTATGAAATCACTTGCAAAAACAGGGCTTACTATGATGGTAGTAACCCATGAAATGGCTTTTGCAAGAGATATTTCAACAAGAGTAATTTTTATGGACGAAGGTTTAATAGCAGAGCAAAACAACCCACAAGAATTTTTTACCAACCCACAAAAAGAACGCACCAAAGAATTTTTATCACGCTTTTTAGAAAATTAATTTAAATAGCACAAAAATAGAGAGAATGTTTCGGAACTTAAACCCTTTTATTCTCTCTTTTTTTTATTATTTTTACAAGTCAATGAAACTTTAACTGTAGCCTTGCGCGCTAATTTTGCCATGCCCACGCAAAGTCGAAACATCTCGCTGACTCAATGAAATTTGAACTAAAGTTCAAGATAAATCGCTTAGCGATGAAATCACTAACGTGATGAAATCCGCACCAGTGCGGGTTTAGGGATAGCTCATATTATATAGTGCCATTCGGCACGGATGTCACCTTGCGCGATAGTCGAAAGGTCTCCTCGCCTTTCCTATCTGGATAAAGCAGCTCGCTACTCAGCGCGACGGATGAGGCGTTAATAGATCCTTCGATTACGCTATCTCTTCACTAAGGATGACAGCAAGCACCTATTCCATCTGCTTTAAAAAACTTACCCAAATAAAAGGTTAAAAGCCGTGGCTTGTTTGCCACGGCTTTTTGCTGTGTTATATTTAATCGCGCGTTATTCACGCGCTGTTTTTGTTGTTTTTGTGCATTTATAAGCCGTTTAAGCATTATAGCCACACTTTTATAGTTCTTCGTTATCTTTAAAGTTTTTATCTTTTAATTTTTTACCGCGCTTTTTAACGCATTCGGTAAGCAAATACTCTATTTGTCCGTTAAGCGATCTAAAATCATCTTCTGCCCAAGCGCAAAGTTCATTATAAAGTTTTTTGCTTAATCGAAGCGGAAGTTGTTTCTTTTCGTTTTCCATAATCAATACAAACTACCCGAATTTACAACAGGTTGAGCATCACGATTACCGCAAAGTACAACTAAAAGATTTGAAACCATTTGTGCCTTACGCTCTTCATCTAAAGTAACAACTTGATTTTCACTTAATCTGTCAAGAGCCATTTCAACCATACCAACTGCACCATCTACGATCATCTTTCTAGCGTCGATAATAGCAGCAGCTTGTTGACGTTGAAGCATTACAGAAGCGATTTCAGTTGCGTAAGCAAGGTAGGTAATTCTTGCATCAATAATTTCAATACCTGCATCTTCAACACGGCTTTGAATATCTTCTTTAATTTTTTGAGCAACTATTTCGCTCGAACCGCGTAAGCTACCGTCATCAGCAAGGCCGTCACCAGTAGTATCTATGTTTGGAGCTACGTCGTAAGGATAAGAACGTACAATATTTCTTAAACCCATATCACATTGAAGTGATAAATATTCTTTGTAGTTATCAACGTTAAACACAGCTTTTGCCGTATCAACCACACGCCACATAACAGCGATACCAATTTCAACTGGGTTACCTAAACAGTCGTTAATTTTTTGACGGCTATTGTTTAAAGTCATTACCTTAAGCGAAACCTTTTTATCTACCGATTGAACTGTAGTTGTAGTTCCTTCCGAAGTAGAAACGGTTGTGATAGGTGTTGATGAAACGTCGCCACTTTGTTTAAGCTTTGTTGTTGAGGCAGGGTTAAATGCAACTGCAAATGGGTTTACTGCGTAAAACCCGTCGCCTTTTAGCGTGCCAATATATTTACCAAATAAAGTTAAAACTAAAGCTTCGTTTGGTTTTAAAACCTTTAAGCCAGGTAGTGGAAGTATGCCACAAATAAGCATAACAAAGCTAAGCCCCATTAAAATGTTAAAAATGATATTGTCTTCGTCTGCTTCAAGTTTAATTCCGCTAAATATAGCCAAGGCAATGCTTGCAATTATAACTAAAATGCAAGTTAGCATAACTGCCATACCGTTCTTTTTAGTTCTTAAAATTTTTTCTTCCATAATTTTCTCCAAATGATAATATTATTTTGATATCATAATGATATCATATATTTAATCCTTTGTCAAGCATTTTTATAAAAATAATAAAAAAACTCTACTCAATCAAGAGTAGAGCTTTAAGTTTTTGTTTAGTTAAATTAAAAGTTATTCGACTTCAACAGAAAATACTGCAACCATTCTTCTTAAATATATTACGCGCAATAACGTGGTAAGAGTACCAAATATGACTATAAGTATAGACCTTGTTTCATTAGATAATGTAGGGTTAACTAAAGTCATAACTGTTGGTAAAATAATATTAAAAACAAGATTTAAGTAAAACAATTGGCGTAATCTTCTTGATAACAAAGCATCTCTTTCAACTACGATTTCTGCATGCGCAGTACATTCTTGATAAGTAGCTATAATACTAAACAATAAAGTAGCTAATGATATAATAGATGACACACTTACATTACTTATCATTCGAAGTGAAAAAGAACGTGCTATAATACAAACTAAATTAAAAAGGCGATAAATTGATGCTTTTTTATATCTGTTATTCACACAAGATAAGCGAAATAAACAATATATTGTTATAGCAGAAAAAAACCACCCACCATAAGTAAAAATCCATATAAAAAATGGAGAATGTGGCATAAGCTTAAAACTAGATAATAACGACATAATAGTACTTATAATCGCTATATAAATTAAATAGCGTAACCATTTAACAAATGCCATAAATTAAATGCTCCCCTTTTTACCTATTTTATTTTTCTTTAGCGCGCTTATCTTGAATAACTTTCTTTAATTTTGTTTGGCTAATTTTTCGTTTTCTTCTTTTTCTAAAACTGTGTAAGCAACCTTACCTACTAAAGTTTTAGGAAGTTCGGCTCTAACTTCAATTTCGTATGGCATAGCGTATTTTGCAATGTTTTTCTTGCAATGTTCCATTATGCTTGCTTTTACTTCGTCGCTTTCAATAACGCCCTCTTTTAAAACGACGAAAGCTTTAATCTTTTGCATTTTATAATCATCTTTAACGCCAATAACACAACTCATTTTAACGCTTTCGTGTCTATCGATAATGTTTTCAAGTTGTGATGGGTAAACGTTATAACCGCTTGTAATAATCATACGTTTAATACGTTGTTTAAAGTAAATAAAGCCTTCTTCGTCCATTTGACCAAGGTCACCGGTATGTAACCAAACGTTTCCGTCTTCGTGAGTGCGTAAAGTTATTGCGTTTTCTTCCGGTTTATCTAAATAACCTTGCATTACAGATGGACCGCATAAGCAAATTTCGCCGTCGGTATTATAAGGAACTTCGGTACAAGTGCCTGGCTCACAAATCATGTAATAAGTATCTGGATAAGGAATACCAATAGAACCCTCTTTTTCTTTATTAACAGGTGTTAAACAGCTTGCAGTAACACATTCGGTAGTGCCGTAACCTTCACGGATACGAACTGAACAATTGTGGTCTTTTAAGAACTTATCAAATTTCTTTTTAAGTTCGATAGATAAACTATCCCCACCCGAGAATACACCCTTTAAGCAACTTAAATCAGCACCGTCAAGGAATGAACCGCGAGTTAACGCTTCAAATAAGGTTGGAACGCCTGCAATAAAGTTAGGACGGTTTTTAATAATAAGTTCGGCATAAGTTTGTGGTGTAAATTTAGGAACGAGTATTGAAGTTCCGCCTGCAACCATCATAGTGTGAATACAAACGCCTAAGCCAAAGCCGTGGAAAACGGGCATTGCAGCAAGCATTTTTGAACCGCGAACTGGGTAGTTCGCCATTTCAATCGTTTGGTATGCAAGAGCGTTAAAGTTAAGGTTTGTTAAAACTATACCCTTAGTAACGCCGGTAGTACCACCCGAAAATAAAATAACCGCTGGGTCGCTATCTTTCTTTTCAAGGCGTGGAGCTTGCACGTTTTTACCTGCTTTAATAAAGTCACCCCAAAGAAGGTGCTTACCTTGAGTTTTATAGCCTTTATGTCTTTTATCCTTTAAAAAAGCCTTGTAAATTATCTTTTTAAGTGGAGCAATTTCATCTTCTACACCACCAACTATAACCTTTTCAACTGACGTTTTATCAAGAATATCTTTAAACTTATACATAAACATATCAAGCGTTATACAGAACTTGCTTTTTACCGTGTTAAGATAAAAAACAATTTCACCTTCTGCAGAAAGGGGGTGAATCATGCTTGCAATAGCACCGATATAGTTTAACGCATATAACGAATAAACTGCTTGTGGAACGTTTGGTAAACAAACGGTTACCTTATCACCTTCTTTTACGCCTAAAGCAGTAAACGCATTTGCTGTTTCAAGAATTTTTTGTTTTAAAGTTTTAAAAGTAATACCTCTACCTTGGTATGAAAGAGCAATAGTATCTGGGCATTCATCAGCCGTTTGTAAAACTTTTTCACTTATAGAGCAAGTTGGGTAATCTAAATTAAATTTTCTATCACCATAGCTTGAAAGCCAAGGTGTTTTTGGTGTGTTTATCATAATTATTTTCTCTCCTTCTTTAAAAGCTGTTGTCTTTTTGTATGATGAATTAGCGATTGAACGCTTATTAAACGGTAAAGTCGATAGGTTCTTGTATTGGTCTATCTAAAAGTTCGGGATTTTCAATCAAATGACGGAAAATTTTAAAGCTCTTTGCAAAATAAAAACCGTCGGCAATACGTTCGTCAATAGTAAAACCAACAGGTAATCTTTTTTGAAGGCTTACGTTACCTTCACTATCAACGTGTTGCATATATTTCATTTCGCCAACTATTACGAATATTGAGTTAGTACCCCACTCAGTAAGATGGTGATAATTTGCCGTAGCTTTTATGCTACCCAAATTAGTTGCAAAAACCGTGCTGAAATATGGGTCTTCTTTGCTTAAACTCGTAGGCATTATACCGTGATAATCTAACCAATTTAAAATACCAACTACTGCCTTTATCATAAAGCGTGGAAGTTTACAAAGTTTACCTATAATATCGGTTGCTCCGTCTGTTTGGTTATGCTTTCTAACCTTAGTAACGAATTTTTCAATTTTTGAATGTAACTGTTCTAACGGCGAAACTTCGCTTTCTTTATCAATTTTAACAATTGCTAAAGCTTCTTCACTGTGGTCTTCGAAGGTGCGTTTTACTACGAATGAAAATAATATATCGTTTCTTTCGTATAATCTACGACCTTTATAAAAGTAATTCATCTTTGGGCGCAAATAAATAGTTTTTGCAAGTGCCGCTAACACACAATGAAAAACCGTGTATTTAAACGACGGACCTTGTGCATTTTTGTCGGCAACGTACTGCAATAATTTAGTTACGTCCACCGTTTCAGATAAAACGACCTCACTATCTGTACGCTTAGGTAATAAATAAGGCATAAACGCATGCATCGAATCGGTCTTTTTTATGCGTTTTGCTTCCTTTCTATCCCCAAATTTTCGTTTGTTTTTCTTCGGTTTTTTTGGGGCAACTTCCTTCATTTCTTCTTGAACTTCTTGAAGAACCTTCTTGTTTTCTTCCATTCCTTCCCTCTTTTCTCCTGTAATACCTCTCCTTCAATCGCCCTTTAAGTTAAGCAAACTTGCGAGGCAACACTAAATCTAATTTTACCATAATTATGTATTTTTGTCAATTTTATTACACAACTTGGCAAAATTTGTTGACTTTTACAAAAACAAGCATTACAATAAACTAAAATCTTGTTTTTAATGCTTTATAG
Organism: Christensenellaceae bacterium; assembly: GCA_045589175.1. Taxonomy (GTDB): domain Bacteria; phylum Bacillota; class Clostridia; order Christensenellales; family Borkfalkiaceae; genus HGM11416. The sequence continues at coordinate 43,940 of JAZNFS010000033.1, forward strand.
GGGGCTTTTGTGCAAAAAATTTTAATTATAGGTTCACCAGGTTCGGGTAAAAGTACATTGGCGACAAAACTCGGTAACCTTTTAAAACTACCAGTTATTCACTTAGACCAACTTTTTTGGCTTGAAAACTGGGTTGAAAAGGATAGAAAATTGTTTAAGCAGGAACTTATAGAGCGTCTTAAACAAAATAAATGGATTATCGACGGTTGCTTTATAAACACCCTTCCTTTACGCCTTGAATATTGCGACCACGTTATTTTATTAAACTACCCTACCTTAACTTGCGCGTTTAGGGTAATTAAACGAGTAAAAACAAACAAAGGAAAAACACGCATAGATATGGCAGAGGGATGCCCCGAACGCTTTGATTTTAATTTTTTAAAATACGTTTTTACCTTCAAACGCAAAAAACTTGCAAAAATTAAAGATGCTCTTAAAAATTGCAAATCACCCATAACCGAAATCAAAAGCAATCGCCAATTAAAAAAGTTTTTAAATAAACTAAACGAGCAATAAAAATTACCGACGGATACGATTTATCCGTCGGTTTTACTTTCTTTATTTTAAAATAAAAAATCAAATGAAAAATATTCGTTTAAAAGGTGTGCGCCCTTTTGAATTTGCTCAGCGGGAGCGAGACAAGAAATTCTTATGCTTTCGTTTGCTCTAAAAGCTTCTCCCGGCGTTACTACCACCCCTTTGGAATAGAGCAACTGTTTAAAAAACTTTTCGCCACTCTTTTTTACCTTACACAAAATATATGGTACGTTTTGTCCATTACTACTGCTTAAGTTGTGTTTTGTTAACACTTCGATTATTATACTCGCGCTTTTTCTATAATTTGCCACTCTGTTTTTAACTTCAGTAATCACCCTATTATCGTAAGCGAAAAGCGCAACTTTTTGCATAATAACGTTAACGCCGTTAGAGCGTAAAGATAAATATCGTTTATAACCCTCGTTAAAAGGGTTTTTACGTTTTATAACTGCATATCCGCACCTAAGGCCCGTAAAACACAAATTTTTTGAATAGGTACGAACTTCAATAATTTTATCGCTACCATTTAATAAATAAGGGCAAGGGTAATTATCGCAAAAATCGGCGTATGCTCCGTCTAGAATAATAGTTGCATTATTTTTATTTGCAAGTTCAATAAACTCGCCTATAAGCGCGTTATTAATAACTTCGCCCGTAGGATTATTTGGCGAACATAAAAAAATTAAATCAAACTTAACATCTTTTACGCTTTGTAATTCGCTTAAAGTTATAAAGGTAATTTGTATATTATTAGCCTTGCACAGCTCTTCATAAAGTGGATAAGTAGGCACTACTATTAAGGCACTTTTTGCACTAGACAACTCAACGAGTTCACCTATGCAAGGTTTTGCTCCCGTGGTTATGAAAATTTCGTTTGGTGAAACGTTTGCACCTTGTTTTTGATAATACTCACTTATCTTTTCGCGCAAGGGCAAAATGCCTTGTTCGTTTGGGTAACCGCAAAAGCCATCCATTGAACTAAAAATTTTACTTTCTTCAATTAGCCTTTCACAAATATCTTTTGGCGGAGGAAACTTAACGTCACCAACACCCAAATCAACTATTTCTTTACCGCTATTTTTATATTTTTGTACTTCTTTTGCAACTTTACTAAACACATAATCGCCGATAATCGACTTATAGCCACACTTAATACTCATTTTTACTCCACACTCCAGAATATACGAAACTTGGCGAAGAGGTTATATAAATATCTCCGTCAATCATTTGAGCCGTCATACTGTTTCCATCAAAAATTATTTTTTCTTTATTTTTGCAGTAACCTAACTTATAAAACAAGCCAAATACCGCACAAGCCCCCGATGTACAGCAAAGAGTTTTTCCAACCCCTCTTTCGTAAACGTCAACGTAAATTCCGTTGGCGGTTTTGCTAGCAAACTCTACGTTAACACCATTAATAAATAAGTTGCTGTTATTAACACCTTCAACGATTTCAAGTTGAGTTTTTTTATCGTAATCGCCCTTTATTACTAAATGTAAATTACCAACACTTACTAAGCTCGCCCTTACCCTTATAGTTTTTTCGCGATTTTTTAAAAATAGAAGCCTATTAAATATGCCTTGTGCTAAACTATTTTGCTGAAAACTTGGTTTTCCCACCTTTAGCATTACTTTTTTACAGTTCCTCTTCCCCACGATGCTTAATTGTTTTACTCCGCTTGGGGTAATAATTTCAAAATGTTCACCCACCAACTTATTATCATATAAATATTTTCCCAAACATAAAGTTGCGCTACCGCAAAATGAAGCCATAGATCCGTCTTTATTATACACGTTATAACCGTATTTATTCCCCTCTAAATAAATTTGCACTATACCGTCTGACCCTATACCAAAATTTCTATCGCATAGTTTAGGAATTTCGCTAATTACTACGTTATTAAAAGTATAAATAAAATCATTGCCCAAGTTGTGCATTTTAAAAAACTGCATAAAAAAATACCCGTTCATACCATTATATGAACGGATACGATTTTTATTTACTTTTGGATTTTTTATCGCCTTATTTTTTAAAATTAAATAATTAATCTAATATAAAAAATGTGCCTATAAGTCGATTATCGGCACATTTTAAACTTTTTACATCGTTCTTCTATCAATAATTGCCCTTGATAAACTGCTAACGTCGGCATACTCGATATCTGTTCCAACAGCTATGCCGTGCGCCAAGCGAGTAACTGTAATACCAAGTGGTTTTAAAAGAGAAGCTATATACATAGCGGTTGCTTCGCCCTCCACGTCGGGATTTGTTGCCATAATAACTTCGCTAACACCACCACGTTGTACCCTTTCTAAAAGCTCTTTAATTCTTATTTGATTAGGGCCAATACCTTCAAGTGGATTAAGCGTACCGTGAAGAACGTGATAACATCCACTATATTCGTGTGCCTTTTCAAGCGCGATAACGTCTTTAGGTTCTTTAACTACACAAATTGTTTCGCCCTTACGCTCTTTACAAATATCGCAAATCTCTTCTTCGGCGTAGTTACCACATACCGAACAATATTTCACCTGTTTTTTTGCATTAATAATGCTTTCAGCAAAAGCCTGCGCCTCTTCTTCGCTCATATTAATTACTTTATATGCAAAGCGTTGCGCAGTTTTAGTGCCTACCCCGGGTAATTTTGTAAACTCATTTATGAGCCTACCTATAGGCTCGATAAACACCTTCATTTTTTAGAACATACCTCCGGCGTTGCCGAATTTACCCATTTTTTGTTGATATAATTCGTCTGCTGCGTCGTACGCAGAGTTAAGTGCTGCAACTATTAAATCTTCAAGCATTTCCATATCGTCTGGATCAACAGCGTTAGGGCTAATAGTTATTGAAGAAACAACCTTTTTACCGTTAACTATAACTTTAACTAAGCCACCACCGCTTTCGCCTTCAATTTCAGCTTCGTCTAACTCTTGTTGAGCTCTAGTCATTTCTTCTTGCATTTTTTGTGCTTGTTTCATAAGTTGTTGCATTTGAGCGTTACCGCCAAATCCACCAAATCCACCTTTGTATCCTGCCATTTTTATTTATCTCCTATTATTTTATATTTATAAATTCACCTTCAAAGTACTGTTTTACTTGTTCGGTGCTTTCATCAGTTTTTTGTTCTTCCATCTCAGCGTTTTCATTCTTTACGATTTTAACGCCTTCAAAACCATCGCTTGCAAGATAAGAAGAAAGTTTATTTACGTTTTCTTGCCTTGATAAAAGATCGTATTCGTTTTCACCAGGCGCAATAACAAGCAGATATTTTTCATGCGGTTTAACCGTTACGTCTTGGCAAGCAACCCAAAGCATAATCTCCTTATCTGCCCTTAATTTGCGAAGCAACGCCCCCCAAACCATAGTACAGTCTTTTGTCGCGTTAATTGTGCTATAGCCTGGTTTTTCTATTTCTTTTATTTGTTCTAGCTTTTTACCTTCAAAATTTTGTTTTGGTTTTTCTTCCTTAGTTTCATCCTTTTTAACTGGCTTTGTATTAGCCGAAAAATCATCCATAAAAGAAAATTGATTTTCGTTATAATCATCTGCCGAGCCGTCGTAAGAATCCATTAAACTTGCCAAATCTTCATCATAATCGTCGGCAGAGGTGCTTTCTTTAGCACAATCACTATCCTTTAATACGGGTGCGCTTTCAATACTTTTTTTAGCAACTGGCTCTTGCTTTTTCTCTAAGGTAGCACTATCGGCCGTATTTTCTTGCGCCTTTAATTCTTGTTTCTTTAAAGAACTTTCAGTTTGCTCGGTTTTCAAAGTTTGTTTAGGCGCTTCATCACTAACCCTTTCAACAACCTTTGTTACACTTTTAACAGTAAACTCGCCCTTTTCAATTTTATTTTCAATCGCGCTCATTCTTGCCATAAGAGCGTCAATATTGTAATCTGCTTGTGGCAAACTTGCTTTAACTGCAGCAGTTTCAAACACTATTTTAGGGTGAGTGCTATATTTTAAATCAGCCTCTACAGTAGAAAAAATCTCAATCGAGCGTAAAACCGACTGAACACTCGTGTTATCCGCAATCTTTTTAAGTTCAATTAGCTTATCTTGTGGAATAGAAAGAATTTCTCCTGCATTTTTGCAAGTTTTAATTACTAATATATCGCGAAGGGCAGAACAAACGTCTCTATTTAAAATACTAATCGATTTACCGCGCATACAAAGCTGATCGATAAGCGAAAGCATTTCGCCAGTTTCACCCTTACTTATTGCATCAACGATAGCTTCAATAACTGCGCGATCGCTAGTACCTAAAACCTCTAAAACGTCGTCGTAGGTAAGCTTATCGTTTGAATATGAAAGACAAATATCGGCAATAGAAAGAGCATCACGAACGCTACCTTCGCCTGCTTTTGCTATTAAAGTAACCGCCTCTTTTTGGTATTTTTTACCAACTTTATCGTAAATTGAACAGATAAAAGAGGCTATTTGTTGAGTAGATATAAGTTTAAAATCAAAGCGCAAACACCTTGATAAAATGGTTGCAGGAATTTTATGAACTTCGGTAGTTGCCAAAATAAACACCGCGTGTGCAGGTGGTTCTTCCAAGGTTTTTAAAAGAGCGTTAAAGGCTTCGGGCGTAAGCATATGAACTTCGTCGATAATATAAACCTTATATTTGCCCGCAACCGGTGGATATTGAATTTTGTCGCGTATATCACGTACGTGCTCAACCTTGTTGTTTGAAGCAGCGTCCATTTCTAAAATATCTAAATTTGCTGGATTTTCTAACTTTTTACAAGCTTCACATTCGCCACAAGGACTGCCGTTTTTAGGTGATACACAGTTAATTGCGCGCGCAAAAACTTTAGCCGCTGTGGTTTTACCAGTTCCACGAGCACCGCAGAATAGGTAAGCATGGCCAACTCTATCAGTATTTATCTGGTTTATTAAAGTTTTTACTACGTGTTCCTGCCCAATAATTTCTTCAAATGTTTTAGGACGAAACTGACGGTATAGTGCCAGATAAGACATTTTTATCTCCTTTAAACAAGTATTTTACTTATTTTACGTTTTATACGCTGTAAAGCGTTATCAATGGATTTAGATTGTTTGTTTAGTTTGTTTGCAATTTCTATATAAGAAAGCCCTTCAAGATATAATTTCAATACGGTAATTTCAAATGAAGAAAGAGTTTTGTTAATCTTTTGAATCAACTCGTCAGCACTCTCTTTTCCAATAATTTCTTCTTCAGGATCTGTTGTGGGAGTAATCTCAAGCCCATCGCTATATATAGAAACCGAATAATTTAAAGGCTTGTTACGAAAGCTTTGAGCCTTTTTTACCGCCGTTAAAAGCGAGTTTTTAATACACGCGTAAGCATAGGTAGAAAAAGCGTTAGTGGCGTTATAACTATTTACCGCCTTAAGTAACCCAATAACTCCCTCTTGAATTAAATCTTCGCTGTCTCCCCCAACTAAAAAGAAACTACGCGCACAAGATTTAATCATATATTTATATCTTTCGTAAAGCTCGTTAAAAGCCTCGTCTTGTCCACCCTTATATAAGGCTATAAGTTCAATATCGGTATGTTCGCTCATTTAGCTGTTCCTTTGGCGAAGCGCTTCAAACACGGCAACGCCACAGGCAACTGAAGCGTTTAAAGAATTAATTTTTCCGTGCATTTGAATGGTTACAACACCATCACATTTTTGTTTGGTTAAACGATTTATACCAGTATCTTCGCCACCGATTACTATAGCAATTCTTCCCTTTAGGTTGGTTTTATATAAATCACCACCGCCAAGTTCTAATCCGTAAACCCAAATTCCAGCTTCCTTTAAAGCATCGATTGCGTTATTAATATTCGTTTCTTTTGCTATTGCTACGTGGTTTGCACCGCCTTCTGAAATACGCATAACGGTATCGGTTACGCTCGCGCTACGGTGTTTTCCAATAATAATACCGTCGAGTCCGCCACATTCTGCAACCCTAATAATACTTCCAAGATTGTGTGGATCCTCAATGCCGTCAAGAACCAAAAAGAAACAGTCTTTATCGCGTGTTTTTTCAATCATATCGTATAAATCGGCGTATTCGTAATCGCTTACAAAAGCTATGAAACCTTGATGACGACCGCTTTTGCATTGTTTATCAAGCACCGATTTATCTGCAAAGGCAATTTTAACGCCACGCTGACGAATTTCGCTTACTAAGTTTCTTGATTCAGCGTCACGCATGCCGTTTTGCACTAAAACTTTATCAATAGTTTTTTGAGTTTTTATAAGTTCACTAACAGCATTTTTACCTTCAACTGTCATTTTCTTCTCCTTTTTCGTAAAGAACTGCTAAAAGTTCGTTAAGGCGGTTTTCTTGCCCAGTAACGTATAAATAACCGATAAGCGCCTCAAATCCAGTTGATTTTGAGTATTCGATACGCGAGGTGTTTTTTGCTTTAGTAGGTTTTTTTGCGTTTTTTGCCCTGCGAAAAATATCACTTTCTTCTTTCGTTAAAAGGGGTAATAACCTATCGGCTGCCTGAGCTTGCGCGGTTGCGCAGATTAAACTTGCCGCAGTTTTGTTTAAAACACCGCTTTTTGCTTGGCTTGAAAAAGCAAGTTTTTCGCGCACGTACAAACAATGAACTGCGTCGCCCAAATAGGCCAAAACCACAGCATTCATATATTTAGCTTTTTCAGGTGCAATTTTTTGACTAATTTCAAACAAAGTTTTCTTCCTTAAAGTTATAAATACGCAAATAGCGACCTATACCAATTATTTAAACGTTCAACTTGTATTATATCATATTTATCATTATTTTACAATTGTTTTAGCCAAATTGTTTTAATATTTTTAACTTGTTAAAAATTGTAAACTGCCGTAAAATATTTGATATGCAATTTTTTGTTGATATTCTTCACTTAAAAGTAGTTTTTCGTCTTGCTCGTTAGATAAAAAACCGCACTCAACTATTATTGCGGGGCAAGGCGAAACCTTTAAAACGTAATAGTCTCCGCTAAGAGCGCTTGCCTTTTTAACGTTTTCTGCCATTGCGTTAAGCTGATTTTGTATACAGCAGGCGAAGGCTCGGCTTTGTTCTCTTCCCATATGATAAAAAACCTGAGCTCCACGGCGAGAATGGTCGCTAAAGTTATTTTGATGAATAGAAACAACCAAGGTAGGATTAGCTTCCTTAATAATTTTTTCGCGCGCTTGCATATCACGCCTTTTAAAGCCTGCCCCTAAAAACCCGTATAGACCACCGTTTGAACGCCTTGTTTGAATAACCGTAAAACCGCTATCATCAAAAAGTTTCCCTAACTTTTTTGAAATTGCTAAATTTATTTCGCTTTCGCTAACATTTGTTGATACCCCACTTACTCCACCGTCAATACCACCGTGCCCAGCATCGATTACCACCATAATTTTTTGTGGTGGACTTGCTACTTTATCTGCTTTTAAGCAAGAACTACAACAAAAACAAAAAATACCAACTAAAATAAATAAATTTACATTTTTAATAACCTTTTTCACGTATATCTTTCCTATCATATTATATATATGTATTTATTTTGTTATTAAAACGCCTAACTGTTGATAAGTTATAAGTTATCCACAATTTTATCAACTTTTTTAACCATTTTCGCCCTGCGATTGTGGATAACTTTTATTTCGGTGGATAAACAAATCTTTTATACTACTTTTCTAATATGGCATATTTGATACTTTTTCAATATAAAAAACACCCTGCTATATTTTTAGCAGAGTGTTTAATTTATCATTTGTTTTTTAGAAAATCAAAGTGTAAGCAAAACCGTTAGTTGCTGGAACTTTTACGTCAACTAAATCGTTTGCGTTTTCTGGGCGTTTAACAAATCCGTTAGCCTTCATAACTTTATCGATTAAAGCGTAAGCCTCCAGCATATCTCTTGGAGCAAGAATCTTACATATAACAGGAGTATCAGCAAATGGAGCTCTCTTTGAGCCTTTTAAGCCCTTAACGCCTTTAACCTTTGGTAAGTGTAAGCAAGCAACTTCATTAGTGATATAAATTCTTGCAAGAGTAACTTTATCGCCAGGTTTAAACTTACCTAAATCATTTTCAAGAACGTAAGACTTAACTGCAATTCTTAGAAGTTCAAAGTAATCTTCAGCAGTTTTAGCAACGCGTTCGTTATGAATAATAAATGCAAAGCCACGTTTTCTTTCTTCTTCTGTTGAAGCTGGAGCAGGAACGTAATCTTCAATAGGTTGTAAACCCTTATTTAATAACACGCGTTTAGTTAAATCAAGTGCTTGAGCGAATGATTCTTCTGTAGAAATATTTACTTGAGCTGGCACTTCTGCATATCTCTTTTCTTTAGCAGTAAGAACAGAAATACCTTCTTTTCTTAAAACTTCAGGATTTAAAGCTAAGTTAAGTTGCAAGTAATTATCTCTCATTGCCATGCTTGCTATAAATTCAGTTTCAGCAAGACCAAGAAGAGATTTAAAGCTTTCTTTCTTGTACGAACACATAGTGTCGCGTAGAACGTCGTAGAACTTAAGCAATCTTTCTCTTGGAACTGGAGCAGCCCATTTAGCATAAAGCTTGAAGCTTCTTCTTCTAGTCATGCAGTTGCCGATAAATCTTACCTTTAATGCTTTATCGATAAACCAGCCTGCAAATACGTAGCCATCCTTTACTGGAGGTTCAGGAAGAACGAAGTATTCGCCTTTAGAAGCTCTAACTCTTCCAACACTACTACCGCCGTTTGTTTTAAATCTAATAACGTATTTCCAGTGTTTAACCATAAATTTAATAATTATGATTAATAGAATAAATGCAGCAACCACAACTAGCCAGAATATAGGGCTAGTTATGTATGACTCTAAATTTACTCCTGCAAGGAAGAAACTATTTAAATGCGAATTAGTTCTAAACACGAGAACGCCTCCTTCAAATGTAATCTGTTTAAGATCTACTAAATTATCATTACCGGCTTTATATCCGTAAGATATAGCAGGTTTTTCACCTTCTACTTCACCAAGATGCTTTATCGCATCGTTGATGTTATCAATTAATAACTTTCCTTTACTATCTTTTAAATATTTTTCGTAATACTTATTAACGTCAAAGGTAATTTCGTACGTTACGTAAACTTCATTAGTATTTCCATTCTCATCAAAAACTACTATCTTGCTTGGAAGTTCATACTTGTGTATACCGTTTTCAATCCAAATTGAAATAAAGTAAGCAACCGAAAGTTCCTTGTCTTGTTCCTTTAATAGTAAAGATGCGTTTCTTTTCGCAGCGCTATTTTTGGTTTGGTAAATACGCAAATCGCAAGCCTCTGGGAAAGCCTTTATTTCATTACCTGCACTATCCAATGCGGTAATTGTTATTACACCTTCTTTATCTTGGATACTCTCCCTTCTTGGTGGAGTCCATAAAGGATCGGCATCAATATTTTCTAAGTAAGCAACTAATAGTTTATATTCAGCGTTGTAACTTTTATAAAATTCGCTATTATTTTCATACTTTGTTTTTGCTCTTCTTGCTACCGGTGTTAAGGCGTCAACCTTTTCTTTAACTGCTCCGGTATAATCGCTTGCAAATTTATCGCCTTCAGCAACGCTTAGCCAATCGTGATATAAAATCATCGCATGTTCAATATCGTTTATAGGGGCTTTTCCTATTGCAATAAGAGCTAAATCTTTGTATGCTTCTAAGTCTGCTGTAAGTTGAACTATTTGTGGAGCGTCGTAAGTAAGACCGTTTATTTTTGCTACTTGTGCGTTATATTCATCTTGAACGAGACTTTCAAAACCTGTTTCAGCCAACGCTTTTCTTTCATTGTATTTATTAGTTAGCTCTTCAATTATCGAAGCAACTTTTTCATTATAAGCGTTTTCATCATCAGTTTTAATTTGAACCATTTCAGCAATCTTCGCATCCATATCAGCTTTTGCTTCTTCAAGTTCTAGTTTTGCATCTGCATAATTTAAACCAGAAAATCTTTGTTCGCTAAATCCCGTGCAATATCCCATCGCCTCATTAAAAAGATTTTGCACATTAGCAACCCTGTGTGGTTCAAAAAGAGCGCTTATATCACCATAGGTAGAACGATAAGCTTTTTTAGCGACCAAAATATCGTTAACCAAAAATTCAGCAAGAACTAGTTTTACATCCTTACCATTATCCGTTTCTCCGATAAAAGCAGGGTTTGTAAAAATTTCGGTTAAATTTTCGCTAATAACGCCAGCCTCTATAAGTTCTTGATTATGCGCTGCAGCATAGGATTCAAAAGTTTCATCTTGAACCCCACCGTCTGCAAAAACGGTGATTACAGAAGAAAACAGCAAAGTAACGCTTAATAAAAGCGTAAATAATATTGCCGTTATTCGTGAACGTTTTTTAAGCATCATATTACGTATCTCCCTAATGCCATGATAACAAATGCCCAGTTAAAAATATATATTAATATAATATTATAACTTTTACACGTAAATATATTAACACAACTTTGTTTTTTTTTCAATAGTTTAAGAGCAAAAAGTTAATTTTTTTTTATTTTTTTCCTTATTTTTCACAAACAAGGCTTTCTTTATAAATATTCAAACAACAACATTTTATCATAAAAAATCAAAAATTATAGTAACGTAATAATTAAAAACAAATAAAAAGTCCACCTATAGCGCAATAAACGGCACTTTCGCTAATGCTTAATAGGTGGATTTTTATTATGTTTTAGCCATTTTTGTCGGATATCATTGATTTTACTTTCATAAGCCTTGTAATCGAGGCTCTTTCATTTTCATCAAGCTTTCCTGTAATAAAACTAATAGTTTCTTCAAGACCGGGTATCATAACGTATTCAAGAGCGTTGACTCTACGCTTATTTTTTTCAATTTCGTCGGCAAGCATAGAAACCTGTTTTTCAACTTCGGCAAGTTTAACTAATTTTGTAACTACCTCGCTTATTCTTTTAACCGAATAGTCTGCCTCGCTAGTAATCTGCCCAAAAGCATAAGGATAAGGCTCGCTACCCGTTTTTTCTTCAACAGAAAGTGCAGGCACTTCAACGTTCATAATTGAAGTAGTCCCCCTTTTAATTTGCAAAGTAGCCGTAGGCAACATAAATGCGTTTTCAAGCGCGCCCTTAGATAACTGACCTTTAGCAAAAGCAAATTCCTTTAATACCTGCCCTAACTGACATTCAACTTCGTCGCGTAGCTTTTTATTAAGTTTTATTAAAATGGAAAAACGACGAATCATTTCGTCTAATTTATCCTTTAATAATTTATGCCCACGAGTAGCTGTTTTAAGCCTAGCTTTAAGTTTTTTAAGCTCCATTCTCGTTGGGTTAACGTTAAGCCTTGACATTGTTATTTTCCTTTAATTTACTATTTTAATAATAGAATAAAAAATTATTAGTTTGTTTTTACTAAACTCAAATATTTATCTAAATATTTTTCTTTAATACGTTTAAGTTCGCTTCTTGGAAGCATTGATAAAAGCTCCCATCCTAAATTTAAAGTTTCTTCAATAGTTCTATTTGACTCAAACCCTTGAGAAACGTATTTTTCTTCAAACTTTTCAGCAAACTTTGCGTATAATTTATCGGTAGGAGTTAACGCAGAATCGCCCAAGATTGCAGCAAGTTCTTTACTTTCTTTACCGTGTGCGTAAGCAGCAAATAGTTGGTTCATAGTATCCGCGTGGTCTTCTCTAGTTTTTTCAGCGCCAATACCCTTATCTTTTAAACGTGAAAGTGAAGGTAAAACGTCAATGGGCGGAACTATACCCTTTTTGTGAAGTTCTCTTGAAAGAATAATCTGTCCTTCGGTTATATAACCCGTAAGGTCGGGGATTGGGTGCGTTTTATCATCTTCTGGCATCGTCAAAATAGGAATTTGAGTTATTGAACCCTCTCTACCTTTAATTCTACCTGCTCTTTCATATAAAGTAGCAAGGTCGGTATAAAGATAACCTGGGTAACCTCGTCTGCCCGGAACTTCTTTACGCGCAGCCGAAACTTCACGCAACGCTTCGGCGTAGTTGGTAATATCGGTCATAATAACCAAAACGTGCATTCCGAGTTCAAAAGCTAAATATTCGGCGCAAGTAAGAGCCATACGAGGTGTTGAAATACGTTCGATCGCAGGGTCGTTTGCAAGATTTGTAAACAATACCGTTCTTTCAATCGCACCCGTTTTTCTAAAATCGTCGATAAAATATTCAGCTTCTTCGTAAGTAATACCTATAGCTGCAAAAACTACCGCAAACTTACTGTCGCTATTTCTTACCTTTGCTTGACGTGCAATTTGTGCAGCGAGTTCAGCGTGAGGTAAACCACTCATACTAAACACGGGAAGTTTTTGCCCTCTAACCAAAGTATTGAGTCCGTCGATAGCTGAAATACCCGTTTGAATAAATTCATTAGGATAGTCACGAGCCGCAGGGTTAATAGGTTCGCCGTTTATATCAAGCATTTTATCGGCGATAACAGGCGCTCCGCCATCGCGTGGGTTACCCATACCGTCGAATACTCTACCGAGCATATCTTCAGAAACGGCGAGTTCAATACTCTTGCCTAAAAAGCGAGCTTTCGAAGTTGAAATTTGTAAACCTTGCGCGCTTTCAAATAGTTGAACTACAGCTTTATCATCTTTAATTTCAAGAACTTTACCGCGACGCACTTCGCCATTTTTTTGAGTTATTTCTACAAGTTCGTTATATCCAACCCCTTCTACTCCTTCAACGAGCATTAAAGGCCCAACTACTTCTTTAATAGTTTTATATTCTTTATACATCGCTTTCACCAGCCTCTGCTATTTTTTTAAGTTCAACGCTCATTTCACGAAGAATAAGGTCTAACTGCTCTATTTCGCTTTCTTCAACGTATTTTGCTCTACCAATTCTTTCTTTTGCCTTTGAAGATAAAATTTCATCGAGTTCAGCGTAATTATCAATAGCTATATTGCCAAGCCTGTAAAACTCGTATATAAGTTTTAAAATCTTGTATTGTTTAATAAGTGAGGTATAGGTATCTATTTCGTGGAAAGCATTTTGGTGCAAATAGTCTTCACGAATAATTTTAGCGCACTCCATCGTCATTCTTTCTTTATAAGAAAGAGCGTCCATACCTACTAAGCGAACGATTTCTTCAAGTTCGGCTTCTTCTTGTAAAACCCTCATAACGAAAGCGCGAAGTTCGTTATAATCAGGTCCAATGTTTTCTTTAAACCACGCACCTAACTTATCGGCGTAAAGAGAATAACTTACAAGCCAATCGATTGCAGGGAAATGTCTTTTATAAGCAAGTGAAGCAGAAAGCCCCCAGAAAACTCTAACAATTCTTAGCGTTGCTTGTGAAACTGGCTCTGAAAGGTCACCACCCGGAGGAGATACCGCACCGATTGCAGTTATCGAACCAGTTAAATCTTCACTACCTAAAACCTTAACGATACCTGCTCTTTCATAGAACTCTGCAAGTCTTGAAGATAAATACGCAGGATACCCTTCGTCGCCAGGCATTTCTTCTAAACGCCCACTCATTTCACGAAGTGCTTCCGCCCAACGCGAGGTTGAATCGGCCATAATAGCCACGTCGTAACCCATATCTCTAAAATATTCGGCAATAGTAATACCCGTATAAATAGAAGCTTCACGCGCAGCAACCGGCATATCTGAAGTATTTGCTATAAGAATAGTTCTTTTCATAAGCGGTTGTCCGGTGGTTGGATCTTTAAGTTCAGGGAACTCGTTTAAAACGTCAGTCATTTCGTTACCGCGTTCGCCACAGCCAACGTAAACTATAATTTTAGCGTCAGCCCACTTTGCAAGTTGGTGTTGAACTACCGTTTTTCCGCTACCGAATGGACCTGGAACGGCTGCACAACCACCCTTTGCAACTGGGAAAAGAGTATCGATAACCCTTTGCCCTGTAATCATAGGCATATATGGTGGCATTTTTTCTTTATAAGGTCTAGCCTTTCTTACTGGCCATTTTTTTAACATGCACACCTTTTTATCTTCACCGCTATCCTTAATAACGGCAATCGTTTGTTCAATATTAAACGTTCCACTTTCAATGCTTTTTATAACACCTTGAACACCGAACGGAACTGTGATTTTGTGACGTACTACTTTAGTTTCGTCAACGTAACCAAGTTCGTCACCTTCACACACTTTATCGCCAACCTTTTTAGTTGCAACGAATTTCCAAGTTTTTTCGTGATCGAGATTATTAACTTTAATACCCCTTGTAATTCTATCGCCGTATTGTTTAACTATTGTGGTAAGCGGACGTTGAATACCGTCGAATATACCCTCGATAAGACCTGGCGCAAGTTCAACTGAAAGAGGCTCGCCTGTAGAATAAACGGCGTCGCCAACGCAAAGACCGGCAGTCTCTTCATAAACCTGAATAGACGCCTTATCCCCGCGAAGTTCTATAATTTCGCCAATAAGATTTTTTTCGCCAACGTTAACAACGTCGTATAGCATGCAGTCTGCCATATTTTCGGCAACGATTAGCGGACCTGCAACCTTAATAATTCTACCTTGCATAATTATTTTTCCTCTCTGTCCTTGTTAAACAAAATATCAACCCCAAGAGCCTTTTCCATACGCTCTTTAAGTTTTGCACGAGCATAACCGTCACTTGAGCTACCCGAAGGTACGGGCAAAATAATAGGATAAGCCGATTGATTGAATTTTTTCAACAAATCGTCCATCTGCCCAGCGAGCTTCTCGGTTATAAATATTATAGTATATTGCTTGGCAAGTTTTCTTAATAGATCTTTAGCTTGCTCTCTTTCGCTTGCGTAGTACGCGTCGATTCCGCAAGCTTTAAAGGCAAGAACGCTATCCCCTTCGCCAAGTATTGCCATTTTTTCAGCCATTTTCTTTTATCCTTTAACTAACGATAATTCTGCGCTTAATCTCTTCCCCGTCAAGACCGTTTGCCTTGCCCGTTAAAATAGTTCTTGCGCAAGCTATTTCGTTTTTGCGTTTTAAATAATATAGCACAAAGGGATTAGTTCCCATATTTTCTAAGTATCTGTTTGCAATCATACGCCCTGCGCCAAAACTTGAAATAAAATTTTCAAGTTCAACTAGCGGTTTACCTTGCTTTGCTTGATTTACCGCTTTTAGCACGATTTCTTTAAATGGTGATTTTTCAAAATACTTTTTAATTTTATCTTCGTTAAGATCGCAAAGCGCCTTAACAATCTCTTCACTTAAATCACTACTTTTTAAAATTTGCTCTCTTGCAATCTCTACCCTTTTTGCCCTTAAACATGTGGCAACGTTGGTAAGTAGAGTTTCAGCGCTAAATATTTCACGAAGATAAGAGGTTTTTAATATCCAATCTAAATATTCGTTTTTCTTTTTTAAAAAGATAGAGCCTACTACCATACCGCCCTTACCGCTTTCAAGTGCGCTTTTACTTTGACTAATTGCACTTGCAAGTTCTTCGGGTAATAAACTAAAGTTATTAGTTTTTAATGCATTGGTTAGCGTTTGAATACTAATTAAACCCTCGATAGATAAAAGCGAGGAATAATCTTGACCTATAAATTCGCCCTTAACTATAACTTCAGCGTTATAAAAATCGTAAGAATGTAAACAGTATTTTTCAATCTCTTTAGTGGGCGCAAATTCTTTAACAAAATCGCATAGCAAAAGTTCTTCCGCCTGCATCAAACGTTCGTAATCGTTAACGCTAAGCGAAAGTTTATCACCGCCAAAATCGCTTTCGCATAAAATATCAAAAGCGGTTTGTAAATTTTCAGCCTCTGCCATACGCATAATACGTTCACGGCCAAGAAGCTTTTGCTCGCGGTATTTACATATTGAGTTAATATAATCAATACTTTTGTTAACAGCGCTCATTTTAATTGAATAATAATTTAGAAATATTTTGTAAGTTATTATCGCCGTATTGTTTAACTATGGCGTTAAAACTTAAATCAATATCCGTTTTGCTTCCTAATAATTTAATACCGCCACCAAAATTTTCTAATTTTTCGGCAGTTAAATTTCTAGCCTTTGCCACTTCAAGAGAAAAAATATCTTCTAAAGAAATGGGCGCAGACGTACATATCGACACACAATCGTTATTTTGTGCGTGTTTTTCTATTTGTTTAGTCACGAAAGATAAATATTCGCTTTTTTGCATAGCCATAAGTTTTTGCTTTACATCTTTTAAAAGGCTATCAATAACCTGTTGTTTACCGCTAAGAACAATCTTTTTAGCATCCAACTTAGCAATAGTTTGCCTTCTTTGAACAAGCATTTCACCATCTTTTAAAGCACTTTCTTTAACTAATAAAAGTTCTTTTTCTGCGCTTGCTTTTGCTTCGGCAACCGTTTGTTCAGCCCTTTGATTAGCATTGTTAAGAATACTTTGAGCCTGCGAAGAAGCATCTTCTATTATCTTACGTGAGATAACTTCTTTGTCATACATTATACTAATTACTCCAATACAAACTTATTACTTACCAAATTATGGTAATAACATAATAGTAATAACGAGTGCTAAAATTGCATAGGTTTCAACCATTGCAGGGAAAAGAATCATTTTACCGCTGATTGAATCTTCTTTAGCAACCGCTTGAATTGAAGAAATAGAAGTTTTACCTTGGAAATAAGCTGAAATAAAACCAACCAAAGTCATTGGAAGTGTAGCAAATAAAACTGGAAGACCTGCTACAACTGCAGAGCCAGCAACAGGTAAACTACTCATACCGATAAGTGCTACTACGAAACCGTAAATACCTTGTGTTGCAGGAAGAACTGATAAAACGAAAACCTTTGAATATTTCTTTGGGTCTTCACCGATAACGCCTGCAGCAGCGCTACCCGTTTTAAAAAGTGCTAAAGCACTACCAGTTCCACATAAAATCATACATAATGCTAAAGATAAAATACCAATTGAAAAACCATCCATTTTTTTATTCTCCTATTTTTGTGATTTTTTTATTTTACGCTAAACGCGGTTAAGAAAAAATTAAATTTGAGCTTTTACTCTAAATAAATATGCTCGAAAGAACGCCCTAAAGGCTTAAACAATTCGCCGTCGCCCTCATAAAAGTGTGAGAAAAATTCAACGTACTGTAATCTTGCACCGTGAATAAACGCGCCCAAAAGCCCCATTGCTACGTTGAATATATGCCCGATGAGCATTATCAGAATACAACCTATAAGTCCACCTATCCCATTCGATGCCATAGGTAAAGCTAATTGATTTGATACGATTTGAGCAATTTGCGCGCCCGATAACATTAATCCGTATAAG
Organism: Christensenellaceae bacterium; assembly: GCA_045589175.1. Classification (GTDB taxonomy): domain Bacteria; phylum Bacillota; class Clostridia; order Christensenellales; family Borkfalkiaceae; genus HGM11416. The sequence continues at coordinate 61,721 of JAZNFS010000033.1, forward strand.
CGTGCGTAGCTAAGTATATCCGACATATAATTAATAAGCCCGTAAACAAACCCAAAGCCCTTTGTAAACTTACCAAAGCCATTAACGTGCCTACCTGCAGTAACAGCACCTAACACGACTGCGGCAATCATAGTTATTACAGGTATGCTACCCATACTTAGCGTTGCACTAACTTCATCGTAAACGAATAAAAACAAACCAAGTAAGAATAGCGCCATTATAAGCCCGTCGCAAATACCATCGATAATCTTACCAGCTTTAAACTGTATTATCGCACTTACTAAAAGTGAAGCCATAATGTGTATAACACCCATTCCTAAACACATAAGAAGTAGCGTTGGTACGCTTATTCCGGCTAATACCGAAGAATCTTTAATAGGATCGGGTAAAAAAGGTTTATCTATAAGTTTTAAATTTTGAAGTAGTGGCACGCCCAAATAACTATCAAAAAGCAAACCGAAAATTAGCGTTGGAATACCTGCCATTGCTAAAACTAAAGCAAGCTTTTTAAGCCCCGTTTCGCGTTTTTGACTTTTTGCAAAGGCTAACCCACCTATTATCATAAGTAAGCCGTATCCTACGTCTGCCGTCATAAAACCTAAGAATAAACTAAAGAATATTCCAAGTATAGCGTTAGGATCAAATTCCATATACTTAGGTGCTGAATAAAGATTGGTAACAAATTCAAACGCACCCGTAAGCTTTTTGTTTTTCATTAAGGTTGGGGCAAAATCGTCCTTGCCTAAAAGTTCAAACTCCGTGTAAATATTACCGCTTAAATCTTTAAGTGAGTTTTCAACTTCTACCCTTTTTTCTTCGGGAACGTACGCTTCAAGTAAGAAAGTGTGCTCACTTCTTAAAAACCCGTCTTGCCCCGATAATTTTTCAATCTCGAATAAATAATAGTCTGAAAGTGTTTTAAGCCCTATAAAGTCGCTTGTCTTTTCAACTATTTTATCCTTTAAAGCTTGTATTTCTTGATGTTTTTGCTTTATATTTTCACTTAACTCGTTAATTTTTTCACCTGCGGTAAAATCACCGGTGTGTAAGCATCTTATAAAAGCGTGTTCAGATAAAATTTTATCAGCTTCTTGTAAAATGCTTTCGTGATATATAGCGCAATATGCAATACCTTTATCAAATTCGTAAAGCTGAGTTATTTGAAGTAAAGGTATATCTTTTACATCTTCAACTAATTTTGCAAACTTGTTTTTTTCGCTGTACCCTAACTTACAAAGGGTTTTTTTAGTGTTTACAAATTGTGAAAATCTTTCGCTTATACCAGCGTATGGTTTAAAGCCTTCAATTTCGCTTTCTTTTACTAAAATTTCAGCCTTTAAACGCGAAACGTCTTCACTAAGCTGTTTAACTTCGTCGCTAACCGAAAGCCACTTGTCTTCTTCATCTTTTATCGCCATAAAATCGGCGTAATTAACAGAAAACCCGTCGGCATGCGGAAGCGTTTTCATTACTTCTTTAGCATATCGAGTTATTATGGAAAGCGCATTTTCAACACGCTCTCGTTTGTCTTTAACGTCGCTCTTATCGCTTTGAATTTTTTTAAGACCTTCAAAGGGTTTTTGCTCCTTATCCAGCTGTACCGAAGCGGTTTTATGCAAGGCGTTTAAAATAGCGTCTTGCTCGCCGTCGATACTAATCAAGCGCATTTTGAGCATTTTAGCAATTGCCATTTACAATACTCCTAAAAATTTGCTCGCTAACGCTTTTTATAAGTTCGCTTTTTTGATTTTTTAAGTTATTAACTTGTTCTTCGCTTTCGATTATAGCCTTTTTATATTCACTTTCAGCCCTTTGTGTGCTTTCACGTTGAATATTTTCACGCAAAGCTTTAGCTTCAATTTTGCTTTTAGCTAAAATATTTAAAGCCTCGTTATCAGCGCGCGCCAAAATTTCAGCGCTTTGCTCTTGCGCCTTTTGAATAATTTCTTCAGCCTGCTTTTCAGCTTGTAAAATGTCGTTAATAACTTCGTTTATCATATTTTTACCAACTTTATTTTTATTACTTTTAGGTTTATAAACAATTTCCAATGTTAGAAAACGCCTATACCCACCCATTATAATACAACAATATTATAACAATTATATGTATTTAAGTCAACCTTTTTAAGTAGTTTAGTCTTATTATGCAACAAATTATCACTTTTACCACCTTTTTTATGCCTTTTAATTTAGCTTTTAATAATATTTTTAATCTTTTTAAATTGAAAACGTTGCTATAACTTGGTTTTTATGATAAAATATTAAAAATCGTTAAACAAAAGGGAAAAGATGGGATATGCTTTCAAAAGAAAAATATCAAACCTATTTAAACTTACTTAAAGAAGAGTTAGTTCCTGCAATGGGCTGTACCGAGCCTATTTCAATTGCCTACGCCGTTGCAAAAACTCGAGATTTACTTGGAGAAGACGCAATTTTAGGTAAGCTTGAAATAAGCGCGAATATAGTTAAAAACGCAAAGAGTGTAACAGTTCCAAACACTGGCGGTATGAAAGGCATTAAGCCTGCCTTTTGCGCAGGGCTCGTTTGCGGAAATTCTGATGCTAAACTTGAAACTATTTCAAAGGTTACAAAAAAGCAAATCGCCCAAATTAAACAGGCGGTAACTAGCTTTCCACTTGAAATAATAGTGCCCGATAGATGCGACGTTTTTGATATTACGGTAACTTTAAAAGGCAAAGAAAACATCGCAAAAGTGCGCATAATGCGTAGCCACACTAATATAGTGTTTATGCAAAAAAACGACCAAATCGTTTACGAAAACGTACCCCCTATTGAACTTCGCTCAAAAGAGAAAACTTTGCTTTGCGTAAAAGATATAACCGAGTTTGCCGATATAGTTAAAATAGAAGACGTTAAGCAAATTTTAGATAGACAAATTGAATACAATATGGCAATTGCAGAAGAAGGAATACGCGGTGATTACGGAGCAAGTATAGGAAAAATAATTTTGCGTTCATATCAGCCCGATATAAAAATGACTGCAAAGGCTTACGCCGCCGCAGGAAGCGACGCAAGAATGAATGGATGCGACCTACCCGTTATTATCAACTCTGGAAGCGGTAACCAAGGTATGGCGACCTCAATTCCAGTAATAGTTTATGCACGCGGAATGAACATTCCGAACGAAAAGTTATACCGCGCTTTATGTATTTCTAACCTAATTACCCTACACTTAAAAGCGGGCATAGGCACTCTTTCAGCTTACTGTGGCGCGGTTTCTGCAGGTGCAGGCGCAGGTTGCGGTGTTGCATATCTTTTGGGTGGCAACTACGAAGACGTTTCGCATACCCTAGTTAACGCCCTTGCAATCGACTCGGGTATTTTATGTGACGGAGCAAAGGCAAGTTGCGCAGCAAAGGTTGCAACGGCTGTTGAATCTGGGCTTTTGGGCTTACAAATGCACTACAACGGCAAACAATTTTTTGCAGGCGACGGGCTTGTTAAAGAAAACGTTGAAAAAACCATTGAAAGCGTTTCGCAAGTTGCTTCTACTGGCATGAGCGAAACGGATAAAGAAATTATTAAAATTATGCTTGAAGGCGACAACGGTTAGTTAATACTACAAAAAAACAAAGAACACGCACCTTTTTTGCACTAATTTAAAAATTTGTTATAATCGTAAAGCATACGAAGTAAAAAAATTATCAAACAAATATTTTAAAGCACAAAAAAACGGCTTGGAAAGATCAATTCCAAACCGTTTTTTATTTTATTTGTTTGATTTTTTTCTATTGTGTTCCTTGCAAAGCATTTGACAATTATCAACATTTGTTCTACCCCCTTCGCACCAAGGGGTAATATGGTCAGCTTCCATTTCTTCTATTTCATAGTGCGTTTTTTCTCGATATTCCGCCACAGTTTTTGCAGTATAATTCTATCATAACGTATCCTTAAATTTGCTTTTCACAAACTCGTGCTCCACTCAAGTTTTTACCGCTTGCGCAAAGCACGAAGTTTTTATCGCCAAGCGTAAAAGTATGGTTTAAAATTGAATATGCAGAAGTTTGTATTTTGGAAGGCTTAAACACAAGCCTGTTTTTCATTTTAAAAACGCTTTCTTTTTGCGCCCATTTGGTAATTAAGTATTCTTGCTTTTGCTCATCTAAAAGAGCGTTATACTCTTGTTTTTCTTTTTTAGTTAAAGTTTTATTTTCTAATTTACCTTTAATATTAACTATCGCCTGCAAATCAACCCCAACAGGCTCGCACGAAATAGCCACCGCCACCACGTTTTTACTGTGCGATAACGAAAAATAAAGTTCTTTACACACCCACTTTCCGCTAGGTTTTTTACTGAAATGAAATTGCTTTATATCCATACCAAAAAGATGGTTTAAACTAACCGACAAAAGCTTCCACACAAAATACTTTTGCTCTTTAACCTTTATATTAGAAAGGCTATCAATTTCCTTTTGGCGTGACAAAGGATATACCCTTTCAAAGGTATATTTTTTAGGAATTTTTGCGTAATAAACGTAAGTTTTAATTTTTTCAAAGGCGCTATGCTCTTTTAAAGAGTGCATGCTTTTTTTATTATTCTTCATAACCTATATTTTATCATAGTTTAAAAAAAATTTCAAGGTTAGTTTTGCTTTTTGTTGTAATTTTGTTAATATATGTTAAAATAACGCCTAATAATACCAGTGCCACCATTAGACTTCGCGTGGGTATGACAGCGTGATACCTTTCGACTACGCTCAAGGTGACAATTAAATGCATGGGCATGACTATTACTTTCATCCTGAGCAACGTCGAAGGATCTCTTGCCTTCTCCAGTGGGAGAAGGTGTCGCGCCCTTTGGCGTGACGGATGAGGTGTTAATAGATTCTTCGATTGCGCTAACGCTTAAAATTGGTGCAAAAAATTGGACAAAAAAAATACGCAAATAAAACAAAATAAGCAAAAAAGAGCAAGCATAATTAACACTTGCTCTTTTGATTTTATTGTTTATACACATTAAGCGTTTTCTTCTTTTTCTTCGATTGAAGAGCTGTAAACACTCATTTCGCTTGGATATTCACTATCTAAAATAGAAAGTTGTTTTCTAACGATAGCGCGCATTTCAACTGCAGGATTTAAACAGTATTTAACAAATTCTTGGTTGTTAACGTCTTCTTTTGCTTGCCAATGTGGGAATAAAATCTTAATAAAGGCTTCAGCTAAACGCTTAACCGCGGTGGTATCACGCATATCAGCGTTATCAGGAACTACGATAAGTTGGTTAACAAGGTTTGCGTAGGTTTCATCGTCGCGTAGTTTGTGCATAACGTCTGAAAAATATTCGCTATTAATTGCCCAACCGTTCATCTTGATCGATTCGCTAAGTCTTGGAATTTTCCAACCTTCGATAAAGCCGTGAAAACGGTCGAGAAGTGCAGATTCAGCAAAAATATCAGGAAGAGTTGTGAACATATTTTTGTTTACGTTCATATCGCATTGATTAATATTACCTAAAAGAATTAAGCCTGCAGTACCCTTACCAGTTTTATTACCAACGGTAAATTTACCATTTTCTAAATAACCCTTTAACGCGCTTTTCATTTCATCTTCGTTAGGGAATGTCATAGTAGAAATTTCGTCGAAAGCGATATAGTCGTAACGAGTGATTAAGCCTTCACGGTGTTGTTGCATATCGTAAAATAGTTTAGCTCTCGTCATACTACCACCGCTAACAAGCCAACCGTGTTTGCTTATTTGTGAAAATAAGTATGATTTACCAGTTCCCTTTGGAGCAAGTTCGATAAGGTTAAGCCTTGCTTGTACAAACGGCATTAAACGCTTAAGCATAGTAAGCTTTTGTTCTTCGTTTTCAAAGCCATCGGCGTTGTAATCGATAGATCCAAGCATAATATCAATCCATTCTTGGGTTGTAAATAATGATCTTGCTTTTTTGTAGTAATCAAGTTCAACGTTATATGGTCTAAAGTCGGCGTAATCAACTAAAGCAACTTTACCAACGAAGTTTTTGCCAACTTGAACGCGTGTATAACCTAAAACCACAATACCCCAGCCTTCGTTTTCAGAAAGGAATGAACCTTTAACTTTATTCCACACGTCGGGAGAAATATAGGTATCGTTTTCAGTTACACCATAGTCGGGTAAAGTAAAGGTTACTTGCCCGGTTTTTATGCTCATTTTAATAGAAGTTCTTGCTAAAATTTTAACTTGTTCGCCTTCCATTATTTTATCTAAAACGGCAGTCCATTCACCGGCTTCAGGCATAATTTTTCTTAGGTTTCTTAACCCTTCACGCGCGTTAAAATTACCTTCTTGGTCTGAATATTTGCGAACAAACCAGTCGCGTACGTATGATGGAATATTAAGTGTTCCAAACACCGATTTTAAATCGGTTTTTTTAACAACCATTCCCGAAAAATTTTTACACAATTTGCCTTGTAATTCAGTTTCCATATATTTTCTCCTTTATACGTTATTTTGTAGTAATTTTAAAATTTAGTAGGGTTATAGCGCGATTAACGCTATTTTTATATTATTCGTGAGTTCTTGCACTGCCTGTATTTCCAACACGACCAGAATAACCTGAACCGCCTGAAGCTCCGGCATGATATGTTTCAAAAATACCTTCACCGGCTCTTCCGCCAGCACCACCAGCACCAGCGTTACCAGCGCTACCTGCACTACCAGCACCACCGCTTGCGGTTTGTGTATCTACTTCTAAAACACAACCTTCTTCACAATTTATTTCAACACTGCTTTGAATTGCATCGAATATAATACCGCCGTTACCACCGTTACCGCCATTACCGCCGTTACCACCGCGACCACCAGCGCCACCGTTAGAACCACTTCTTCCTAAAAATACAGCATCCGTTCCAGCTCCGCCTTGACCACCTCTACTACCGTGACCACCGTTAGCACCATTTCCGCCAGCACCACTGTTAGCTTCTATAAACGTTACGGTTGCATTATTTGTTAAAGTTAGTGAAAGTGCATTGGCTAACGCTCTGCCACTATTACCACCGTGGCCACCGTTACCACCGTGACCTCCGTTATTTCCAGCATAACCGGTATACCCTGTTTGACCACCGTTATTGTGTTGACTTCTTGCGCTTGGCGCACTTGGCGAATTACCTATGTATCCGTGACCCCCATTACCGCCAGTTCCTGCATAAATGCTAACGGTTAGATTGCTAAATTGAACGTTTTCAACGCAAAGAGCATCGCCCCCATTACCACCGTTCGTACCGCTTTTGCCATAAGAAGAGCCACTTTCACCTGCATGACCATCTTCTCCTTTAGCCATAAAGGATGATTCTTCACCATTTCCGATTACCGTTAAATTTGTTGCAGTTATAGCATTACCACCGTTAAATCCTGGAGCAGTTGGTAAACCACCCGCGATATATGCATACTCGCTAACTTTAATAGTTACGTTTGTAGCAACTAAAGCTTTTGCACCATCACACTCATAGTTACCAGGAATAATATTTAAAGATTTTACTTCAACGTTAAAGTTTTCACAAGTAACAAGGTCGGGATTAGTATGGTTTAAACCACTAGATGCCCAATATATTTCATCTACGTTTGCGGTTATATTTCTTGCTTTTATTGCGAAAGTATCTGTTACGTATACTGCATAATTACCACCAACAAGTGATAATTCGCCACATTCAATAGAGCCAGTTTCACAAAGTTGAGTGCTTTCGGTTAAAGGTTGAACTTCGCTTTCAACAAATTCTATGCTAAGTTTTTCGCTTACGTTAAACGAACGAGTGGCTAAAATCTCGATTGAACTAGTTGCTTTAATATTAACGTTTTGCGCGCTAATTGCTACTGGTGAATTGGTTGAATTACCTAAGTTGTTGATATAAAAATTATCAACTTCAGCATCTAACGATAAACATTCTACAATTGAGCCTTCAACTTCGCTAGAATAATTATAACAAGTAAAGGTTGAGCAATTCATTTGTATCATACTTGCCTTAATAGCAGATACGTTTCTAGTTTCAATATCAAACCAACCGCCACCATTTTTGCTAGAAACAGTTAAATCGTTACACTTTATAGTTCCGCCAAAAGCAACGTTAAAATTCGACAATTCTTCGTTTGCTGAAACTTCATCATCAAAAGTAATTGATAATGCCCCTGCTACGTCTATCAAATCGATTGGCTGTGCTAATTCATCAGCGTTATAATAGAAAACTGAACCCGAAGCTACAAGATTAACTTCCACGCTACTTGTGCTTGTAATAAAGGTTGAAGTTGAACAAACTGTAATATTTTCAAATTCAAAGGTAATGGCTTCACTTCTATCGCTAATATCAAAGGAAATATCTAAAACGTTGCCGTTTCCGCTAACCTTTAAATAACTTACGTGTTTAGGAACTGTAACCTTAATAGGTGTGCTTTCTTCAACGTTAGAACAATCAAGAAGCGCCCACGAGTTAAGTTCATTAACAATGCTTGTGATTTCTTCTTGAGTAGTAACGCTTTGAACGGTAACGTCTTCCCATTCGGCGTGAAGTTCAATACCATCTTGCCAAACAAATTCTTCAAAGGTTTCACCGCGAAGTAAAATCATTTCGCCGTTCGCATTTTTCCAACCAACAAACTTTTTGCCATCTTTAAGCGGTATAAAGCTAATGTCTTTTAGGTATGGATTTGCAAAATATTCAGTTACCTTACCATCGTGATTTAAAACGATTTTAAACCCAACGAAACTCTTATATGCAACGAAAGACGAGAACATTGAAACTACTAAGAATAAAGTTGTAACAACGTTTAAAATAATTTTAGCTTTATTCTTTTCGGCAGGTTTTTTAAGACCGATTGAGCCGATAATTATTGAAAGCAAAGCGCCTAATCCACACGCCATAAACATTGGAAAATTTGGATCAATAGCAATTTCAGGGGCTATAGAATACGTATCGGTTATTAAATAAAATGCGTAAAAACCAACACCCAAAGATAATATTGCTAAAATTATAGCGAAAATACCGTAACCTTTATTACGTTTATAGCGTTTTTGGGTTGAAGTAGAAACCGTATGCCTACCTTGTTTACGCTTTACTTCTAAATAATAGTTAACCTTTTCTTCGTTCGATCCAGCCGCTTGGTAAGCGTTAGTAAACTCTTTCATGCGGTGAATAGGCTTTTTTTGAGCAATCAACTCATCATCGTTTCGGCTATTAGTTTTACATTGTAATAGCCCCCAATGCGCGTTGTACTCATCGGGCTTTTCACGCACTATCATATTATAATAAGTAGTAGCGTGTAAAAACTCGTAAGCATCTTGTAAAACGCGAGCAAATTCGTAAATTTTATCACGAAGATAAGCGTCCTTTCCATTACCCGTAAAGGTAATTGCTTCGTTAAATAACGCAAGATAAGGGTCAACTTTATTGTTTGATTTTTTAGCTAAGAAATCTTTTGTTCCACCTATAATCGCGTTTATAAGTTTATTAACGTAATCGTGGCGGTATTTTTCGGGCGTAAATTCAAGCATTAACTGAAATTCTTGGAAGAAAGTAAAATTCGAAATAACGTTTTTCAAATATTTTTCTTCTATCGTGCCCGTTTTTAAAAGAATTATTTTCCAACGAGTTTCATAATCGCCTTCGTCGTGTTCTACTATATCATTATAGAAAGAAAGCACAAGTTCGCGAATAATTGGCCTTGGAATACTTATTTCTTTATTGCCTGCCGCTAAAATATTATTAGCGCAAGTGTTTAAGCCAAGCAAGTAATTATCTATGCCACCCTCGTCAAACTTTAAAACCTCCTTCATAAGTAAGGTGTAGTTTTTAAGCATTTGTACCGTTGTTTTATCAAGCCAACTATGGCATAAATCGCGAACTTTATCGTCAAATCTATCCCTACCCTCGTAGTCCCAAGCCATTATGGTGGAGTATAACTTAACACCCCAAGTAATGTTAGTAACCTTTAAAGCTTCTAATGCAAAGTTTTCAAAGTAGTTAAAAATAATCTCTCTTGAACTATCGGGTGCACCCTTAACAGCTTCGTTAAAGGCGTTAAATACACTTTTATCAAGCGCGTGGTTAAATTCTGCTTTAACTAATTTTGGAACTATAGAAATTTGTTTTAAACCAAAATCAACTATTTCATCAACGTCGTCGGTGTATTCAATTTGCTTTGTTAATATGTATTTTGCATCCGAGTAAGCGTGTTCACCTAAGTATCTAAACGCTACGTCGATATCTCTTTCTTGTTGAATAAGAAGTTTTTTAGCTTCAATTCCGCCACTTGCAAAACTTCTTTTTTCTACGCCCGAAACCTTGGTTGCCTTTTTAGCATCACGCGCACCTAAAATTTTGGTTTTAATATCCTGTGATTTATCGTTTTTAAATATAACTTCTAACTGTTTTAATAGTTTTTCGTTAAAATCGGCATCCATTTCAAGCCCTTCAATTTTGCGAAGTTCGCTTGGTAGTTGGTTTGGTGGCATACCGTCGATTAAAACTGGAATAATAACCTTTTCGTGGTCAAACTCTTGTTGGCGTAAAAATCTAGTCCATTCGTTTCTAACGTATGGTGCGTTTAGGTTTTCTTTACAGCTACCAACTACTATCATAACCTTACTGGTTGCAATAGCGGTAAAAATTTGCGCTTCAAAAGCACTACCTACCGAGCCCTTGGTTAAAGATTCATCGGCAAAGAAAACTTTATATCCCTTACCCGTTAATAAACGGTATAATTTTCCCGATTGTATGTAATCACGAGTGTAACTTTCGGTTGTAGCACCTGGATTATCAATAGTCTTTTTATGGCTTATGAAAATTTGGTAAGGTTGCTTTTTGGCTTCTTCAATTTGGCGTAAACGAATGTTTTCAATATATTCCGCGCCCTTCGTGTATTCCTCTTTTTTATACTGACTATCACAATATTCCAAAGCCTTTAAATAGTATTTATCCTTATGTGCAGGAATAGACATTATTCTGTGACAAGCGGTTGGCAAATACGCGCCCGTTTTTTTATCGCGCACGTGTATAATACCATATTCGCATAAAAATCTTCCCCAATATGCTTCAGCTAAGTCGGTAGGGTTTGACGACTTTTCAATAACGTCCATAAAATGGCTTTCGGCTTTATCGAAATAACCGTCGTTTCTAAGTATCGTACCTTCACGAATTGAAGCACTAGTTATAGGCGAAGAAAGTGGATTGTTTATGTAATGAATGTTACCGCAGTTTTTACATCTGTATTTATTTTCGGATATATGCTCGTATTCACCGTTACAACTTTGGCACACTGGTAAATGAAATTGCTCTACGTTTGTATCCACGAAAAAAATCTCCCTCTGTTTTATAAAGTGTATTTTTTAGGTTTTTAAAGTTATAAAATTGTTTGCTTAAGTGCAATTAAACTGCTTTAACTGTAATACTAAGGGAGTTTTATTTAATGCACTTATTAAACTTTTGCCACAACGAAAAATCTCGCTGTGGCAACAACGTTTTTATTAAATATTTAGGTCTTTCTTACCTTTTGCGTTTTAGCGCCTTCTATTAGTTGTTTTTGTTAAATACGTACTTAGCTAAAAAGTTAATAACTTCAGCAACTAAGCTTATGCCCGTTGCAATAGCAGTAAGCGTTCCGGCAACGCTATATGTTTGAACTCTTTTAACTGCGTATTCGTTTAAATCGCCAAGGTTTGAATACTTCATTTCGGTATTTGAAAATACGTATTCTATAAATTGCTTAGCAACGTCTGACGGAATGGCAAAGTTCATACCCTTAGCGTTTTCAATGCCTGCAACTAAAACGCCTATAACTTCGCCGTATTCGTTAAATAAAGGGCCACCTGAGTTGCCGTGGTTTGCGGCTGCATCCGTCATTATATAAGGATATGACAATCCCGATTGAGCACGTGCCTTGTCGCTTATAATACCGCTTGTGATACAAGTACCTGCACCAAGCGAGTTACCTATTAGGTAAACCTTTTGCCCGTTCTTTAAAGCACTTGAATCGCCAAGAACGTTTGGTTTAACCTTTAAGCCTTCAGCAAATAATAAGCATAAATCAACGTTATCATGTCTGCCGTCGGCAGGTCTACCGTATGCAACTACCTTTGCTGCAAAATTACCCTTTGAGGTTTTAACGGTAACTTGTTCAAACAACCTTCCCTTATCATCTAAAACTGCGTGAGCGTTGGTTAAAATAAAGCCTTTTTCTGAAATAACGAAACCAGAAGCAGAGCTCATCCAGTTAGATCCCGGGTGCATTGCGTAAACTTCTACTACCGCGCCGATTGCGTGTTCGTAAATTTCATCACCCGACCAAACTCTTCTACCCGATTTTACAGGTTCGCTTACAGCAGGAGCTGGTGCAGGGGCTTCGGTGCGTACAGGTGCTGTTGAAAATCTTTCACCACAGCATAAACATTCATATTGGTTAGCGCTAAGTTCTTTTGCTTCGCCACCACAATTTTTACAATATACAGCCATTTTTATTTTCTCCGTTCTTTCTTAAATATCACTTTTTAGCTCGCTTATTCATTAAAACAACAATGTTACAACAATTGGTTGATTTCTTAATAAAATAAATACACTTAAGCTTTAGCCTAAAATACGCTTTAGTGAAATAAATATACTTAAACCAATACTAAAACAAATCGTTTTCCGATAAGCCTTTTACAAACTCAATAGTCGTTTTATAAGTAAACTTTTCGCTCTTTAAAGTTACTTCATATGCACCCGATTCTACGTCAAGTGGATCACTTTCCCAAGTTCTTAATCTGCCAGTACAACCGTAAGTTTTACCGTTTATAACCAAATCAATCCATTCGGCCTTTTCGCTAACGAAGAATGCAAGAACTGGCTTTTCGTTTGGCATAACTGAAATTTTAGTGCTTTCAAACTCAACTTCAACCGATTGTTCTTCTTTCTTAGGCTCTTGCTTTGGAGCTTCGGGAGCTTTAGTTTCTTCCTTCGGCATTTCAGGCGCTTTTGGTGCTACCGGCTCTTTTGGCATTTCAGGCGCTTTTGGTGCTACCGGCTCTTTTGGAGTTTCAGGAAATTTAAAACTTCCGTTCATTCCTTGCATTAAAGCATCTGCCCTTGAAGTATCTATCTTCGCATACTTTTCATATTTAGCAAGATCGGTTTGAGATACTGAAGGACGGCTTGTTGAAATAACCGCATAAAAATCGTCCATAGTAAGGGTTTGAGCTTCACTTGTTAAAAGATCGCGGTCTAAGCATCTTGATTTAGCTCTATCACAAATTTCCGAAATATCAGCACCGCTGTAGCCTTCTAAAACTTTGGCAATCAGCTCAACGTCAACAACCTTGTTTGCCTTAAACTTTTTAAGGCTTTTTGCAACTAGGAATCTTCTTGCTTCATAATCGGGAAGCGGAACGTAAATTTCTTGCGAAAATCTACCCGGTCTTTTAGCCGCAGCGTCAACCATCCAAGGAAGGTTCGTTGCACCGAGTAGTAACAAATTATCCGACTTAGAAACGAACCCGTCCATATGTTGTAAAAATTCGTTTACACGGCGATCGTTATGAACGTCTTTTCCGCGTTCGCCGAATAATCCGTCTAACTCATCGATAAAGATAATCGCACGGTCATCTTTTTGTGCGGTTTCAAATAGCGAGCGAATGTTTTGTTCTGATTCACCAACCCATTTACTGATAACGTCGGAAGCTTTAACTTGGTAAAAGGTTGCGCCAACTTCGTGAGCGATAGCCTTGGCAATCATAGTTTTACCAGTTCCCGGAGGACCAAATAAAAGCACACCGCCACCCGTTCTAATATCGTACGTTTTGTATTTTTCAGGATACTTAATTGGATTAATCATTTTTAAAGTAATAACCCTTTTAACGTCTTCAAGCCCTGCAATATCATCAAAACTGATATCGGGAATAGCGCTAGCAGTCCACTTAGTTCCCTCGTCACCGTCACTATTTTGGTCACCGCCACCGTTTCCGCCCGTAGGTCTTTGTTGTGGGCGTTTTGGTGGAAGTGGTGCGCGATTTTTTAAATTTTCAGCAAGTTCTATAAGTTGTTTTGCGTGCGAAATTTTTGCCGCTTTTAATCTATCGGGGCAAATTTCGGCAATTTCAACTAGTTTTTTTGCGGCAAGCACGTAAAATCTGCTTGCTCCATCTAAATTACCTGCTTCTTGAGCGTCTTTTGCCTTTTGTGAAAAATGCGAAAACTCGTCGTTTAGCAGATTAATTCTGTTATTATCTATCATAAGCCTACCCCGCTTAAATCATAGAGTCAATTTTTTTCTTTAACGCCTCGATATCGTTCATTTCTTCGCTGGCAGGACTTTCGGTTTCAGCAACGATAGTATCGTCGATAAGCCTTTCAAGCTCAGCATTTGAAGACGCGCTAGAAGTTACGCCAGCCGCACTAGTAAATGAATCCTTGCTCATTTCCATAAAGGTATCCATTTGTTCAGTTTGAACTTCAACCTTATCCATAGCGCGCATAAATTCTTTTTGGACTTTTACAAATTCCTTATCGTCTGCAAGCTTGCCCATTTCTTTGCTTAACGAGCCCATACTGCGAAGGAATTCAGAAGTCATCATCGTCATATCCTTCATTTGAGAGGTAAGTTCAAAGTTTAATAACATTTCTTGTGTTCTTTTTAGGTGCATAGCGGTGGTTTTATAACCGTTCATAGCAGTAACGAGTTGTGAGTCTAAACCCTTTTTTCTCGCTTCAACAGCCTTGTCTAAAAAGAATTTCTTTTGCTGTTCAAGTTTTTCGATTTGCTTGTTCATTGAAGCAATCGTTCTTTTAACTAGCAATCTTTTTTCCATTTCTTTCTTTTCTTTATTACCGAACATTTTTCTTTTCCTTTTAATTAAGTTGAACTTTTAGTTTTGCTTTCTTGCGGAGTGTCTAACGCGCCGATTGAAGCGCCTGCTTCGGCTTGTGCTCCCTCTTCAAAAATAGCAAGCATTTCTTCTTCGCCTTCACTAATTCCGTAAATAGCTTCGCTTGGAGTGTATTCACTTTGAATCATATTGAACGTTTCGTCAGCTGAAGTAAAAATATCTTCTGCTTTAACGCGAGTTTGTAATGCGTCGTTCAAAAATCCTGCTAAAGCACGTTGGTCGGCAAGTAAGGCGGTTAACGATTGATTTTGACTGCCTAAGAAAAAATTCTTATCGTCAACTGCAACCTTCAATTTTTGCAATAGAGAAACGTTGTACATCGTGTACATAATACGTTGTACGATTGCGTTAGTTTCTTGAGTTAAATATTGTATTTTTTTAGCGTAAAGAACCTTGCGTTGGTGGTTGGTTTCATTTCTACCCTTTTCTTTTAGGGTAGCAATTTCCTTTTCCTTTGCATCAAGCTCGTGTTCTAAACTTTCTTCTTGTCTTTCAAGTTCAATAATTGAATTTACTACTTCGTCACGAGTAAGTTTATTAAACTTGTTTTTCTTTTTGAATAAAAAATCAAAAAAGCCCATTTTACACCTTCTTTAATTATGATCTTGAATTGTTAACTCTATCGGCAACAAGCATTTCAAGATGCTTGAAAGAATTTAATATTTTTGCCACGTCTTCATCAGTTTTGATTTTCATAATAGCAATTTTTAAATCGCCAATAGCGTCACTTATCTTCTTGTCGAAGTTGTGAGCCGTTTTATCAAGAGTTGGATTCATATATTTAATTTTTTCTTGAACTTGATCGATCTTTGCTAAAATTTCAGCATTGTCGGTTGCTACCTTTAAAGTTTCTAAGCTACCAGTCATAGCTTCGATAGCGCGTTTATTTTCTACTAAACCTTCGTCGTTTGATTTACGTTTTTTAAAGAACAACATAATATTCTCCCTTTAAATTTTATTTTCATTTATTTTTGATTTTGGCTTTATTATCTTCTTTTTATTATCTTCTCGCTAAAGCTTTGATTACTTCAAGATATTTATCGTAATCTTTAACCTTTAGTTCCATAAGCCATTTTTCTCTTTCCCATTCTTTGTCTTCTTCGCGCTCTGCCTTTTCTTTTGCTTGAATGCCTAAAGCTTTAACAACTTCAAGGTATTTTTCATAATCCTTGCTCTTAAGTTCAAGAAGCCATTTTTCTCTTTCCCATTCTTTATCGTCAAGGCGTTCTTCTTCACGTTTGCGTTTATCTTCAGCCATTTCAGCGCGAACGCGTTCTTCATCTTCTCTCTTTCTTCTGTCAGCTTCAGCAATAGCAGCTTTCTTTTCATCTTCAATTGATTTAAGGTGATCTTGAATTGCTTGTATGTATTTTTCGTCGATAACAACTCTTGAAAGAGTAAACGAGAATAATTTTAAGCCGTAATCTTCAGTAAACATTTTAGCAAGGATTGTTTTAACGTTTTCAGCAATTTCATTTTTGTGTTCGCTAAAACGATCGTAAGAAAGATTCTTTTCTCTCATTGCCTTAGCAATTGCTTCTTCGATATATACAGCCATTCTGCCAGAAAGACGGTCTTTAAGTTCTTGTAAAGAGAATGACTTAGTTGCACCGATAAGTTCAAGGTATGCCTTTCTTGGGTTGCCGATTTGAACTTCAAATTCACCGCTTCCACCCACTTTAATAGGAAGGTCGGTAATAGGGTCTCTGGTATCGAATTGTTGTTTCGTTCCCCACAAAACTTTTAACTTTGCAGTTTTTGATAGATAGATAACGTCAACTGTACAAGCCGTTGGTTTTTTAGCAAAAAGCCCTACTTTCTTCATTTCAAAAACGTCGTGAGCGCCTGAATCTAAAACGTTCATTAAAACGCCGTCTTTCAAAAATACTGCGTTGTGTGTTTCAGGAACGATAATTCTTGAGCCGTAAGCACATTCGTCTAAAGAAATTTTAACGAATAACTCTTCGTTGTTTCCTTCATATTTGATAATTTCTGGTTGTTTTTTCATCTTTCTCTCCTTATAAGGTTTAGATTTTCGTTTTTAATTTGACAAAAGTTAAATAAATATATAATAATTTGTCATTAGTTCTATTGTATTATTATTTTATAATAAAGTCAATTATTTAAGTTAAAAAAACAAAAATATTACAAAAAAACTTATTTTTCGCGCGTTTTATCCACTTAACTTTTTATCGTTTTTCGAATTTAACTACTTATTTAGCGCGTTATTTATAATTAATTTTGTTAAGGTTTAAAGTTTTTAGAACCCAAAAAGTCGCGCTATATGTTCATTAACGCGACTTATTAGGTTTCTATTTGCTTTTGTTTTTTATAAGCATAATTAACGCAACTGCGAAAACTAAAACTGCCAAATCGCCCTTTACCACCGAAGCACAACCAGATTGATTACCGTTAGAATTTTCACCCGAGTTAAAACTTTCTTCCCCCTCGTTTGGGATTGGATTTTTATCTAAATCATCAGTTTCCCCGTTGTCGTTTGAAGGATTATTTGGTATAATCTCTTGATTTTCGCCTTTATCAAAGTTATTGTCGCCATTGCTTTCTTGATATGCTTTTATTGTAAAATAGTCTGCATATAAATACCCCGTTTTGCTTTCAATTTCAACCTCTAACCAACGACTATTCGCCCTACGTTTTAATAAAATATTGTCGCCCAAATTAACTCTACCTATAACCGCGGAAGCCGTTGTAGGAGCACTGCGAAGGTTAACGTAAGATTGATTACATACCGCAACCCTTTTATTCTCTTTGTTTGGGTGAAAGCCGTTATATCCCTCTTCGGTAATTATTTTTGCAAAATCAACGTAAGAAATATTTACGTCTACCCCGCCTTTTATGCCATTCACCTTTCCAGAATCAGTACATTGCCACATAGTAACGTTGCTATCGTAAGAGTTTATTTTAGGGCGGTTTGAAGCCTTTAAAAGCAGTTCGATTGGCGTTTTATTTGCATACGCAGAATAATAGTTTGCTTGCCAAAATTCTATATGTGAAACGCTAGAAAGTGGGGCTATAACACTGTTAAACCAATTTGTACTAGCGTAAATCATAGCGTAATAACCGTTGCTTTTAAGCACTTCACAAAAAGCCTCGCAGGCTTTTGCTGCAAACTTTTCCATCTTTTTTTCTTCGGCATCGTAAACGATAGGATATGTAAAAGTTGCTGGATATTTATCAAGCCACTTTACGCAGTTTTCAGCCTCGGCTATTGCGTCTTGAACGTTATCGGCATAACTGTAAAAGTATGCCCCTATATCAAGCCCAACGCTTTTAGCCCCCATTAAATAGTTTTCAAATTTTTTATCTAACGAAAAATCGTAACCTATTCTAAGCATTACGAAATCAACGCCCGACTCTTTTACGCCCTTCCAGTCGATTTCGCCTTGGTGATACGATACGTCTATTCCAACTTTAAGCTGTTGTTTAGCTTCAACTTTTACCTGACTACTGCTTGCGCTAAAATTTGCGACCAATATACTTAAAAAAGCCGTTAATAGCGCGATTATCTTATACTTCATTGTTTGTTTTCCCCTTATTTTTTACTTGCTAACTCATTTTTTATTAGCATTTTTAACGGGCAAAAGTATAACATAAAATAAGCTTACCGTCAATACGTTTTCTTTTAAAAAAAGCGCTAAAATATTGCTAAATTTCTAAAAAAGCAATAGATTATTACCCTTTAAAATATAAAAGCGTAGCTGTAACGCCACGCTTATAACACGATTATTTTATTTGTTATTATTTATTTTACTAAACATTTGTATAATATCATTACCAAGCGGATATCTATCAACGCTAGTCGAACTTTTTGCAAATTGTTTTTTTACTAAATCAATATACATACTACTATCGCCATCGTCACCCATAAATATACTTTCATATTCTTCTTTAGTTAAAAGATTTTTGATATCAAGTTGTAAAAGAGCGAGATTATCAAACGAAAGCACCTTAAAGCGGTTAAAATAGGTTGATACGTTGTTTTTTAATGCCTCCATATTGCTTTCAACTTCACTTGAAAAAAACTGCTCGCCTTTGCCAAACTTTTTATATCCAAGTATTAAAATCTTTAAGTTTTTATCAAATATCTTATTAAAATCGGTAAAAACTCCGTTTATAAGATGAAGCACGGCGTTTGAATGTTTTTGAGCAAAATTTACGATTGTTTGATTGTATTCTTGAATAGAAATACCCAACCCATATATTAATTTATTTTGAATAAGTGCCTCTATACGTTCATTATCAGCTATTAAGTGGCTACCGTTTACCGTTAAACTACAAATTACACCACGCTTTTTCATATCCTTTAAAAAAGATTCAAGATTAGGGTGAGAAAGTGGATTTCCACCACCGATAGCAAGTTCAGTACCCTTTTTTAAAGTTTTTAAAAATTCTTCGTTAAAATCGCCGTGCAAACCAAAAACACTTGATTTTTCGTGACACATTGGGCAGTTTTTATCACAGTAGTCGGTTATTTTAAGGTCGATACTATCTGGAAATTCTGCGATAAATTTATCGGCAGGCGTTTGCTTAATTTTCGTTCCGTTTGAATAAAATTTAACAACGTAATTTCCGTTTTGATAATAGCCTATTAAAGGATTATCCATTAATAGATTTCCCCCGTTTCATCTAGCATTAATCCACCGTAGTGCTCTTTAGCAACTATTCTACAAGCGCTACTCATAAGCCACTTTGCTTTTTTTCTTAAAAGCTGATCGTCATAGTCTAACTCAAGTTTTTGAATAATGTCAAAAGCGCTTTCAAATCCACAAAAACAATCGTTTAAGCAACCTTCACAAAAATATGTTTCGCAACTGAATTTTCCTTTACGGTACTGTTTAAATTCTTCAAAATCGCTAATTAAAAAACTTTTTGCAAATTTAACTATGTCTTTTTCTTTACTTGCTTCAAAATCACGCCTAAACTTATAATTAACCTTCATATTATCGCGTAGTTTTTGTTTTGCAGTTTCCTCATCTTGCAAAATTTCTTTTATTTCAACGTTTGCAAAAGCTTCAAACTCAAGATCACGCAAACCATCTTCTTTGCTTTTACCAACTTTTTTAGCATATTCTTCAATTATATATTCTCTAAAAGTTTGCAAAAGATTTACTTGCTCGCGGTCATAAACGAAAAAGGCTTTAATAATATAGTCTTCATCACTAAAAAACTCGTCAATTTTTTCGCCATATTCGCCAAAAATTTTTGTATCGTCAATTTCGTTTAACAATTTACTAAGATCAATAGCCGTGAAATCGTTTAACTTTTTATCGCCAATTTTTTCGGAAAAAATTTCGAGTATTTTATTAGCAATTTTTTGCTTTATCACAGCTGATTGATTATCGTCGTCAATCCAATAGCCCGAAGAATAGTAATGACTTTCAGCATTATCTATAAGCCCTATCATTTGAACAGCCTTAGCAAGTGGCGAGCGAAGCTCGAACGAATAACCTTTTGAAACGCAATTATTTTTTGCCCTGCCCAAAATTGAAAGAGAGTGAGTACTTGAACTATTTGTTTCAAACACGTTTTTTCTTATAACCGTTTTCATATATTTTTCCCTTTAATTGTTTTTAAATTTCACTTAGAATAAGTTTTTTTAGCATAAAGATAATTTATACTTTCAAAATAAGCCTTAGATGCGAGTTAGTGGCACAAAAAAGAGCATTTATGAGGGGCGCGTACTACATCGTACGTAACCCCAAATAAAGCGGATTTCTTGTGACAATAACGAAGTATACAAGGCTTATTTTTAACCCAATAAAACGTCGCTTATTAGCATTACACAAAAGCCGACTAGCAAAGCATAAGTTGCACCGCGCTCACTACCGTGTGCGTGAGTTTCGGGTATCATATCGTTGCTAATTACATAAAGCATAGTTCCGCCTGCAAAAGCCAAAGCAAAAGGTAAAAAGGCTTCAACAACGGTTGCCGCATAAAAGCCTAAAACCGTGCCTACCACTTCAATAAGTCCCGTTATAAGCGCGCAAACAAAGGTTTTGCGATTACTAACGCCCGCCGCAAGCATAGGTCCGATAATAACCATACCTTCGGGAATATTTTGTAAAGCGATACCGCCTGCAATCATAAGTGCTTGCTCGTTATTGCCCGTACCAAAGCTTACGCCGGCTGCAATACCTTCGGGCAGGTTGTGTATTGCAATGGCTATAACGAATAATAAAACTTTTTGCAAATTTGCACCCTTTTGTTCTTCATCCGCGCCCATCATCTTATGAAGATGCGGAACTGCCTTATCGATAAAGGTTAAACAAATTGCTCCAACAAAAATACCAACTACCGTAATTAATAGCCCCCATTTGCCACCGTAGTCAACCGATGGAACGATAAGCCCTAAAACTGCCGCGGCGAGCATTACACCAGCGGCAAAAGATAACACTATATCTGAAAACCTGTGCGAAATGTTTTTAAAAATAAAACCAAGAAGCGAGCCAAACACCGTAGCCCCGCCAACGCCAAGCGCAGTTAAAAATACCAATTTTTCCATATATATTTCTCCAATAAAGGATTTATCCTTTAATTATACTCAATATTATCATTATATTTTAAAAGTAATAATTTGTCAAGCATAGACGTATTTTTATACCTTATATTTTTAAGGTTTTTTAAAAGTATAAATTTGTCAAGCATAGATGTATTTTTAAACCTTATATTTTCAAGGTTTTTAAATTTTTAAAATTAATTACCTTTTTAAAAAAATAAAAGATGTGCTACATAACGCAAGTAGGTTGCAATGCACCTACGCAAGCGAATTTTATTATGCACTTGCTTATTTAAAATTAGCACAATTTTAAAATTGATAAGCCACTTGACAAAATTTATTATTTTATAATAAAAAAATAAAAAAAACACTTGACATTTTTTTTTGCTTTGATATAATGAAAGTGTAAATAAAGTTACGCAACAAAGCGAGCTTTTAGGAGGATAAAAAACAATGAAAAGAATTAAAGCATTAAGTGCATTAATCGTGTTAATTTTATGCACAACCATCGGTAGCGTTTACGCAGCATGGAGTTATGCTGGTACTGATGACATCGCCGACGTTTTTAGTGAATCAAAAGTTACTATTACCGACGTTGAACTTCAAGGTGCTAACGGTATTTTCACTATTACTAGTAACTTAGTTTTAGAAATTGATCAAAGAGATAGCGACCACTATGCAAAATTAGTATTTAAGTCTAATGATGGTCAAGCAATTCACTTAACAGTTAAATTTACCCCTGCAGCAAATGCACCAGATGATATTAAGAAAAACGCTGTTTCTGCTGAATTATACTGGGGCGTAACAACTCCTATGCAATATAAGGTTGATTCAGAAGGTAACTATGATGAAAACGGTGAAGCTATAGACGTTTTCAAGTTTAGTAACACAAGTGACGGCAATCTAAATAACATATTCGCTTGGACTGCAATGACAGCTGAAGGCGCAGAAGCACAAGAAGGTGACGCTATCGCTTATTTTGAATATAAGCTTGACGAAACAGCATTAAAGGAAATGATTCAATTAACAACAGATGCTCGTTATGCTCACGGTGACGTAACAGCTGATACTTTTAGATTAGATACTAAGGCAGAACACGATGCGTTCCGCACAACTGCTCTTATCGGTAACATCGTTGCAAGAGTAACCGACGGTACAGTTAACTAATGATTAATAAAAAACAATCTTTATAAAAAATGCAAGCATGCCGTATTTTTTGATACGGCATGTTTAATCATTTTGTGATTTTTTTAAACTTTATTAACGTTTACTTTTTTTAAGAAAAATAGTAAGGTGTGATTTATATGACAAGCTATCAAAAGTACACCCTAGTACTTTGCTTTATTGTTTTTACAATGCTTGTTCTTGTTTTCTCTCTAGTTATCGCCATAATTTATAAGCAAAGAACTAAGATTATTAGATTAGGCGCAGACGACAAGGAAATTTTTGAAGAATACGAAAGGCAAAAGGGTAAAAAACCAAATAAACTACTAAAAGCGTTAGATTATATAATTACGCTTACTTTTGGTTTGCTTTTTATAATAGCATTTTTGCTTTCAACCTTTATGAGTTGCACGCAAGATAATTACACCAACAACATTCCATCTTATTTGGTTGTTAAAACCGACTCGATGGCTAAAAAGAACGAGAAAAACACTTATTTATATCAAAACGGGCTTAACGAACAATTTAGCGCGATGGATTTAATAGTAACCTATAAACTGCCCGACGAAAAAGATCTTAAGCTTTACGATATAGTAGTTTACGAAATTGATGGTGTTTTAGTTATTCACCGTATTATAGGCATTGAAGAGCCTAATGAACAGCACCCAGAAGAAAGATACTTTTTACTTCGCGGTGACTCAAACGAGGCATCCGACCGCTTCCCCGTTAAATACTCACAAATGAAAGCTATTTACCGTGGCGAGCATATACGGTTTATTGGAAGTTTCGTTTTATTTATGCAATCCCCTGCTGGTTGGATTTGTATTATTTTAATAATTATCACTATGATAATTATCCCTATTTTAGAAAAACTTCTTGAAAAAGAACGTCAGTCACGAATAGATTTAATGTTAGCGTTAAAACGCAAAGAAGAGGAAAGTATTGAATTGTCTACCGATTGCGAAGAGCCGGTTAGCGTGGAAATTCTGCCCGCCCCACCAAAAGAGCCTAAAAAGGAAAGCTTGGTTGATATTCTTAATCGCTTACGCTCAAAGTTAGACGTTACTATCGGTTTATTATCTCGCAAAACCTTGCCAGACGTTACCATTGAAAAGATTAAGCCAATCGTTCTACCTATAAAAGAAGAGATTAAAGAAGAGCCTAACGCCCTACTTAATGAAAATTTAACGGTAGAAGAGATTGAAGAAGAGATTGTTGTTGCTCAAGCTTTAGCGGACGAGGAGCAAGAAACTATCGAACCTATGGTAGAAAACATTCAAGAAACTATTGAAGATGAAATAGAAGAAGCGGATGAAAACAACGACATTCAAGATGAAGAAGGCTTACAATTAACGAGTTTGGTTAACGTTCACCGCTTTAAAAAGAGCAAGCGAAACACCGATTTTGAATACCGCTTATACGGCGTACGCGCCGATATGTATATAAGATACGATATAGTTTATAAACACCTTATGGCGATTGAAGGAATTAAGGAAAGCAAACCTAAAACCTTTAGAACTTATAAGTTAAAAGGCAAGGCTGTTGCAAAGGCTATGATTAAGGGTAAATCGGTTTATTTCTATCTTGCTATCAATCCACAAAAATTAAGCGATACCAAATATAATATTATTGATGCAACTTTGGTTAAAAAACACGCTAAATACCCAACTTGTATTAAATTAACTTCGTTTAGGCAGGCAAAATGGACTTGTGAACTTATCGACCAAATTATTAAAGATTATAAAGAAGGTGCGTTATAAAACTAACGCACCTTTTTTAATTTATTTGTTTTACCAATTTCGTTTAGAAGAAGTATAATAATCATAATCGGTTTGGTAAATTTTTGTTAGATGATTTACCTCGCTTAGTGGCGCATTGCACTCTTTTAAAAACTTTAATTGAAGTTCCATGCAGTTGCGTTCGGCATCTCGCCCATAGTAAGTAATACCCTTGCGGTAAAGCGCAGAATGATTTGCATCGTGAACGATAGACGAAGCGTACCAAGTAACCGAGCTGGACCACGTAGGTCCGGCAACGGTAAAGGTTGGTGGTGTTGCATATACTGTAATGCCACTTTGCTCTCCTTCTTTAATGATGCCGATATTTTCTTTAACGAATAAAAACCAATTGCTCGTAACGCCCTTAATAAAATTTAAGGCTTTTTCGGTTTTGGTAATAAAATTTGCACTACCTATTAACAAAATTCCGTCAACATTTTTTTCCACAGTTATATACTCCACGCACTTTTTTTATTAGTATAGCGCCATGCAACAAAAAAGTCAATTATTTTATCAACAACCGTATTGACTTTTACGCCCTTTTATGATACAATACGAGCAATGCACTAAGGAGAGAAAAATATGATAGATTATAACCTTTTACAAGCGTTAGATCCCGAACTTCACGAGGCTATTTCAAACGAACTTAACAGGCAAAGAAATAAAATAGAACTAATAGCATCTGAAAACTTTGTTTCTAAAACGGTAATGGAAGCAAACAGCACAATTTTAACCAACAAATATGCCGAAGGCTATCCATCAAAAAGATATTACGGCGGTTGCGAACACGTTGACGTTGTTGAAAGTTTAGCAATCGAGCGCGCTAAAAAGTTGTTTGGCGCAGGCTATGCAAACGTTCAACCACACTCGGGCGCGCAAGCAAATATGGCTGTTTTTTACGCTCTACTTACACCTGGCGATACTATACTTTCAATGAATCTTGCCCACGGCGGTCACCTTTCGCACGGCTCACCCGTTAATATGTCGGGCAAATATTGGAATATCGTTCACTATGGCGTTTCAAAAGATAAAGAAGTTATCGATTACGACGAAGTTGAGCGTTTAGCGTTAGAAAACAAACCAAAACTAATTTTAGCAGGTGCATCGGCCTATCCAAGACTAATTGACTTTAAACGTTTTAGAGAAATTGCCGATATGGTTGGCGCATACCTTATGGTTGATATGGCACATATTGCCGGCTTAGTTGCCGCAGGCGTTCACCCAAGTCCAATCCCATACGCACACGTTACTACAACCACAACCCATAAAACTTTACGTGGCCCACGCGGTGGATTAATACTTTCAAACGACGAAGAAATTGCAACCCGCATTAACAAAGCAATTTTCCCAGGAACTCAAGGTGGTCCGCTTATGCACACCATTGCAGGAAAGGCAGTTTGCTTTGGCGAAGCGTTAAAAGATGATTTTAAAGATTATGCAAAGCGCGTTGTTGAAAACTGTAAAGTTCTTTCAGATTGCCTTAAAGAAGAAGGCTTCCGCATAGTTTCGGGTGGAACGGATAACCATTTATTATTAGTTGATCTAACCGGCATGAAAGTTAGCACGGGAAAAGAAGCCGAACATCTTTTAGACGAGGTTGGTATTACCTGCAACAAAAACGCTATTCCTTACGATACCCAAAAACCATTCGTTACCAGCGGAATTAGACTTGGTAGTGCTGCAGTAACCACTCGTGGCTTTACTGCCGAAGATATGAAAACCGTTGCTAAACTTATTTCAATGACCTTAAAAGATTTTGAAAACAACTGCGAAAAAGTAAAAGAGGGCGTTAAAAAGCTTTGCGCTAAATACCCACTTTACGAATAATTATTTAAACATTTTAAATTTAAAAGGATAACGAAATTTGGTATTTAAAACGCCTTTCGCTATCCTTTTTTTAGTATTTATTTTTTTAACTCGTAAAGTTTATAAAGTTTTTTTGAAAACTTACCGGCATATAACCTTTGAAAAATACCCTTTTCAAAGCCTTTTAACTGCTCAATATATTTTTGTGGAGTTATTTCAAGCTGGATTTTAAAAGCAAAACCGTTAGCGTTTAACTTTGTTGGATCATCTAACCCATAAACCTTACTAACGCCAACTTGATTTATGGGGTTTTTAATCTTTGATAGTTTTGCAGCAAGTTCGCTATAACAATCCATAAGTATAAAAACCTTATTAAACCGATTAGCAATGGCACTCGTTAAAGCGCGCAAGTTGGTGGGCGTTAAATACATACTAACCCCTTTAATAACCACTATCACGTCGGCATTTTGTGGCAAAAGATTTAGCCATTCGCTACTATTAAGATCGCCTGCTACCATCTTATAAGTTTGGCTTTCGGCATAATATTTTTTTCTTTCATTTATAACTTGTAAAAGATCAACGTCGAACCAAGCCAAGCTTTTAAGCAATCAATTCTTTTCACTCTACTATCAAGCCCATAGCCTAAATGAAGAACTATAGCGTTGGAGCAATCCAAAAGTTTTTGCTTTAACCACTCGTCAAAGGTTGCCGAACGAATACCTATATAATAGGCTAGCCACTTCGATTTGGCTTTATTTTAACGATAGCTTACGCTATCATTATTAGTTTAATTATAGCATAAAGAATTAAAGAATTTCAATAACAAAGTTACTTTAAGAATTGAAAAAAACTAAAACAAAAGGGTATGCAGTTCAAATTTGCATACCCTTTTTTTTGTTAAAATTTTAAATTTCTTGCGCTATTAAATCTTGAATCATTCGTTCACTAATATCGTTGCTTACTAAATAAAGTGTTCGTTTAATGCCATCAACTTCATTATTGTAATAATTGCTAAGCATAGCGTCGCGCGTCCAAGTAGCCCCGTCGATTGCAATCAAACTCCAATCTTCTGCATTTTTAGCAAGTGAAACTTGGCGAACAACCATTGTTTCGGGTGATTCGTTTAAAGCATAGTAAACGGTTGCCGTTGGCGCGTTTGAACTATCAACCACGTAATAAAAATATTTATACTCGCTTTGTAAATATTCGCCCGTTTCTATATTTACAGTTGAATTTAATTTGTAAATACCGCGAGTACCGTATCCGACGTAATCATACTTTTTAAGCGAGCCAAGTTGGCTTTCAGCATAGCTTAAATCTGTTTTACTGCTAACCTTTTCCCAACGAACCGAAAGAGCTTCCGAGCGCATAGGTTTATCTGTGATCCATTGCGTGTAATCAAAGGCGTTTTTGGTGTAATTTAAGCTATTTTTCATTACGCCCATCTTATTAAATTCGCTCGTTTTATTTACGGTAATAGCATCGTTAAATATTACGTACGAAACTAAAGATGTATTTTCGGTATCATACTCGTATGAAAGAGTAACTTCTTTAGCGTAAGCATCTTCGCCTACTTGTTTATGCACGTAATATCCTCTTCCTTCGCCGGTAATTACAAGGTAGTCTTCATATAAATATTCTTCATCGGCTATATAATCGTACGTTTTGGGTGTGTATCCCTCTTTACGCTCGTAAGATGGTGTATACGTATAACGCGTAAGTTTATAAGTGCCCTTAAGCACTCTCATCTTTTGGCTTTTAATCACGTAACAGCCACCAACCATTAATAAAAAGGAAAAGACAAGGGCTAAAGCAAGTAATTTTTTAATTGTTTTGGTCATTTTTCGTTCTCCTTTATTTTTTTTGGCTTCGTTACAACTAAGGGTTGACAAAATAATCCACATTGCTTATACAACCATTTGTTGATTACAATTTTTAATTATTCAACCACTTTTTGTAACCTAACCTATTTTTTTAAGATATGCAATTTTTATAATAAAATGCTTTCTTAACTAAAATATATCACACTTTTAACTACTTGTCAATAGTTTTTTTAAAAATTAGTTTACCATCACTTTGCTTTTTAACGCTAGCAATTTAAATATAATAAGTGTAAAACTAAAAAAAACAACAAGCAGAAAAATGGGTGATGTTCTTAGCGTAGAATTTTGACTTTGACGAAAGTGCAAGCATCGCATTTGACTAGTCAAATGTAAATGGGCTAAGCCCCAACCCATATTACAAGCAGAAAGAGGAAACAGATCGGTTTATAGCCGAAAAGTTTCCTCTTTTTCTGTTGGTTTAATGAAATCGTTGCACAGCAACGATGAAATCTTCACTTCGTTCAGATGAAATCCAAGGCATTGCCTTGGATGAAATCAAATCCGTCTAAAATACAACCCTGCGAAGCAGGATTTCATCGCGGAAGCGATTTCATCCACCATAGGTGGATTTCGCCCGTCAAAGACGGATTTGACTGTGTGATACTCCGTTAAGAGTATCACGCTAAATTTCCCAGCTTGTTGGTTTTATTCTTATTGGGTTATTAATCTTCGTAAATATCAACAAATTCTTTTAAAATTTCATGCGATAAAATATATCTTCTTGCACTTTCACTCGCATTTGTAATAATTTTAACTAAACTTGCTAAAGAATTTTCGCAATTACTTAAATTGTTGTTTAAAGAAAACTCTTTACGGCATAGTTTCATTTCATCCAACACTTCGCGTTTTTGTTGTTCGTTAAAATCAAAGTTATCAAACTGATCGTAAAAATCAAGCAAGGCGTTAAATAATTTATTTGCCTTTTTTGTAAGGTAAAAATTGCGGAATAACAAATAGCTTATAAACAACAATACAGAGCCAGCGATTAAAAACCACTCGTTTTTTATTATTGCGCCAACTATTAGCCCAGCTAAAGAAATAATACCTAAAATAACACCTAAAACAAAATAAATCTTTATTCCGCGCTCCTTTTTCATATAAACGGGTATTATATCTTTAAATTTTTCTTCAAGCTTTTGCTTGATTGCAACGTTTTCTTCTTTTTTATACTGCAAAATATCTTCATCGGATAACTTTGCAAGATTGTAAAAATCTTTGTAAAGACGCAATATTATCTTCTTTTCTTCGCTATCAGCACAGTCTATTGCCTTTTTTAAATACTCTTCGTGCGTAGTGTTTCTATAATCTGTTAAATTTTGGGTTTCAACTCGCACAAGCCCAAAATATATTCTGTAATCGCTTGTAGTAATCGCTAAAGCTTTTTCAAGTTCTTCTTTTGCATTTATAAAATTTTTTCTTTCAAGATGAAATTCAACGCGATTTAAAATACGATCAACTTCAAGATATTCTTCGCCAGATAAACCTTTTTTTGTTGTTTCTGTATTTTTCTCTTCGTATAGCGAATCATAAAGTTTTATAGCTTTTTCGTTATCAAACTGTTTTTTGCAAACGGTACAAAGCCCCGTTCCTTTTTCGTATCCTATATGAAGTTCAGCCCCACAGTATGGGCATTTTGCATTTGGTTTTTGTTCCTGCATAATACTCCTAAATATGCGTTTATACGCTTATAGAATGCTTTTTTATTTCTATAATCTACAAACAGCCACTTTTTAGTTTTTGCTTTCTATTAATAAATACAACTTTTGTTTTCTAATTATATATTCTTATTCAAAATTTTGTCTTATAATTTGGTCGCATTTTTCTACCGTTATAAAGTCTCGCATTATTACGTTAACACATCTACTTTCTTCATATTGCTTTAAGTTGTCAATATATTCGCTAACGTTTTTGTTATGCGATCTTTCACGCGCCCAAGGCCCAAAAATTAAATATCCATCAGTAAGTTGTGCTTGTAAAACGAAAATTCCTTTATAACCTTCGTTATTAAACTTTTCATCAATTCGCGCATAATATTCGGGAAACGCTTCGTATATTAGAGCTTTACTTGTTCCCTTATGATATTCTTCATAATAATAAGAGTTCAAACTTACCCCCTCTAAACTACAAGTATCGTTATTTCTTATAAATAAATAGTTTTTTTGAGCAAACTCATCCGATCTATCACCCCAAAACACGATACATTTTCCGCGTGCTTCGCCAACTGTAAGTTCGCTTATAAACTGTAAATCGCTTTTATCGGTATCGTTAACTACAAGTAAATCATCGCTTGCAAAAAATTCTTCAATTAGCTCGCGAACACGATGTTGACTACCACCGCTAAAATGTTGAAAATCAAGAAGTAAAACTTCCGTTGGATTTTCAATAATAAAGTCGTAAATATCTTGCAAAATAGGTATAAATTTAGCCCCATTTATTATACTATGGAATATAACGAACTCACCGTCTTTTTGATTTACCCTTAAGTCGAAATATCTTACGCCAGATAAAAGCTGTTCTTCAACCGTATAGCACTGCGTTTCGCCAAGCCAAACCATTCCTTTCGTTCCTGCATCGTGACTACCGGGGATGACTATTTCACTTATTAAACAATCATCTTCAATATCCATCATCCAGTGAGAATAGTATTCGTCAGCGCCATCGAACTTAATATAGCATTTTCCGCTTATTGCAACAACCGCGGCAAATAAAATCACTACGGTTATTATAAAACCAAGTATTTTTTTTATAAATTTAAACATAAATTTTCCTCACTAAAGTATTTAAAAAAGTGGCGCATACGATATTATAGCGCCACTTTTGTTATTCTGGTAATTGCATTGTGCCAAGTTCGTTACAGCGCACGCGTAATACTTCTGCAATTTGATATTTATCTAAACCTTGGTTAACAAGGTCGGTATAATAAATAGGTTTATCAATAACGTAAACCTTTTCTTTTTTACGAAGATAGGTTAAATAAATGGGCAAGTCCATTCCTTTTTTATGGCAATATTTTGCAAGAGTAACAAACCCAGAAAAGAACCCTGTAAGAGTGCTAAAATATCCGTTTGAAGAATCTTCTGGGAAAATAATTAACGACGCGTTATTTTCAAGCGTTCTTACGCTTTCTTTTAAAGTGCTTTTAAAACGGTGATCACGATAAGTTGAAATTAAAGTAAGCCCTCTATAAAACGCCCACGCTACAGGTGCTGCTATTATACTAAACAACTTTGCACCCCATTTACTCCAATGCTTCTTTTGATAAAAATAAATTTCCGAAAGATACTTATAAACTTCTTTTACGCTTGAGTTCATTTCATAAGTACCCCAAAATCTAAATGGCTTTGGAAAATGCATTTCTAAGGTAAGTGGCGCGCTTGCTCCAACGTGATTGCTTAAAACGAGCGACCTATCTTGAAATTCCTCACCAAGAAAAACAAAGCGTGGCTTTTTTATAAAAATTCTTAAAATTGCCTTTACGCATTTAAACCAAACGCGTCTTTCACCAGGCTTAAGTTTATTCTTCTTTTCTTTTGCCATTTTTCTCCCATTTTTCAAAATTTACCAAAACACCAAAGCGTTTTATTTTGTACTTTTAACAAACACATTTCTTTTGTTTATTATATAATACAAATGAAAAAATTTCAAGTAATTTTGAACATTTTTTCGCGTGATAATAGCGTTTTCATCTACCTTTCACAATTCAACACGTAGTTGTTCGTTTGTTATGGCAAAAACAGTTGCACTTTATTAAAATTATTGGTATAATAAGTTATACTATTAATCAATTATTTGGTTGTGCAAATCGCACAATTAGGTGTAAAATGAAAGTATTTAAAAAAATAAGCGCTCTTTTTATTTGTTTTGCGCTTTTGTTTGCCTCCGCTTGTAACACAAGCGATCCTATAGTTTCTAATATGTTTGCTTCTCAATACTGGCTTTCTAATACAGAAGCCGAAATTGGCGAAATCAATGAAACTAGTGTTTATACACTTTCTTTCGTTGAAGCAGAAGTGGAAGAAGGCGAAACCAAATTAACCTCAACTTTAAGTGGAACTTTCACAACGAATATTCAAAATTCAACTTATAAAGGTCAATCTTGTTACAAGTTTACAACCTCACTTTCTTCAAGTGGAAATTACTCTTACGGTGATAAAACGGTTGATTTTAACGATACGATTACTTCCACCGTTTACTTTTTAGGAATTTCTGCAAAATTTTTCCCACTTTATAGTGAAAAAACAGTTAAAACTACTGCGCCAACAAAAATTTCGGGCTTTGACTTTGTATCCCTTGAATATTCGGTTACAACTACTTACAATAAAGAAGAAAAATCGGCTTTTGTTAAAGTTACTTCAAACGCGGCAGAAGATGCCCCATATAAGGTTGCCGAAAGCGAAAAAACCTATACGAAACTAAACAAAAACGGTGCTTATTTTGATAACGAAAGTTTAATTTTTATTCCACGCGCAAGTGATTTATTATCGGGTTTTTCAGCTTCTTTTAATACGATTGACGCACCTTCTCAAGAATTTCATAATATGCATCTTGCAGTATCGTCAACTGCGCCAACTAGCGAAATTAAACTTGATGATTACACTATTGACAACGTAAAAGCTCCTCAAACCTTTAACTGCTATAATGCAACCATTTCAATTAATAGCACGTTTTCAGGTTTACCATTAAAACTATATTACTCTGCCGATGCAAAAACTCACGGCAAGCGCCTTGTTAAAATGGAAACCGAACTTGGTTACTCTCTTGGCAAGATAGTTTATACTTTACAGTCTATAACTCACGCTTAATTATTTATCATACGAAGGAAATTATGGAACAAGCTCCTCAGCCCCAACCGCGTGGCAATTTTAAAACTTATTTTTATCACAATTTAAATATACGCAAATAGCGATCCTTTAACTTCATTGCCACCAATGAAATATTTTGCGTTCGCTTTTTTGCGAGCGCTTTTTTATTGCTTTTTATTGATATAAAAGCAAAATCTAATAAGGAATAGGTAATATCAATGGATGAATTAAAGGAAAACGAGTTATTAACTCAAGAATTTTCTCAAGAAATAGTACAAATAGTACGTGAAAATTCAGGTGAAAATTTACGCGAGTTGCTTAGCGACTATCACGAAAACGATATAGCCGAAGCTTTAGAACTTTTATCCCCACAAGAACGTAAAAAACTTTATAACACCTTAAGTGACGAAACTTTATCTGAAATTTTTGCCTTTTTAGAAAATCCTGCTCCATTCGTTGAAGAACTTTCAAACGAAAAGGTTGCCGACATTATAGAAAACATGGCTTCAGACGATGCCGTTGACCTTTTAGAAGAACTTGACGAAGACAAACAACGCGACCTTATTGAACTCTTAGACGAGGAAGTAGCGCACGACGTTGAACTTATCAATGCTTATAACGACGAAGAGATAGGTAGCTTGATGACAAACGACTTCGTTTGCGTTAACCAAAACTTAAGCGTTAAAAACGCAATGAAAAAGGTTGTAAAAGATGCTGGCGAAAACAACAATATTTCCACTATTTTCGTAACCGATGACAACGGCGTTTATAAAGGTGCCTTTTATCTTCGCGATCTTGTTATTGCGCGAAGCGAAACTCCGCTTGAAAAAATTATAATAGGTTCGTTCCCTCATGTTTATGCTTTTGATAAAATTGACGATCGCCTTACCGATATAAAAGAGTATGCCGAAGCAATTTTGCCCATTTTAGATGCCGATAATCGCCTTATAGGCGCACTTACAAGTAGTGATATCGTTGAAGCAGTTGAAGAAGAACAGGCTGAAAACTATGCAAAACTTGCAGCTCTTCCAGAAGAAACCTTTGAAAGAACTGGTGCTAGCGGTATAATAAGAAATGCTTTTAGAAGACTACCTTGGCTTCTTATTTTGTTGTTTTTAAGTTTATTTATAGGCGCGTATATAGGGCTTTTTGAAAGCGCAATTATCGCTCTTCCTATATTAGTAAACTTCCAACAACTTATTTCGGGTATGAGCGGTAACGCTGGAACTCAAACTCTTGCAGTTACGGTTAAACTTTTAGATGATCCCGATTTAACTACAAAAGAAAAGATAAAGCACGTTTTAAACGAAATTAGAATTGGCCTTATAATAGGTATTGTTACCGGCTTTATATCAGCGATAGCCATTAGCGCTTACGCCTATATAACTTCAAACGATCCATCCTTTTTAACCGCCCTTAACGTTGGTGGAGCGGTTGGTCTTGCAATGTTAGCGTCATCAACCACCTCAACCTTAACGGGCTGTATAATTCCTATCACTTTAGATAAATTAAAAATCGACCCTGCAACCGCAAGCGGACCACTTATTACTACGCTTAACGACTTTATTGCAATAACCGTTTACTACGGAATCGCTCTGTTAATCTTGTTGTAATTGATTATTGATTCATTATAAAGATAGCGTTATAAAGTATCCACAAAGGATTTTAACTGAATAATAGATAAAACTCGACTTAGAAAAAAAGTCGAGTTTTATTTTTTTATCCCTGTGTTTCTTCTTTAATTTTCTTCTTCGTAGTAGTAAGAATAATCTATACCATTCATAAAGATTTCACGGTCATCTATCTTGTCCGTTAAAGCATTTTTGATAAGAGCTAAAATATCACTATAATCAACAACACTTAATTTCATTGCTTCTAAATATTCAGTTTTATCAATTTTGCTCCAATCGATACATTTAGAAAGATTTTTCTTTAGTATTATATCTAACCAAATACGAGTAGTTCTGCCGTTGCCTTCCATAAAAGGATGCGCAACGTTCATTTCAACGTATTTTTTTACGATTTCTTCTACTGTGTTTTCAGGCATTCTTTCAATAGTATTCAAAGTTTGCTCTAAATAACCAACACTTGCAAATACGAAACCACCCTTACTAATATTTAACTTCCTAATTTGCCCTGCAAAATCGTATAAACCACCAAATAAATAAGAGTGGATTTGTTGCAAGCCGTTTATCGTTCCAACTTCAATATCATTAATAAGACCACTTTCAAACATTTCGTAAGCCTTGTTCTTGCTTTGCTCGTCGATAGACGTGCCTTTTGTTTTAACCCATTTTAGAAATACGGCTGACTTTTTGCTTGGAAGAATTGCTATAAGCAAATTAAGTCCGTCGTCATCTATAACGTCCGTCAAATATTTCTTGCCGTCTTTAGCCGTTAATTTCAGTTGTCTACAAATTGATGACAACTGATTATTTCTCTTTTTTAAGGTGTTCCAATATTTACGTGGAGAAGTGCTTAAAGAAAGGGCTTCTATAATATCAACTGCACACAACCACCAATGAGAACTTTCTTCATCCCACACAGAACGAACAGGAACATTATCAAAAAATCTAATAGACGTTTTAATCATTTTTATCCTCGCTCACGATTTCTAATATATCGTTTAAACCGCAATCAAGGGCGTTGCATATTTTAAAAAGTATATCCATATGCACGGTTTCGTTTCTACCAAGTTTCGCCATAGCGGTAGTAGTGATACCCGCTTTTAAGCGTAGGTCCTCTTTACGCATATCTCTATCAATAAGAATTTTCCATAATTTTTTATAACTTGCAGCCATTTTTTAATCTCCGAAATGAAAGTCTATAAGCCATTTTTATTATTGTAGCACATATAAATAATTTTATCAAGATATTCTCCAATATTTAGAGAAAAATTTTATAAATTTTTTAGAAAAGTGCCTCAACTGACACTTTTAACTTTTTAAATAAATTTCGTGTGTTTTGCAAAGCAAATGAAAAGACTAACGAAAAAATTTCGTTAGTCTTTTGCAATCCTCTAAAAACCCCTATGTGAGGACACCGTTCATAGCGTGGCTTTTCGTTTTTTAATATAATTTTTTTCTGTGCTTTTTGTTTATATCAATCAAAAAAGCCTATCGTTTGATAGTCTTTTTTCTTATTATTTAGTTAGTTAATCAACTTATAGGGGCACTTTTTAATTTTCGCCGTTTTCTTCGGTTGCTCTT
This sequence comes from Christensenellaceae bacterium, assembly GCA_045589175.1. Classification (GTDB taxonomy): domain Bacteria; phylum Bacillota; class Clostridia; order Christensenellales; family Borkfalkiaceae; genus HGM11416. The sequence continues at coordinate 97,731 of JAZNFS010000033.1, forward strand.
TCTGTTACGCTTTCAACAGCAACGTCTTCAACAGCTACACCGTTTTCGGTTAAAACTTCTTCGCCCAAATCTTCTTTTTCTTCTTCAGCGTGAGGGACTACCGCAACGGTAACGACTCTGCCACCGTCAACCTTCATTACCTTAACGCCCTTAGTATCTCTACCGATTTTTGAAACGTCACAGGCAGGAGTTCTAATAACAATACCGTTATCGGCAATAAGCATAATATCTTGATCATCTTTAACGAGTTTTAAGCTTACAAGTCTGCCAGTTTTATCGTTAAATACGCCAGCCTTAATACCCTTACCTCCACGAGATTGTAAACGGTAATCTTCGATATCACTACGTTTACCAAAACCGTTTGCGCTTATAGTTAAAACGTCAAATTCTGGTTTAACAACAGTCATATCAACAAGCATATCGTCTTCGCTTATTAACATACAGCGAACGCCTTGAGTATCTCTACCCATAGCGCGAACGTCGTGTTCGCTAAATCTGATACACTTACCTTCGTAAGAAGCGGCTAAAATTTCATCATCACCCGAAGAAACTTGAACTGAAATAAGTTCGTCGCCTTCGTTTAAGTTAATAGCAATCTTACCGTTCTTTCTAATGTTATCAAATTCGCTTACTGCCGTTTTCTTAATTAAACCGCGACGAGTTGCTAAAACGATATATTTCTTTCCATCAACGGCTACTTCGCTTTCACCGTTAACTTCTTTGCTTGTATTTTCTTCGCCTTCTGCTTCTACTTGAACTTCTTGATCTTCGCTTTCTACTGCTCCCGCATTTGTTTCGTTAAGAGGAATAATTGCAGAAACGTGTTCGCCTTCGGCAAGTGGCAATAGATTTACCATTGCTCTACCGCGTGCAGCCTTAAGCCCTTCTGGAATTTCATAGCCCATAAGTCTATAAACTTTACCAAAGTTGGTAAACATTAATAAGCGGTCGTGCGTTGAAGAGATAAACATATCTTCAACAAAGTCTTCTTCTTTTGGCTTATGACCGGTTACACCCCTGCCACCACGTTTTTGAGCGCGATATTCTTCCAAAGATAAACGCTTAATATATCCTAAGTGAGTAACGCTAATAACCACGTCTTCTTTCTTAACGAGGTCGGCAATGTCGATTTCAGAAAGGTCGTAAGAAAGTTCGGTTTTTCTTGGAGTTGGATATTTTTCTTTAAGTTCGATAAGTTCGTTTCTAACGATGGCAAGAACCCTTTCAGGTTTTTCTAAAATATCACGTAAATCAGCCATTAGTTCATCTAAAGCAGCGAGTTCGGCTTGTAATTTTTCAACTTCTAAAGAAGTTAAACGTTGTAAACGCATATCTAAAATAGCGTTTGCCTGCTTTTCAGAAAGTTCAAACGATGCAATTAAGTTTGCTTGCGCTTCTTGACGATCGCGCGAGCGTTTAATTACTGCAATAACCTCATCAATAGAAGAAAGAGCAATAACTAAGCCTTTAACGATATGTTCTCGTTCTTCGGTTTTTGCAAGGTCGTATCTTGTTTTTCTTGTAACTACTTCAACTTGGTGCTTAACGTAAGCTTCAAGAATTTGTTTTAGGTTAAGAATTTTTGGTTCACCGTCAAGCAAAGCAAGCAAGGTAATACCGTTACTAACTTGAAGTTCGGTGTGCTTATAAAGCATATTTAATAAAACTTGTGGATTTGCATCCTTTTTAACGTCGATAACGATTCTCATACCGTGACGATCTGATTCATCGTTAATATCTGCAATACCTTCAATTTTTTTATCTTTTACAAGCTCTACAATGTACTTAATAAGCTTTTCTTTATTAACTTGGTAAGGAAGTTCGGTTACAACTATTCTGTGCCTTGTTCCGTTATTAAAGTCTTCAATTTCACATCTACTTCTTAAAATAACGCTACCACGACCAGTGCGGTAAGCATTTTTTACGCCGGCTCTACCAAGTTGAATTGCCCCGGTTGGATAATCTGGTGCAGGAATATATTCCATTAATTCATCGATAGTTATTTCAGGGTTTTCAATTAAAGCGATAGTGCCGTTTATAACTTCGGTTAAGTTATGAGGTGGAATATTAGTTGCCATACCAACGGCAATACCGTCCGACCCGTTAACTAAAAGGTTAGGGAATTTTGATGGTAATACGGTTGGTTGCATACGCGTATCATCGAAGTTAGGATAAAAATCAACCGTTTCTTTATCGATATCACGAAGAAGTTCAACGGCAAGTTTACTCATTTTCGCTTCAGTATAACGGTATGCTGCCGGTGGATCACCGTCAACCGAACCAAAGTTTCCGTGCCCGTCAACAAGTGGTAAGTTGGTTGAGAAATCTTGAGCGAGTCTTACGAGTGCGTCGTAAACCGAACTGTCGCCGTGTGGGTGATATTTACCAAGAACGTCACCAACGATGGCAGCACATTTTTTATAACCCTTTTCAGGCGCTAAGCCCATTTCATTCATAGCGTAAAGTATTCTTCTATGAACCGGCTTTAACCCGTCGCGCACGTCGGGAATAGCACGCGAAACGTTAACCGCCATAGCGTACGCTATAAACGATTTTTTAAGTTCGTTATCAACTTCGATATTTATTATATTCGTTTGTGCAAGCGTTTGACGAAATTCTTCAGTCAATGCGCTATTCATTTCTTTTTTAGTTGCCATAACAAATTCACCTACCCATCCTAGATATCAAGATTTTCAACGAGTTTAGAGTTTTCTTCAATAAACTTACGGCGAAGTTCAGGTTGATCGCCCATAAGTAAACTAAATGTATTTTCAGCCTCTTGCGCGTCTTCCATAGAAACGCGAAGTAAAGTTCTAGTTGCTGGGTTCATAGTGGTATCCCAAAGTTGTTCTGCGTTCATTTCACCAAGACCTTTATAACGTTGGATATCACATTTACCTAAAACCTCTAATTCACGCTTTAATTCTTCATCAGAATAGCAATATTTTTCAACCTTACCTTTAGTTAGTTTGTAAAGAGGTGGTTGAGCGATATAAACGTGACCTTGTTCAACAAGTGGACGCATATATCTAAAGAAGAAGGTTAGTAGCAATATCCTAATATGGCTACCGTCAACGTCGGCATCTGTCATACAAATAATTCTATCGTATCTAATCTTAGAAACGTCAAAATCTTCTTGCATACCGCCACCAAAGGCAGTAATCATGCTTTTAATTTCTTCGTTTTCAAGCGCCCTGTTAGGTCTTACCTTTTCAACGTTTAATATCTTACCGCGAAGTGGTAAAATTGCTTGGAATCTTCTATCTCTACCCTGTTTAGCCGTACCGCCTGCAGAATCCCCTTCGACAAGGAAGATTTCGCAAAGTTCGCTGTTCTTTTCAGAACAATCGGCAAGTTTACCTGGAAGAGCAACGCTTTCAAATGCGCTCTTTCTAGTAGCCTCACGCGCCTTACGTGCAGCCTCGCGAGCTCTTTTTGCGGTTATACATTTCATTATAACTTCTTTAGCCGCAGATGGATTTTCTTCAAGGAAAGAACCAAAAACTTCGTTCATTGCACGTTGCACCAGCGGACGAATTTCTGCGTTACCAAGTTTAGTTTTCGTTTGACCTTCAAACTGTGGTTCAGGAAGCTTAACCGAAATTACGGCAACTATGCCCTCACGCACGTCTTCTCCTGATAAAGAATCGCTTTCTTTTAAAAGATTTAATGAACGACCGCGCTCGTTTACTATTTTTGTAAGAGCGAACTTAAATCCTTCTAAGTGCGAACCGCCTTCTTGAGTATTTATGTTGTTTGCAAAAGTATAAATGGTTTCAGAGAAACTATCGTTATAAGAAAGGGCAAGTTCAATGGTTACGTCACCAAAAGATTGTTCAAAATAAAATGGACGCTCGAACATTGCAACCTTGTTTTTATTTAAATCTTCAACGAAGTGACGAATACCGCCTTCGTAATAAAATTCTTCAAAAGCAGTTTGATCTTCGCGCTTATCTTCGATAGTGATACGTAATCCCTTATTCAAATAAGCAAGCTCGCGTAAGCGCACCTTTACCGTTTCATAATTGAAAATAACGCTTTCAAATATTTCAACGTCGGGCATAAAGGTAACTTTAGTGCCAGTTTTATCTGCACTGCCAACAACCGCCAATTCGCGTTGTGGAACGCCACGGTTGTAAGTTTGCTTATATTGATTACCGTTTTGGTAAACTTCAACTTCAAGCCATTCGGAAAGCGCGTTAACAACCGATAAACCTACGCCGTGTAAGCCACCCGAAATTTTATATCCGCCACCGCCAAACTTTCCGCCTGCGTTAAGCTTCGTTAAAACTACTTGAACCGCAGAAACCCCTTCGGTGCGGTGAATGCCGGTAGGAATACCACGACCGTTATCGGTTACAGAACAAGAACCATCGGCATTGATGCAAACGTTAATAGTATCGCAATGACCTGCAAGAGCTTCGTCGATAGAGTTATCAACTATTTCTTGAATAAGGTGATGTAATCCCCTTAAATCGGTTGTACCGATATACATACCTGGTCTTTTACGAACGTGTTCTAAACCCTCAAGTACTTGAATTTGACCTTCACCGTACTGCCCTGAAACTGTTCCTACCTTTTCTTCTTTTTCCATTTTAACCTCACACATATATAATAAATTTAATATAGATAAAATCCTTTATATCAATTTATATAATTATATAATTATATTATATAATATAGTAGAAAATTTGTAAAGCAAATTTTTCACTTTTATGTGGATAATCACAAAAAAATATATATTTTTTTGCAATTTTTGGCGCTAGTTATTAACAAATTTCCTTTTTGCGCGCTTTTTGAAATTTAATTTGCTTATTTTTTTAGTTTTTTCATTTATTTTTATGTAGCGTATCGTTGACAAATAAGTAAATAATGCTATAATTAAAATGTAAACTGCTTACCTATTTTTCATTATACTTGTTTTTTAAAAGCTGTTTGCCAAAAAACTGCGAGGTTGATTTTATGTTTAACGAAGTAAAAAAGAATTTTGGTTTTGGCTGTATGAGATTGCCAATGAGCGGCGAAGATGTTAATTTTGAAGAGTTTTCTTTAATGATTGACGACTTTATTTTACAAGGATTTAATTATTTTGATACCGCTCACGGCTACCTTAACGGAAAAAGCGAGTTGGCTTTAAAAAAATGTTTAACCTCACGTTATCCAAGAAGTTCTTATATTTTAACCAACAAACTAAGCGGTTGGCACTTTGAAAAACAAGAGGATATTATTCCACTTTTTAATTCGCAACTAGAGGCGTGTGGCGTTGATTATTTCGATTTTTATCTTATGCACGCTCAAAACGCTAACAATTTTGTTAAGTACAAAGAATGTAAGGCCTATGAAACGGCTTTTGAATTAAAAAAACAAGGCAAGATAAAACACGTTGGTCTTTCTTTCCACGATACGGCTGAAGTTCTTGATAACATTTTAACACAATACCCCGAAGTTGAAGTAGTTCAAATTCAACTTAACTATCTCGACTGGGAAGACCCAACAATTCAGTCGAAAAAATGTTACGAGGTTTGCGTTAAACACAACAAACCCGTTATAGTAATGGAGCCTGTAAAGGGCGGTAAGCTTGTAAACTTTCCACAAGAAATTACCCAACTTATTACTGATGCAAACAACGGCTCTCCTGCAAGCTACGCTATTCGCTTTGCGGCAAGCCTTGAAAAGGTATTTATGGTTCTTTCGGGAATGTCAAACTGCGAGCAAATGAGCGACAATCTTTCTTATATGCGCGAATTTAAACCGCTTGAAAGTGCCGATTACGCGCTTATAGACAGCGTTGTTAAAAAATTAGCCGAGCTAAAAGTTATACAATGCACCGCTTGCAGATACTGCACCGAAAACTGTCCGCAAGGTATTTTAATTCCCGATATGTTTACTTGCTACAATAATAAAAAGGCTTATAACGACTGGAACGCCGACCGATATTATGCCGAAACGCTTTGTAAAAATGGCGCAAAAGCAAGCGAGTGTATTAAGTGCGGAATATGTGAAAGCGTATGTCCACAAAAACTAAAGGTTCGCGAACTTTTAGTTGAGGTTGCAAATACCTTTGAAAATAAAGAATAACACACCCTATTACCCCTTGTTCGCCAAAAATCTCACCTTATTGAACAAGCCTGCGATCTTGGAGATTTTTGCCTTAAAACAAAAACAGCGCCCCTTAAAAAGATGATTACAATTAAACGAATATAATATAAAAAGTGCCGATATAACTTTACTATCGGCACTTTCGTTTTATTTATTTTCTTCTATGCGTTCTATTAAAAAGCTTACGGGGCGAAACCCGTCGTTACAGGATATTAAAGCGGAATATGGATTTTTCATCCAACCGTCATAAAAATTACCGCCACCTAAGGCAAGTTCTTTAACAAAAGGATAAACGCTTTCCCACGCGCTTTTACAAAACCCTTTGGGGCAACTTGCGTTCTCGCTTATAAAGGTTGTTCCTATTACGATATCGCAAGCGTGCTCGATAGGATTTTCATACTTTTCAATTAAATCTTCATAAATCGCCCTTTTTATTGGCGTTATTTTTACTTTATACATGCTTTATTCCCGCTGTTTTTAAAAAACTTTCCCCGTCGTATGGCGGAATAATTATAAAATAATCTACCCCGCCAGTATTAAAATAAACTTTTATGCAGTTTTTAACGCTAAATAGCCCTACCGTAGTTATTTTTACTCCATAAGGCTTTATTGCTTTATCGTTTAAGGGTAAATTTTTATTCCAACTATTAAAGGTTACTGCCTTTTTTATAACTTCGTAGCCCTTAAAATCCTTCCTTTTTATACCAAAAACGGTTGTTAAATCGCCAAACATTAAATATTCGCCCGAGCAAAAAATACGTACCGAAGTGTTTACGTAATTAAATGCTTTAACTACGGGCTTTAGCTCGCCGTTTTTATTTTCATAAACGGATAAAAATATATCACATTCTTTTGCTTGCGCAGGGATTTTTAAATCTTTTATACATTCGTCGTAAAGAGTCTCGCCGTTTTTGATAGTATCTAAATACTCGCTATCTTTAACAAGTTTTTTTTCGCGAATGGTTTTTATTATTAATAATACCGTTCCAACCAAAGCAAATATACAGCCGAAAATAAAAATTATTAAGCCTTTATTAAAAGCGGTTTTTAAATCGCTTTCTTTTGTAACTGAAACAAAAAACACAACCAACAAAAACAAACCTATCATTAGTGACAAATATCTTATTAACACCAAAAAATTAGGTTCTTTTGCGCGCTTTTCATATTCAGTTATTTTTTCAGTAAACTTTATTTGTTTTTGCATAAGCTCTTCGCTTAATTTACGCACCACAAATTTCTCGCTTTCGCTATAACCGCTTGAAACGTCAACTGCAAAAAGTTCTTTCATAATTTTATCCTTAAGCACGAAATCGCGCACTCTATTTAGTTTCTTCCTTTAACTGTTTTAATCGTTTTTCGTATTCTTTAACAAATTTAGTGCTTGAATTTAATAACCTTTGATAACTTTTATCTAAAGTTCGAGCCCAGTTAGTTTCGCCCGTAAACTTTCTATATTCGCGATGCGCCCTAACGGTAGATAAATCGCTTATGGATCCCACAAAAAAGTTTTCAGCAAGGTTTTTGTTTTGTTCGCTAAGGTTTCCGTTTAAACACTCGTTATAAATAATTTCAGGGAAAATAAGTAGGTATTCTTGATCGTCAAATTGTAAAATATCAGCCGATAAGTCGATTAACACCTCGTTAGCACGTTTAAACTTTTCGCGAACAATAAGGTGTTTGTAATAATAAATACGGGCAAGCGGTTGTTTTGAATTTTGCAAAATGGCAGGACAAGAAGGAATTATACCCTTTGAGATTTGCCTTTCTTGGTGCATAATTTCAACCAAAACGTCGGCGTAATCGCTACTTGAAAAAATTAAGTATCCATCAGAAGTTTTATCAAAAGTTAAACAGTTAACAACTAATAAGTAAGTAGCAGGCAAACTTGCTACACCCACCAAGCAAAAAACTACGGGATTGGTTATACAAAGCGCCAAAACAATACCTAAAAGCGCATATAAAAACGAAAATAACAATCCGCCAAAGGCAGTTAAGCGTAGCTTTTCTTTAGTTGTTCCCTTATAAGGTAAAAATAGGCTTTCTCCTGCGTTTTCACCAAAAAACGTAAAAAACTTAACGCGTTTTTCTTTTTTTGTAAAATCAATTGCAAACAATCCAAAATTTACGTAATTAACGGCAAACTTGTTTTTCTTAGCAAAAATTAAATGCCCGAGTTCGTGTAAAAAACAAGCTATAAAGTAATGTACTACCCACCCCACGACAAAACAAGTGATGGCAACCCATACTTTTGCCTTTAAGGTACTTATAGCGTATAGATTAAACAATACTGCCAAACCCAGCCAAGCTAGAACTAATATTAAATTGATAAAAAACGCTTTTTTATTTTTCATAAGTTCTATATCTTCCCGTTTTGTTCAAGCCACAAATAGTAGCCCTCTAAATTATCGTCCTCGGTTAAAATTATTTTATTTGCACAAAGTTTATTTACTAAAAACCAAAGTATTAACGCCCCTGAATGAATAACTTTGGAGCGAAGATCATCTATTAAAAATTGTGCTGAAATTTGCTCGCTTTCAATTAAGTAAAGTTTTTTAGCAAGCTCAAATAAATAATCTTTTGTAACAGTCATGCCGTTGGTTGCGTTGCGATCAAAATTTTTAAGTCCGCTTTTTATAAAAGCAATTATGTTTGCGCTTCCACCTATACCGTAAACTTCACCAATCTCTTTAGGCAGTTTATCAAACTCTTCATCAATTTTATTTTTTAAAAAGTCGTAGGCGGTAAAGAAATCTTTACCAACTTTATCGGTTAAAGAAACTGCACCCACTTGCATCGAATGCGCATAAATTATTTGCCCACCGCAAGAGCAAACTACTTCACTCGATGCCCCGCCAACGTCGATTATGCATCCACTTTTACCCTTTAACGCCCCTAAAACGCCCATTTTTCCTTCCTTTTCGCCAGATAAAACGTCTAAACTTTCGCCGTATTTGCTATTGAATTTAGAAATAAAACTCTCTGCGTTTTTAGCGTTCCTTATCGCTGCTGTAGCAAATGCAAAAACCTTTGCCTTACGTTCGCGCGCAAGATTAAATAACGTATCAAGCCCATCAAAGGTGCGCGACATCGAGCACTCGTTTAGATAGCCGTTTTGCATATTTTTTGCAAGTTGAGTGGTTATAACCCTTCTTAAAAAAACTTTTCCGTTACAAGAAATGCGTTCTCGAACGGAATTGCTACCTATATCTATAATTGCTATATTTTGATTTTTATCCATAATTTTATTTTTAAAAGTTGTTTAATTGCAATTAAACATAACAAAAGAAGCGAATAATTACTTATCCGTTTCGTATAGATAACCAAGTTCATTTGCGCGTTCGATTATTTTCCATTCGCAAAGCCACAATTCAATACCTTTTTCCGTTTTTTCCTTTTTTTCTTCTAATAGGTGTATTTCGGTTTCCAACTGCTCGATTTTCGCCTTTTTGCCCTTTATCACACCCATTCCATAAACCATTATGGCAACCAAAATGAAAAGTAATATTACGGCGGCTGAGGTTATTGCCGTTTGTATTCTTCTTGCTTTTTCTTCTGTCATTTAGCTTTTTTCTCCACGAAATAAATACTTTACTTGCTTTATTATACAACTTTTTTAATAATATTGCAATACTTTTGCCTAATGTTTTTTTATATAGATAAAAACCAAACAAACAAATTATTCCCATATACAAGCGAAACTCGCCCATTGCATAAGCGTTTTTAAAAAAAATGAATATAAAGGTAAGAAAAACAAACTCAAAAAAAGCACAAATATCTTTTAATATTTTTGTTTTAAATAAAAAATTAAAAAAGCAAAAAGGGGCAAGTATAATTCCCGAAATATAGCCCAAAGAAAAACAAAGAATAATATGTATCGGTTGCGATTGTACTGTAAAAATCATTTTAATAGTTTTTTAATAAGAGAACCCTTTTTATAGCCGTACTTTATTTCAAAAATTACACCTTCGGCAATAAAAGTGGCGTTTTGCTTAGAAAAGCCACCCATTTTTAAAGATTGCCCTACAACGGTTAATTTTTTATCATTAAAAAGTAGTAATGATATTTTTTCTTCAGTAATACTTTCTACCTCTTTAACTGCAGTAACGTATATTCTTTTCTGCCCGTCTATTTGCACGGTATGAAGGTTTTTTTCGTCCATGAGTTATAACCACCTTAAATACGTAATCGATTTATTATATGCAAAAATATACCTAAAATATAACAAAAAACAATGCTTATAGAGTATAAAAATATAAAAAAATGAAAAATACTTGAATATAAAAGATAAAATTTTTGCTAATAAAGTAAAATTTTTGGTTTTTTTCATTTACAACCTTACGAATTTATGTTATAATGTTAAAACTATTATTAGTTTTTTGCCCAAACAAAATACAAATGGGCACAAAAGGAGAAAAAAATGGATTCTGACGAACCTGAACCTGATAGTATTACGCTGTATATCGTAATCAGCATAATATTAGTTATTCTATCTTCATTCTTTTCGGCTACCGAAACAGCCTTTTCAGCCGTGAACAAAACACGCCTACGCGTAAGAGTTCAAGAAGGTCAAAAGGGCGCTCAAAGTGCACTTGATCTTGCCGAAAATTTTGACAAATTAGTTTCAACGATTTTAGTAGGTAACAACATAGTTAATATCACACTTGCAACCGTCGCTCTTGCAATGTTTGAAAAGTTAATTGCAAACGGCAACGTTGCCGATACGGTTTCAACTATCGTTACTACCGTTGTAGTATTAATTTTTGGCGAAATAGTACCTAAAATGATAGCTAAAGAAAAAAGCGAAGGCGCTTGTATTTGGCTTTCATACCCAATAAAGTTCTTTATGTTTATTTTAACCCCGATTACCATAATTTTTTCGGGCTTAAAGATTTTACTTCGCAAAATGTTTAAATTCCAAGGCGAAGAAAAAATTACTGAAGAAGAACTTTTAACAATCGTTGAAGAAGCGCAAGAAGACGGGGCTTTAGATGAAAGCGAAACTAAGCTTATTTCAAGCTCGATCGAGTTTGATGACGTTTTGGTTGAAGATATTTTAGTTCCACGAGTTGGCGTTATAGCTGTTTCGCTTGATATGTCGATGAACGAAATTAAAAAACTTTTCTTAGAGCACAATTTCTCGCGTATGCCAGTTTATAACGGCACGATAGACTCCATCGTTGGAATGATACACAATATTGACTTTTTTGCTGCCTTAGAACGTGGCGAAACATCAATTAAAAACGTAATCTCACCAACCGCGTATGCTACCGAACATATGAAAATTTCAACGCTACTAAAAAGTATGCAAAAACAAAAGGTACATATGGCAATCGTTGTTGACGAATACGGTGGAACACTTGGTATTGCAACTTTAGAAGATATTTTAGAAGAGCTCGTTGGCGAAATTTGGGACGAACACGACGAAATTATTAACTATTTTAACAAGATTGACGACGTTACCTATATGGTGGACGGAAGAGCCGAACTCGATAAATTCTTTACGCTTTTCAACCTTGAGGGTGACGACGAAGAATTTGAATCACAAACGGTTAACGGTTGGGTAATTGAAAAAATAGGAACTTTCCCTAAAAAGTTTGATAGCTTTGACTATAAAAACCTAACCATAATAACTAACAAAATTACTCAACGCCGAGTTTTAGACGTTAAAGTAGTTATAAACCCAATTGATGAAAACGGGGAATCAAAAGAAAATTAATTACTAAAGAGATAGCAAGTGGATAACTACGCCCTTGCTATTTTTGTTACCACTTAATTTAATAAGTTTTTATAAAGGAGTGTTTATGAAAAAATTAGGTCTTGCCTTGGGCGCCGGCGGTGCACGCGGAGTTGCTCATATAGGCTTTTTAAAAGCTCTTGAAGATAACGATATAAGACCCTCGTATATATCGGGCAGTTCAATGGGCTCGGTAGTTGGTGCGTGCTACGCTATGGGAATAACCCCAGATTATATGATAAAAATTGTTTCTGCCCTTCGTGCTCGCGATATTTTAGACCTTTCGCCTTCCGCACTAAAAAACGGCACGCTACTTAAGAGTAAAAAAATGGCCGCCCTTCTTTCCAGATACTTAGGCGACACTCAATTTGAAGATTTACATCTACCCTTTTCTTGCGTAGGAACTGATATTATAAGCGGAAATAAGGTGGTTTTTAAACAAGGTAGGGTTGCAACGGCAATTCAAGCAAGTTCTTCCATTCCTCTTGTTTTTGCACCAGTTGCCTATGAAAATATGCTTATTGCCGACGGCTCGCTCGTAACCCGTGTTCCCGTTGAAGAAGTAAAAAATATGGGGGCTGACGTTGTAGTTGCGGTTGACGTTTTAGGCCCTATTGGTGAAATTGATGAAATTAAAAGCATTTTTTCTTACTTTTTTAGGCTAATCGACGTTTACGATAGCCAAGTTAACAAAATGAATCTTGAAAAACACCCTGCCGATTTCTACTGCGCACCTGCTATGGGCGATATGAGTCAATACAAGATTGACAGTACAAAAATGCAATTCGCATACGAAAAGGGCTATGAAAGCGCAATGAAAATAATGAATAGATTAAAACAAAAGCTTAATAGTTAAAAATTAAGTTATAAATCACAAGAAATATAAAACAAAAGTGCCGATAATTAAGCTATATCGGCACTTTTTTGTTTTTATATATTTTTATTTATTATAAAATTCTTCGCAAAGTTTGATTGCTTGGGCTTCGTAATCACCCGTCATATCAAGCCAAACGGCGTTTTTTTCTTTTTTAAACCAGGTTATTTGGCGTTTAGCAAAATGGCGAATTTCTTTTAACAGTTCGGCACGGTAATCTTCGTAGGTATAAACACCTTCTAAATATCTATTAGTATAGCGGTATTCAAGCCCTAACCCTTCTAAAAAAGCTGAAGTTGCACCTTGTTTTTTTAGATTTTCAATCTCTTCAACCATACCCATTTTTAAACGTTTATCAAGTCGCTCCTCAATGCGTGCGTATAAAACGTCACGTGGGAAAACCAACACTAATTGCATAACGTTATAAAGGGGAACGCTTTCTTTATGGCCAACACCCTTTATAGCCTTTTCAAGCCTTCTCGCTAAATGCCTTGGCGAAATTCCCTCGGGCACTTCTTCGCCTAAAGCGATTAGTTTTTCTTTAACCTGCTCGTAAGATAAAGCGTTTATCTCTTCGCGAAGCTTTGGATCGTTTTCTTCTTCGCCCATATTAAAACCTTCGGTAACGGCACGAGAATATAAACCCGTACCGCCAACCAGAAACGGGCATTTACCACGCGCTAATATATCGTTAATTGCGTTATAGGCAAGTTTTTGATATTCTGAAACACAAAAATATTCGTTTGGCTCAACGATATCTAAAAGGTGATGAACAGCCATTTGTTGTTCTTCTTTAGTAACCTTTCCTGTCCCTAAATCAAGCCCCTTAAACACTTGGCGCGAATCACACGAAACGATTTCGCCGTTAAAATGCTTAGCCAAAACGATACCTAAATCGCTTTTACCCGAAGCAGTTGTTCCAACAACGCTTACTAATTTTTGCATAAGTATCTCCCATATAAAAATCCCCTTGCTTTACCTAATAACTGCAAGGGAATTTTTGTTTACTATTTTTTCAAAAAGAATTAACGAGCGCAACCTTGTTTTTCAAGACTAACGCTAACTTTAATGCTAACCACTGGAATAGTAATAGCAATTCCGTTAGATGCTAATTTTGTTTTTAAAGTAGCTAATTCTTCACCCGTGATTTCGTTTTCTGGAGTACCTTCTAAATAAACGCCTTTAAAATAAGTAAAATCGCCTTCTTCATTTTCAGCGTAAGTAAAGCAAGTTCCAGCAAGCCATTTGTTACCTTCTGCATCTTCTGCCTTGTTTTCATCGATAACAACGTCTTTTTCTAAACGGTAAACCTTAACGCCCTCTGCAGTAGCTAAATAATCTTTTAATTTTAAAGCTTTTTCTAAACTGCTTAAGTATTCGGCTGAGGAAGAGTCTGCATCCTTGTTGCCGTCATCTGAAACGATTTGAGCGAAAAGACAGTATTCTTGTGGATTAAAAGGTGCAGCTGAAGAAAATGCAACGGTTAAAGTAGCTTTACCTGTATCATATTTTGTTTTTTGATTATCAATAGCTTCATCGGCACGGTTAAGTAAAATAGAACCTGCATTTAGCGTTAATCTATTACCTGTATGGCCGTTTTTAACGAATTGACCTTTAATATAGCCAACGTTTGTATCAATTCTTTCGGTAAGTGGATCTGCTTTTGAAAGATCAACCTTACGGTCGCCAAATGATAAGTATGAAGAAGTTAATGCACTTACGTCAACGTTATTATAGTAGCCACTTTTAATAAGACTTTTAACGTGTTCAACCGTTAAATCAGCGAAGTTTAAGTACATTTTAGCGTGAATATCGTAAGTGATTTGTTCGCCTTCTGCGTTCGTTAAACTAACCGTGATTGTAAAACGTTCAATCTTACTGCCGTTTTCAACTTCTGCAGAGCATGATGCAAAAGAGAACAAACAAGCTAAAGAAAGTACAATTGCAATGATTTTTGCTGTAAATTTTTTCATTATGTTCCTCCAGGGAAAAATATTATTTCTTAATTTATAATAGCGTCACTTTATTAATTTTCATTATGATGAAACCTTGTTTTTAGAGAAAAACGCTTATAATTTTCAAATTTTTATACTAAGCAGGTTATCAACCGAAGAAAATAATTCTTCAAGCACCCCACTATGCATGAGTGCAAAATATAACCCAATAGCAAGCCCTACACCTAAAATTATTGCTATTAAAACCCTTAATGGTGATATAGGTGATTTGCCGGTTACTTTGCCGTTATTCCCATTAACTAAAACGGGATAATCTTTTTTGTTATACCTATAATTTAAGCGGTAAATAGGTAATAAAACGTATTTATATTTAACTGAATTATGTACTGTTGAAACGTTTAAATAGTCAATAACGTCGTAGCCGTAATAATGCAAAATATCCTGACGAAGCTGTTTATCTATAACCTCTTTAGCGTCCGCCCAACAGTCTTTAATATCCCTTGAATAATGCCTTGCCGTAAAACCCGATAAAAACTTGTTTTCGTAAACGCAAAGTGTTTCTTTTTTAAAGGGTTGAAGTTTATCAAGTTCATTTTGCGATATTCCGCCTGCAGAAATTGAAACGTCGTCAAACAATTTAGCAAAAGTTCCCTGAACGTGATGCCAAACTATGTAAGTTTCGGTGCGAGTTTTACCCTTTGAATCTCTTACCGTACGTGTTCTGCGTTCGCCAAGCCTACCTTCGTAATCTGAATAAGTATCGCTATCAAAGGTAAAAAATGGCATATAAATACCGTGAAGATTGCTTTCAACTAAGTTCTTTTTAAACTTAGTAGGCGCAAAAATACGCCTTTTTGCCCATTTTTTCGATAGATCAAGTGCACTTAAATTATCAATTAAAAAGGGATAAACTGCGGTAGGTTTTACACCGGCAAGGTCTTCGCGCTTAACGATATGCGTAGTTGAACAGTATGGGCAAATAACCGAAACTTCAACGTTTGAAACACTAAAGTTTGCACCACAGTTTTCACAACAATACATCGTTGTTTCTTCATTCCATTTGGGAGCTTTTTGTAAAGCTTCTTCTAAACAAAACTCAGCTACGCTTTGATTTTTTTTAAAATCGACCTGCTTACCGCAATGCCCGCATTTTAAAGTTTGAGTTAGTGGGTCAAACGACATATTTGATCCACACCCATCACATTTAATAAACACGCTTTCTTTTTGAGGGCTTGAATTTTCGCTTTCAAATTGATTAACGTTTTTATTTTCTTCCATCTTTTCTTCTTTTTAGTGTAAGTTTAATGTTAAATAATATTTAAAAATGATAACTTACCTTTAATCAATAAAATCCTTCGATTGCGCTTCTCTTCACTCAGGATGACTAAGGGAGCAAGGCTTCGCCGTATAAAAATTAAAAGTCTGTTATATTGCAAAATAAGGCTTAGATGCGAGTTAGAGTGGTGAAACCGAGTTTTTACCGACGGGCGCGTACTTGTACGTACGTAACCGAGGAAAAACGCAAGGCTTCGCCTCTATAACGAAGTATATAAAGCTTATTTTATTCTGATAAATTATTTAACTCTTCCAATAAAGCGTCTAAATCAACGCCGTGAACGCCTACTGCTTGTTCAATAGTTTCCATATGAGCAAGAGCGCAACCTAAACAGTGCATACCGTATTTTTGTAAAATTCTAACTGATTCTGGGTTGATTTTTACGATATCCATAATAAGAGTGTCTTTAGTGATTTTTTCCATAATTATATCTCCTTAAGCCCAAAGTGGCTAACAATATTATTTACTTTTTTGCAACCTCATAAACATCGGTTGATTTTAAACAAATTTTATCAATCATCTGTTGTGTCAAGCACCATTAATTTAATTTATTACCGCAAGATGCGCAGAATTTATCGCCAGACGCTACTTCGTTTCCACATTCTGGGCAAAAGCGCTTAACGTCCATTTTAGCGCCACATTCTGGGCAGAACTTACTGCCTGCTGCAACCTCTTTTTTACATGACTTACAAATTACGGTTGCTTTTTTAGGCTCTTCTTTTTGTGGCTTACTTTCGCTACCCTTCATTGCATCGCTCATAATAGCGCCAACTTGCGCGCCTGCACCCATGCCAACACCAACGCCCATAAACGCTCCGCCAACACCTGGGTTTTTAGCCGCGCTTCTCATTGCTTCGGCAGCAGAAACCTTCATCATAGTGTCGGTAGCATCGCCTAAAATACCGTATTTAGAGCGTTCGTCTAAAGCCTTTTCAACTTCTTGTGGAACAGACATATTTTCGATTATAAGCGTTTGTAAACTTAAACCGATTTCTTTAAACATACTTTGTATTTTAGCCTTAACTATGGTTTGAAATTCCATTGTGTTGCCGGCTAAATCAATAACTGAAATTTTACTTTCGCCGATAGCATCTGTAATTCCCGAAACGATCATACCTTTTAGGTACTCTTGAATTGCGCTAGTTTCAAAAGAAGAATTAGTGCCAAAAAGTTGACGCATAAAGGTTGGAGCATCGTCAACCTTAAAAGCGTAAGAACCAAAACCGCGTACGCGTATAACCCCAAATTCGGGATCACGCATCATAAATGGGTTTTGTGTTCCCCATTTCATATTAGTAAATAGTTTGGTGTTAACAAAATATACGTCTAAAGTAATAGGGGTTTCAAATTTATATTTCCAAGAAGCAAGTTTAGTAAGAACGGGTAAAATTTCGCTTTCTAAGTTGTATAAGCCTGGTGTAAAAACGTCGGCAATTTGACCTTTATGTACGAAAATTGCTACTTGTGATTCTCTAACGGTAAGCGAGCTTTTGTTGTTAACTTCTTTACCACTGTTTTTAAAAGGATATTTATATACCATTCTGTTGGTGGTATCGTCTGACCATTCTATATTAAGCCTAAATAAGTTATCAAAAAGTCCCATAACATACTCCTTTGTGTCAATAAAATCATAAAATGCGCACACGCACGCATTATGATTATATATTATATCATCACTTTTATAATTTTACAATCATTTTTTATAAGTTTTTTGCTTTTTATTTTTGTTTATAGTTTATAAACACTCGTTTTTTAGTTTTTTTAAACAACTGCCTATTCTTCATCATCGGAGTTGTCGATATCGTCATCAAACTCTTCTATATCATCATCGAGGTCATCTTCGCAATCATCATCCGCATAATCGATATCTTCTTTCGTTTCATCTTCATCAATAGGATCTTCTTCATAGTCTTCTATATCGTCATCCTCATCAATCGAATCTTCTTCATCATCTGGAGAGTCAAACGATAAAACCACGTCGTTTTGCTTTGGTTTTCTAAATACGATAAAGGTATCGTAAAGATATTCGGTTGCAAAGTTTATAATCATATTCATAACAACAACCACAGTATCATTCCAACCTATTTGCACTAAAGCGTCGCCCCACCAAGTTGAAAGTGGTGTAAATACTAAATAGTAGCAAGCAACCAAGAACATTGCAAACGGAACGTTAACCGCGCTTTTAAAGGTAAATTTACGGTTGAAAGTAAAATTCCATAAAACCGAAAGCGCAAGCGAAATTACGTAAACCCACCAGTAATATTGTTCTGGAGTAAACCAAATACCGCAAAGTAGTGCCAAAAGCTCGTAAGAAACTATTTGAATTACACCTGCCGAAATTGAAAATGCAGTAAATTTTAAAATTTGAATAAATCTTTCCTTCTTTGTCACTTTTATTTCCTTTTAACAATAAAAATTGAAGATTTTTTATTAAAAACCACGCTATAACGCGATTAAAGGCGCTTTCATATCCTTTTAAAAGGATTTAAAAGTTTTATTTTAGTTTAAGCCACATAGCAGGACGCACTGCAACGTTATTACTATATGCAATATCACCACGAGTATCTATTATACCTTCACCGTCAACAAGCGCTTCACGACGTTCACCCACGCCGGGCGAACGAAGCCACCAAAAACACGCTTTAGTAGCCGTATTTTGGTAAGCGTTATTTTTCATTGCGTACATAGTTGGCTCGCTTTGTTTGGATTTATCCGTAGGTAAATATTCTTTTGCTTCCTTTACGCTAAAAACAAATAATTTATCCTCAGTTGTAGTTATAAAACCTAATAACGACTTTTCTTCTTCAGTTTTAGTTGTTTCAATCATTTCTTTTTCTTCTTGAGTAAAGGCGTTATTATAAAATTCACCGTTTAGCCAAGCCCTTAAAGTGCATTTTTTCCAACTTGTTTTTTCATATTTTTCGTGGTAAGGCTTACAATCAATGCCGTATTTGCTAATAACAAGCACCATATTATCATCTTTTTTAACCAACAACCACTCGATAGGTTCTTTGATTTTAGGGTTAGACTTAGTATAATTACCAAACTCAATACTATCTCCTCTTTTCATTTTTGCAACTTCTTCTTTTTTTAACATTTTCACGTTCTCCCGAATTTGTTTTCATCTAAAACCACGCTATAACGCGATTAACAGCGGTTTTGCGTTTCTTGTACTTGTCGTTTGTTTTTTATTAAGTATTTTAATCTAACGTAACCCACATTGCTGGGCGCACACAACGATTCGTAAGATTCACATTTTTACCACTATCCTTAACTTTGCCATCCGAATTTACATAACCAACGAAATTTTGATTACTACCTGGTGTTCTAATCCACCACATACAATTTTCACCATCCACATATGCACCATTTTCCCTTGCAAAGGCGGTAGGTTTACATGCCCTTTCTTCATCAACTTCAAAATGTTCTTTTGCCCCTTTGAGGCTTAATAAAAACATTTTATCGTTAGTTGAATTCCCTGGGTTTCTATTATATAAAGGGTTTTTGTCCGCGCTTACATGCATTAATTGAATTTTTAACTGTTCTTCACTGTTAAATGCACTGTTTAAAAACTCATTATTTAGCCATTTTCTTAAAGTACAACGCTCCCATGTTATATTAGTATCTTGAGAATTGTATGGCTTGCAGTCAAGAGCATATTTACTAATAAGTAACACCTTATCTTCTTGTTTTTCAAGAAGTAACCACTCGATATCTTCTTTTATGCTAGCATCACTTTGTGGGTATTTACCAAACTTTATATAGCCACCAACTTTTGCATCGTTAAAAGGATTTAAAACCGCCTTTAAGTTTGTTTTTTCGGCTTCTTGCTTATCTTGTTTAGTCACAGCATCAAGTTCAATCCATATTACCGGACGCACAGCCATGTCAGTATTATTAACAATGCTACCACCATTATGTATATGCCCATCACTATGGACATAACTTGCATTACTTTGAAAATGACCAGGAGTACAAAGCCACCAATTAACATTGTTTCTAAAATCAACACTTAAGCCGTTTTGTTTTGCATAAGCAGTAGGCTTACATATTCTTAATGTATCGCTATTAAAATGCTTATTTACATCAGATATCGTTAATAAATTTACTTTATCTTCTGTTGGTTTTCCAGCCTTTGTTCCATAAACAGGATTGCATCCTGCAGATATTAAAACTGTTGATATTTTAGTTTTCTCATCTACTGAAAAGGCATTATTAAAAAATTCATTATTTAGCCATTTTCTTAAACTGCAATTTGCCCAAGTGATATCTTCAAATTTATCATGATATTGCTTGCAATCAAGAGCATATTTACTAATCAGTAAAGCCCCGCTACCTTGTTTATCAAGAACTAACCACTCGATATCTTCTTTTGTGCTGGCATCACTTTGTGGGTATTTACCAAACTTTATATAGTCACCCACTTTTACATTATTTAAAGCATGTTGCTTATTTTTGCTAACGCTTGGCGCTCTTCGTGACTTTTCACTTATTAATGAATCATTTTGTTCAAGCTCTTTTTTAAAACGCTTTTGCTCTTCAATTTGTTTTTGAGAATCAAAATCTTCTTCAAAACAATCGTCTGCGCACATATATTTCATAATGCGCGCTTTTACGCCATCAATATCGTAGCAATATTCAAGCCCTGCAAAAATTTCGTTAACGATACCGTCTGCCATACTCTTTGTATCGTCGAGCCTTAACTGAATACGCGGTTTTTTATACTTACAATTTATTTTATCATAAGAAAGATTAGGGAATTTATATCGCAAATTTTCTAAATCGCTCTTTTTTAAATATGGCAATTCGTGCTTTATTGCGTCGCACTTAAAATTGCGCGAATTTTTTGAAGAGATAAATAAAAAGATTTTACTGTTATCAATAGCCTTTTCAAGCGCTTGTTGATAGTTATTAACCGCGCCAACACCGTGCTGTAGGTTACGCATTGCAACAAAGCAAGTTAACCCTTCTTCTTCAAGGGCGGTTACAATTTGTTGAACTTTACCCATGTCGGCGCTTGAATACGCCACGAATACGTCACGCGGTAAATTAAGCTCGTAAACGCCTTCTTCAACAAGTTCGGCTTGAGTAGCAAAAGCGGTTGTTAGGCGATTATAGGTTTGTAAATCACTACCCTTATACGCCCTTTCAATTAGGTTATTAACGCATAGCAAATATTCACTTTTTAGCGATTTAATTAAAAAGTTAACGATAGGCTCAATAACTTCGTAATGCTCTTTTACGTTTATGTTATCAATAAAATCAATTACCGCTTGTTCGTATTGACCACAAACAACTTCGTAAAAGTTTGCTAAAAAATCTTCGGGATAAATATTTTTAATATTTAAACATATAGAAACTATTTTTTCGCTATCAATAAATTTTGCAGTTGCTTCTTGCCATAAATGACGGCGAAGCGAATTTAACTGCTCTTGCTTTTGTTTATCTAAAAAACTATCAAGAAGCTCTTGTTGTTTTTTTGCGGTAACTTGCGCATAGGTAGAGCCACAGTTTTCACACTTGCAAATTTCTTCACTTATAGGCTGTAGCGTTCCACCACAGTTTTTACAAAATAACTCTTGCATAATTTATCTCCTTCGTTAAAATATTTTCACTAAAAACCACGCTATAACGCGATTAACAGCCCTTTGAATTATTTTTTTTATCTAAATTTATAAAACCTGCTATTAAGTTTTAACGTTGTATCACTTTACACTTATTTGTAGAACTGGAACAATTCCTTTCATCGACGTTTGAAATGAATAGAAAATAGAGCCGTCTGTATTTCCAATCCATGCATAGTTAATAGACGCGTGATAAGGCGAACGAAGCCACCAAGTTCCATTACCATATCTATCCAAGGTGGTAAGTATACCAACACCAGTTGCGCGAGCATAGTCGCTGGCTATCTTTTCTCTTACTGAACTTCTTCCTTCATTTTGATTATCAAGATTACATGCTTCTTGTTTACTTAATAAATAAATTTTATCTTTAGTATTTTTGCATGCATTTTTATTTGAAGAATGCCCAGTACTTGCTTTAGTGTTGTTTACGGTTGTAACAGCGATTAACTTTTTTTGAATTTCATTAAATGCAAGATTATAAAACTCAGCGTTAAGCCAAGCCCTAATTTCACTATCCATATAAGTTTGTGGGATAGTGGAAAAAACTCGACCATCAATTATGTTTGTGCATAAAACCGATAAAGTTTCACTATCTTTTGAAAGAACTATCCACTTTATGGGCTCAACTTTAAAATAATATTCATTACCTTTAGTTATGATAGTTCCGTTTGAAAACTTATAATTCGTATTATATGGGGTTGCTACTATTTTTGAATAACATTCGCCGTCGCTACCCAAGTAATAACCATTTTCATTTACAGTATCGGATACAACAACATCATCTTCTTTAACTGATTGCGGATAAAAACCAAAATCTACTATCTCGCCTATTTTTACATTTTTTAGGATATCGTTCATTACCATTTTCTATCCCTTATAACCTTTTTGCTTAATTACGTTAGATAGCTTTACAAAATCGGCTTCGCAAAGGGTTTCGCCACGCGCAAGCAAATCAATTTCACATTCTAAAAGTAAATTTTCGATTGAAACTTTATCAATCTTAAGCCATTCACGCAAATTATTAGCAAGCGTTTTTCTTCTTGATAAAAAAGCGTTTCTAACCGTTTCGCGATATAAAATTCTATCAACACCCTCGAACTTGTTTCGATTAAAGGTTATTTTCACCACCGCACTATCAACGTTTGGCGCAGGATAAAACATTTTACGCGAAACACTTAAAATGCGCTCACTATCTGCAACAACGTTAATACCTGCGGTAATTGCACCGTATTCACTAGTTCCGGCTTTAGCGCAAATTCTATCCGCCACCTCTTCTTGCACCATAATAACTATGCCCTTACAAAGTTTAGATTCTTCAATAAACTTCATAATGATAGGAGTTGTTATATAGTAAGGTAGATTTGCAACGAGCATATAAGGTTCGCCAATGCGGTTTTCGGTTTCGTGCGTTTTTTCACGCATAATATCCTTAAAAGTTATGTCGCAATTTTCAATCCCTGCAAGATTTTCACCCAAAACAGGTGCTAACGTTTTATCAATTTCGTAGCCGTAAACGTATTTTGCTCTTTCGCATAAAACCTTGGTTAAAGTTCCTGCACCGCACCCTATTTCAAGCACGGGGGTAGTTTTATCAACCCCACTTTTTATAACGATACTTTCAAGCAAATTGCTGTCGCTTAAAAAGTTTTGCCCGTATTTTTTACTAAACTTAAAATCGTGTTTTTTAAGTAATTCGCCAAGTTTCATTTATAATTCCTTTTTAATTTCCAAGTTGTTCTTCCCCAAAAAATTTAACCGCGTTTTCGGCAACTTGTTTTATAAACTTTTGTAAACTAATTTCGTAAATATCAGCCATAGCCTGATAGACTATCGCCACCCTTTTAGGCTCGTTTACCTGCCCACGGTATGGTACGGGTGACATATACGGACAGTCAGTTTCGCACATAACACGCTCGATTGGTATATTTTTTATAATATCTTCCTTTTTAGCGTTTTTAAAGGTGATTGCCCCGCCAAAGGCGAAATATCCGCCAAGCTTTAGGTATTCTTTCGCACTTTCAAGACTTTCGGAATAGCAATGCATCAAAAAGCCCTTTTTTAGCTTTGGCGCGTAAATCGAAAGAATATCAAGCATATCTTTTGTTGCTTCGCGCGAGTGAATAACAACCGGTAAATCGAGCTCGCAAGCTAACTTTAATTGCTCTATAAAGGCATTTTGTTGTTCTTCTTTATTATCTTTACCGTAATGATAATCAAGCCCGATTTCTCCAATAGCAAGACACTTTTCGTGTTTGATTATTGGCAAAAACTTTTGTATAAGTTCGCTGTTTAAAAACTTACAATCAGATGGGTGAACGCCAACGGTAAAAAACACCTTTTCGTTATTTTCGGCAATTTCTTTACCTAAAAAAGAGGTTTCTTCATTACAACCAACGGTTATTATTTTATTAACGCCCTCATTTTTAGCGTTTTGTATAATTTCGCTGGGGTTTTGGTATATTTTATCGGTTAAATGCGCGTGAGTATCTATCATTAGCGAACAATGCTTCCTTCAGGCATTTGAGCGTTAGGTTCAACTAAAGTTACAACGCCATCCTTTTCGGCACATAAAACCATACCTTCGCTTTTAATTCCGCGTAGGTTTGCAGGCTTTAAATTGCTTACTAAAATAACCTTTTTACCAACAACTTCTTCAGGCGCGTAATATTTTGCAATACCGCTAGCAACAGTTCTAGTTTCATTACCAAGTGAAAGAGTGAGTTTTAAAAGCTTATCGCTCTTTTCAACTCTTTCGCAAGCAGTTACCAAAGCAACCTTTAAACTGATTTTTGCAAAATCTTCAATGCCTATTTCAGGTAGTTTTGGCTCTTCTTTTATAGGTTCTTCTTTAACTTGATATTTTTTAGCAATTTCTTCAGCTTTTTTTAAAACTTCGCTTACGTCAAGGCGAGCAAAAATAACCTTTGGATCTTCGGTTACCTTAGTTCCGTCTTTATATAAACCGAACTTATCAAGGCTATCAAAGGCGCGAATTTCCGTATTCAATTCGTTTAAAACTTCTTCACTAGTTGCAGGCATAAATGGGTGCAATAAGCTTGCGCAAATAACTATAGTTTCAGTTAAGTTGTACATAACCTCTTTTAAACGTGGCATACTCGCTTCTTCTTTTGCTAGTACCCAAGGCGCAGTTTCGTCGATATACTTATTTGCTCTCCTTAAAAGCGTGAAAACACAAGAAAGAGCGTCGGCAATCTTACATTCATCCATAAGCGCGCTTACCTTTGAATAGGTTGAAGTGGCTAAAGCTTTTAGTTCTTGGTCAATTTCTTCTTCTACTCCACTTCTTTCAACAACGCCATCAAAATATTTGTTAGTCATTGAAATAGTACGCTTAACAAGGTTTCCGTAAACGTTTGCAAGTTCGGCGTTTATTTTTTCAGTCATCATTCCCCAAGAAACTAAGCCGTCATTATCAAAAGGCATACCGCTTAAAACGTAATATCTAACCGCATCTACACCAAAAACACTAGCTAAATCATCTGCGTAAAGTACGTTACCCTTTGATTTGGACATTTTTCCACCTTCTTGAAGTAGCCATGGATGACCAAATACTTGTTTAGGTAAAGGTTCGCCCATTGCCATTAAGAAAATTGGCCAGTAAATCGTATGGAATCTTATAATATCCTTACCGATAACGTGAACGTCGGCAGGCCAATATTTTT
This sequence comes from Christensenellaceae bacterium, assembly GCA_045589175.1. GTDB lineage: Bacteria > Bacillota > Clostridia > Christensenellales > Borkfalkiaceae > HGM11416. The sequence continues at coordinate 123,036 of JAZNFS010000033.1, forward strand.
TATATAATTCGTTGTGGTTACCCTCCAAATCAAAGCCTAAGCCTGTAATATAATTAGTAAGAGCGTCCAGCCATACGTAAACTACGTGTTTATCGTCAAAATCAACCGGGATACCCCATTTAAACGAAGTTCTTGAAACACATAGGTCTTGAAGCCCAGGTAATAAGAAATTGTTCATCATTTCATTCTTTCTTGAAACGGGAACTATAAAATCGGGGTTTGCATTGATATGATCGATTAGTTTTTGAGCATACTTGCTCATTTTAAAGAAGTACGCTTCTTCGTTTGCCTTTTTAACTTCTCTACCGCAATCGGGGCATTTACCGTCAACTAATTGGCTTTCAGTCCAAAAAGATTCGCAAGGGGTGCAATACCAACCCTCGTAAGAACTTTTATAAATATCGCCTTGTTCGTAGAATTTTTTAAATATTTTTTGAACTTGCTTTTCGTGGTGTTCGTCGGTAGTTCTTATAAACTTATCGTAAGATACGTTCATAATATCCCAAATACCTTTTATAGTGGTTGAAACTTCGTCAACGTATTGCTTGGGAGTTTTGCCAGCAAGCTTTGCTTTTTCTTCTATTTTTTGACCGTGCTCGTCAGTTCCCGTTTGAAAGAAAACGTCGTACCCTTGCATCCTTTTAAATCTAGCCATACCGTCAGCTAAAATAGCTTCGTAAGTGTTGCCGATATGTGGTTTTGATGAAGTGTAAGCTATCGCCGTTGTAATGTAGTATTTTTCTTTCATAAAAATCTCCTTGAGTTAGAAAACTTGCATTTTATCGTTTATTGTATTGATTATACAATAAAACCAAAAAAATGTAAAACATAAAAAGCGAATTATGAACATATTATTTTGTTATGAACGCCATTTTTTTGTTATTTTGCACCTTTTCACTAATTTTTTGTATTTTTAAAAGTCCCGAAACTGCTCTTTCGGCTATGCTTGAGGGGGCTAATAAATCAATTTCGCTGATTTTTACGCTTGCAAGCGTTTATATCGTTTGGATGGGCGTTTATAATTTGCTTGAAAAATCGAAGGTTACAGATAAGATAGCTTTGGGATTAAAAAAACCTATAAATAAACTACTAAAAAACAAGGATAGCGATACCGAAAAACTGCTTTGTATGAATTTTGCTTGCAATCTTTTAGGTCTTGGCGGAATAGCTACCCCACTAGGCATAAAAGCTTGCAGTAAAATGCAAGATAGCAATAATTTTTTTGGAGCGGAGCTTTTGGTCGTTATAAGCGCAACCTCAATTCAAGTTTTACCAACTTCAGTAATTTCGCTTGCAATAAGTTACGGAGCTAAAAGTGCATACTCTTTAATTTTACCCTGCTTTTTATGCACCATTTTTTCAAGCGCTTTTGGAGTGCTTTTATTTTACTTTTTTAAATCAAAAAAGTTAAAAGGGAAAAAATGAAAGTATTTGCTTTTATATTGCCTTGTTTTGTTTTATTCGCTTTTATTTCGGCTTTTTTAAAAAAAGTAAACGTTTACGATGCCTTTATATGTGGCATTAACGATGCTATAGCCCTACTTTTATCAATTTTTCCTTATATTTGCGCGGTTCTTATAATGAACGAGTTAGCGCTAAAAAGTGGGCTTTGGGATTTAGTGTGTAAACTTTTAAATCCAATATTTTCTTTTTTTAACCTTCCAACCGAGCTTACAAAGTTAATACTTATAAAGCCACTTTCTGGAAGTGGCTCGCTTGCAATCCTTAGCGATATTTATAAAGCCTACGGGGTGGATAGTTATATCGCAAGGTGCGCCTCTTGTATTTTTTCAAGCAGTGAAACCGTTTTTTATATAGGAGCTTTGTATTTTTCTAAATGCAAAAATAAAAAGCTTACCACCGCAATTATAACCTGCCTTTTAAGCAATTTTGCATCTTGTATTTTCGCTTGCTTTATATGTAGGTTTTTATAAATGATTTTTTAAAACGCCGTTTGTTTTTTTGCATACAAAAAGCGCGCTTTTTTTAAAGCCCGCTTTTCTTTTTATTATTTTCAACACAAAAGTGCCGTTAATTGCCTTATACGGGCACTTTTTAAAAAATTCTTATATCCTCGCTAACAATTTTTACTTTAATGAAAAATTAGATATCTTACTACTTTCGAACTTACCCATCAAAAATTATTGTTAGAAAAAAGAGCTTTTTTTATAACCAAAAATCGCGCAAAAAACCTTGATAATCAACTTATTGGGACTTTTTTATTACTTTTATAGTCATTTTTCGATAATTTGTTGTTTTTTTGTTGACTTTTGAATAATATAGTTGTAAAATTAATTTATAATTAATTGTGATATAATTATTCTTTCATATAAGGGAGGGGTTAGAAATGGCAGAAAAAGAGCTTATAAAATACGTTGGTGACAACAATACTTTAGTACATAAATTCACTTGTCCCGATTTAAAACCAACTGCAGAACTTATGGTTCACGACTCGCAAGAAGCGGTTTTTTATAAAAACGGCCAAGCGTTAGACGTTTTTCCAGGCGGTATTCATTCTTTAAAACCTGAAAACGTACCATTTTTAAAACGTGTTTTCGGCGCTATTTTTGGCGGACCAAACACCTTCCCTTGCGATATATTCTTTGTAAATAAAGTTTCTGTGCTTGATATAATTTGGGGAACTGATTCTCCTATAGCGCTTGAAGATCCAAAATACCCTATGCTTATAAACGTTCGCGCAAACGGCCAAACGGGTTTAAAAATTAAAGACTCTAGCAAATTCGTTGCAAACGTAGTTGGTCAACTTCCAGAAATTAGCGTTGAAGCCGTTCGCCGTGCAATTAAAGGTATGATGATGAGTTCTATCAAAGAGTGTATTGCCATAGCAATTGCCGAACATAAAGTAAGCATTTTAGAAATTTCAACTAAACTTAGCGAACTTTCTAACGCTATTTTAGCAAAATTAAACGCAAGAGTTGCCGATTTAGGTATTGAACTTAACCACTTTGCAATCAACTCAATCTCTGCAAGCGAAAGCGATCTTGAACAACTTCGCAAAACTAAAGCTGAAATGCTTAAGGGCTTTAGTGAAGCAGATATTGAAGCATATAAAATTTCAAGAATCAGTGAAGCGCGCGCCAAAGCACGTGAAACTGAAGGCTACACTTATGCCGACGAACGCAAATTTGACGTTTTAGAAGAAGCAGCAAAAAATGCTAACGCCCCTGCTTTTGCAGGCAACGCAGTTAACCAAATGGGCAACTCAACTTTAAACGCTCCTGCATCTAAACCAGTTCAACAAGGCACTGGTAAGGTTTGCCCCGAATGTGGTGCGCCAGTTGCAGAAGGTGCTAAGTTCTGTATGAACTGCGGTAAACAACAACCTGTTGCTATGTTCTGCCCTGAATGTGGTAACAAATGCGTTCCAGGAAGTAAATTCTGCATGAACTGCGGAACTAAGCTCGGCTAAAACTAAAACGCAAAATTAAAATTTACAAAATGCGCAAACAAATACGTGAAATAAAAATTATCGACCTTATCACTTACGCAGTTATCCCTGCTATTTTAATCGTTTTAGTGTGGACGGTTGGTTTAAAGACTTTACCAAAACTTTTAAAATACGAACTCGTTTGGTGGGTTTACCTAATTTACGGCGTTGTTACCTACTTTTTAACACAAAGGTTTGTAATAGGAATGGTGCTTTTTTATAAAGCATTCGCCCCACTTAGTGTAAGATCGGAATGTAGATTCGAGCCAACCTGCTCGACTTATATGATTATGGCTATACAAAAATACGGGCTAATAATCGGTGTAATAAAAGGAATCAAGCGGTTGCTTCGATGCCGTCCACCAAACGGCGGTGTTGACTACCCTTAATTTAATAAAAAGAAATAAAAATAAATGTTTTTTTTGGAGGAAAAAATGGCTAATTTTTTAACAGGTCGTTGTCCTAATTGTGACAGCAAGTTAGAATATTCAAGCAATGACCAAGTGGTTGTTTGTAATGCTTGTGATAGTTCTATCAGCGTTGCTCAATTACAAGGCAACAGCGGTGCAAGCGTAGCACCTGCAGCAGCAGCATTCAGTCCTATGATGATGTTAGGTTTTGATAACCCAGAATCAGGAGTTGTTTTCGTTGAAAACTTCTTTGAAAACTATGATTGGGCAGATTATCAAGATTCAACTGAAATCAAACTTTACGAAATCAACGAAGTTATTGAAAACAATAAAATCAAAAACGGCGCTGATGCACATTCTTGGTACTTAGCATTCAAAGGTTTAGCAGTTCCAGTAAGCAAGAAAATTGAAGGCTTGGCATTAAAAGCTAAATACATGCACGACCAATACAATAGCGACGATAACAGCGAAAGCTTTGCAGCGTTTGACGTTTATCGTAGAGTTGTTGAAACTTTAGTTGCTCAACAAGGCGCTATCGTTAAAGAATTAGAATCAGCTATCAAATACGCTGAAAAGTTTAACCTTTCTGCCGATAAATTAGCTGAAATCAATGCTGAATTAGATGGTTTAAAGTCTCAACTTTCTGCTTTACACCCAGTTAAAGATATCAACGAAATTCCTGAATATCTTGAAGCTCAACGCGCAGCAGATGCAAAGCTTGAAAAAGAATTACACGAAACTAAAGGTATTAACGCGCCTGCTCTTTACCAAGCAGCTGTTGAAAATTTCAATGCTGGTGGCGAAGCTAAGAGAGCAGCTTTAAGAAGCTTTACTGAAATTCGTGGTTATGCCGACAGTAATCGTTACATTGAAAGAATCAATCACTACTATAAATATTTTGACGGCGATTTATTCTTCTTCGGTGATAAATACTATTTATTTAGAAGAGAAGCTGCCCCAGCTCCAACCTTTGACGTTAAGAACTTAGGCGACAGCATTAAGGGTAAATTAGGCAAGAAGGGTAAAAAAGAAGCTGCTCCAGCTCCAGCACCTGTTGCTCAACCAACAGAAGTTGTAAAAACTCTTTCTTTATACGAAGTTGTTGTTGATGAAAAGAGTGGTAAGCCTGTTAAAGCTGATAAACCTGTTTTAAGAGGTATTGAACAAGTTATTAAATACTTCAACAACTGCCTATACTTCTTCAACAGCAAGGGTATTTGCAAATTTGATTTAATTGGTAAATCTGAAACAGTTGTTGATACTGGTAAGCTTGCTGACTACAAGGCTGGTGGTAAATATCAAACAAGATTAGTTCTTAACGAAACTCACCTTCTTGTTAAGAAAAAACTTCAACCTAAGAAAGCAGAAGAGGCAAAGAAAGGTTGCTTATCATTCTTACCATTCGGCAAGAAAGCACCTGCTGCTCCTGAAAAAACTTTCAATAACTACGAATTAATTCTTATCGACTTAATGAGTGGCGAAAAGAAAACGGCTGTTAGCGAATTAGTTGACGTTGCTCTTGCATACGATAAAGAAATTTTCTACGTAAAAGCAGAATCATTAATCAAACCAGCACCTGCTAAGAAAGGTTGCTTATCATTCTTACCATTTGGCAAGAAAGAAGAAGCTCCTAAGGGTCCAGAATTCAAAACAGAACTTATGTTCTGCAACTTAAAAACAGGCGCTTGCTCAAAGATTCTTAATGAAGATTGCCAAATCCACAACGTTGTTGACGGTAAGGTTGTTTACACTCATTGGGAACCTGTTAGCCTTAACCAAGATTTATACGTTTACGATATTGCAAGCGCTCAATCAACTCTTATCGAAAATAACATTTACAGTTACTTCGACGTTATCGGTGGTAAAGTTTACTACACTATCGGTAATAAGGACTTCCGCCCATTAGTTCGCGCTAACTTCGACGGTACTGATAGAAAAGAACTTATGAGAAACGTTGAACGCGTTATTTCTGCTAAGGGTAACTGGTTATACCTTAAGAAAGGTTCTGGTAGAAACGCTGCTATTGTTAAATTTAACGTAGAAACTGGCAAACGCGTTGTAATTTGTACACAAGTTGATAGAATTCTTCGTGAAACTTCAACTCATATCCACTACGTTGACATTTATAACAACCTACGCGTTGTTCGTACAGATGGTAAGGAAAATAGACTTATTGCTGAAAACTTTGAAACATTCTTCATCGTTGGTAAAGATTGCATCTACTATGCTCGTAACGAAGCAGTTGATACAAATGCAAGCGGTTTATCACTTTACGTAATGGATCCAGACGGCAACAATTCAAGAAAGTTAGTATTCAACGTTGAATCTATTTCAGATTACGATGAACAATACTTATACTACAAGAAGGTTGAAACCGTTCGCTTCAAAGTTACTAAAACTATCGGCAAAGGTCAAACTGAAGAATCATTTGAATCTCGTAAGTTAACAAGCTACTACAAGTACAATAAGGAAACTGGCAAGAGCGAAGAAGTATTACTTGTTGGTTGGCCAACCGGTAGCTCAACTTACCAAGAAAAGACTGGTTGCTTAGCTAAATTCGGTATTGGTAAGACTAAAGACGTTAAGACCGATAACATATACGAAAGAATTCCTGCTAAGTGCAGATTTAAATACAGAGGTCTTGCTGCTGCCGGCGCTGTAGAAGCTGAACACGCTGCAGAAGAAGAAAAGAAGAACAATCCAGCACCTGCTGCTGGCGCACCTGCTAACGCTCCAGCTGCTCAAGGCGGAATTTTAGGTAAAATTACTTCTGCTTTAACTAACCTTAAAAACCGCGTTGTTGGATTCTTTAAAAAACTTTTCAAAAAATAATAACTAAATATTAAACAGCTTAACGCCGTGAGTGAATTTTTACTCACGGCGTGTTTTTTATATTCCGCAACTCATTTTAAAAGTAATAATTTTATTACTATACGCTTTTGCTTTTTATAAAAATTATGTAAAAAAAGATTACCTTTTAAATTAATATTTTTACCTTTTTAACTTTCTTTTTTAAGCGCTGTTAAAAGAATGGACTAAAACGCGTAATTATGTTATAATTTTTCTATGTTTGACAAAAGCCTTTTTAACAAACAAGAAAGTGTTGCCGTTGCCCTTTCGGGTGGGAAAGATTCGGTTTTCTTATTACACCTTCTTTATAAAAACGCCTTAGAGCTTGGCATCACTTTAAAAGCTATTAACGTTGAACACGGAATACGTGGCGAATCTTCCATTCGCGATAGCGAGTTTGTAAAAGAGCTTTGCGCAAAACTCAACGTAGAACTTTTATGCTTTAGCGTAAACACTTTAGCGCACTGCAAAGAAAATGGCTATAGCGAAGAGCAGTCTGCACGCATTTTACGCTATGAATGCTTTAAAAAAGCAATAAGCGATGGGTTTTGTGATAAGGTTGCTACAGCCCACCACGCTAGCGACAACGCCGAAACGGTGCTTTTAAACCTATTTAGGGGAAGCGCTCTTTCTGGCGTTTCTGGCATTCCTAAAACCACCTTAAACGGCAAGATCGTGCGACCTATACTAAATACTTCAAAACAAACGATTGAAGAATATATTAAAAAAAATAATCTGCCTTTCGTTATTGACGAAAGCAATGAATCTAGCGATTATTCGCGAAATTTCATAAGAAACTGTGTTTTACCGCAAATTGAAAAAAGGTTTGAAAGCGCAACCACCGCCATCAACCGCTTTTCTTCTATTGCCTTTGAAGAAAACCAACTACTTGACCAACTTGCGCAAAAACTAATTGAAAATAATAGTGTAATTATTCCCGAAAAAGAGCAGTTTGTTCTATTTAAGCGCGCTTGTTTAAAAATTATTAAGTCTATGGGTTTTGAAAAAGACTTTACTAAAACTCATCTCGACAATATTATTGATTTAACCAAAAAACAAACCGGAAGAAAAATAAATTTAAAATTTGGGCTTATCGCGCATAAAGTGTCGAATAGAATTGTATTTATAAAAAACGAAAAAATCGACGAAAATATTTATCAAATAACTTTTGATAAACCAATTGAAACCAAACGTTATATAATCAATTTAGAAACAGTAAAAAAGCCTACAAAAGAGCAATTAACAAATGGCGAAGTTTTATATTTTGATAAAAACAAACTTCCCGAAAGCGCAATAATTCGCACGAAAAAAATAGGCGATGAAATATATACTTTCGGCAAAAAACAAATATCACTAAAAAAGTTTTTTACCGATAAAAAAATTGATAGCACTACCAATAAACACTTACCCTTAATTGCTATTGAAAGCGAGATTTTTGCCGTTTGCACGGTTGATATTTCTCAAAAGTTAGCAGTGGATGAAAACACCACTCAAATAATTAAACTTACCGCAAAGAAAAAAGGAGAGTAGCATGTATAATCAACTTGAAAGAATTTTATTTTCTAAACAGCAACTTGAAAAACGAGTAAAAGAACTTGGCTCAACTTTAAGCGCCGATTATAAGGATAAAAATCCCCTGCTTATTTGCATTTTAAAAGGAAGCACACTTTTTTACGCAGATTTAGTTAGAGCGATGGATATCCACCTTAATTTCGACTTTATGGCAGTTAGCAGTTACGGTGCAGAAACTCGTTCTTCTGGCGAAGTTAAAATGATAAAAGACCTTGACTATTCTATCGCCGACCGTCACGTTATTATAGTTGAAGATATAGTAGATACCGGTTTTACTTTAAAGTATTTAAAGAAACTGTTATGCGCTAGAAAGCCAGCATCACTAAAAATATGCACTCTTTTAAATAAACCAAGCCGTAGAGAAGTTGATTTGATGCCTGACTACGTGGGATTTGAAGTTGGCAATCACTTCGTTGTTGGCTACGGACTTGATTACGATGAAAAGTTTAGAAATCTACCCGAGATAGGCGTTTTAAAAGAGGAAGTTTATAAATAAAATGTTTGATAATATACTTGAGCAAATTAAAAATCACGATACAATAATCATTCACCGCCACACCAAGCCCGACGGCGACGCACTCGGCTCGCAGATAGGCTTAAAGCACCTTATTAAACACAATTTTCCCAACAAAAAAGTGTTTGTCGTTGGCGATATGACCGAGCGTTATTCCTTTATTAACGACTGTGTAATGGATGAAATTGACGATAGCGTATATAGCGATGCTCTCGCCTTTGTTTTAGACCTTTCTGCTCCACATTTGGTATCCGACGAAAGATATAAATTAGCAAAAACAACCGTTCGTATCGACCATCACCTTTTTATTGAAAAGTTTTGCGATATAGAAGTTACGGACAGTAGTTTTGAAAGTTGCGCAGGGCTTATTGCGTACTTTGCCAAGAGCTGTAATCTTGGTTTAAACGCGCAAAGCGCAAGCGCGCTATATACGGGAATGGTAACCGATTCTGGCCGTTTTAGATATGATTCAACCACTTCACGAACCTTTGAAGTTGCATCTTTTTTATTAACCGTTCCTTTTTCGTTAACCGATATATACGTAAACCTTTACGCCGACGATTTTGAGTTTATAAAACTTCGCGCAAGCTTTATTTTAAAAATTAATTTTACAGATAAAAAGGTTGCATATATCTATACTACTAAAGAAGAAATGGCTAAGCTTAACAAAGATACTTTTACTATTTCACGCGGAATGGTTAATACTATGTCCGATTTAAAGGGCGTTGACGTTTGGGTTAACTTTACCGAAACTGAAGATGCTGTTCTTTGCGAAATTCGCTCGTCAAAGTATAACATTAACCCCATTGCTGTTAAGTACGGCGGTGGCGGACACGCAAAAGCAAGCGGAGCAACCCTACCCAACAAACAAACCGCTATGGCGCTACTTAACGACTTAAACGACTTAATTGTAGAATAAATAGCATGAGATGACTCGACTTGCGCGTAATCACAACGCATTCTCCTTCCACCGCTAAAGCGGTCCCCCTTCCTCCCGGAGGACGGCTAATTTATATAAGCAAAATAAAAAAAAATATAGTTAATTAAAAAGGTTTTATATAAATAATGTCGCTTGATTATAATAAAAAAAATATAACACTTGCAAAAAATTTACGCAAGAATGCAACGCCTCAAGAGAATCATTTATGGTATGACTTTTTATCAAAATATGATATTAGGTTTCAGCGACAAAAAGCAATAGATAATTTTATTGCAGACTTTTATTGTCATAAAGCAAAACTTGTTATAGAAATTGACGGTTCGCAACATTATACCGAAAAGGGGAAAAGTCAAGACTTTTTTAGAACCGAGATTTTAGAGGAATATAATTTACAAGTTATACGATTTACAAACTTCGATATTGATTCCAACTTTCAGGGCGTATGCGAGTATATCGACAAAGTAGTAAAGCAAAATATTATAAACTATAAAAAGCGAATTTAAGTTAAGGCTCCTTCGGGGAGGGAGCTGGCGCGTATGAGACTGAGGGAGAATGCCCTTTACGTGCTTTTAATTTTTTCGCTTTCTCCTTCCACCGCTGAAGCGGTCCCCCTTCCTCCCGGAGGACGGCTTGGAAAATTTTGCTTAGACTTACATTATTAGTATAAAATAGGCTCCTTCGGGGAGGGAGCTGGCGTGCAAACGCCTGAGGGAGAGTGCCATTTTGCTTTTAAACGCGTTTTAAAATAGAAAAAGTTAAAAAACAAAAACGGCTTTGTAATAATACCAAAGTCCAAAAAGGTATAAAATATGAACGAACAAATAATGCAAAGCATTTTGCAAAAAATTAAAGATTACCAAAGTATAATGATATTCCGCCATATTCGTATGGATGGTGACTGTACTGGCGCAACAAAGGGCTTTAAGGATATTTTAACCGCATCTTTTCCCGAAAAAGACGTTTATTTAATTGACCCAAGCCAAAGTAGCGAATTTTTAGCCTTTTTAGGTAGCGATGATGAAGACGTAAGCGACGAAATTTATGCAAAATCGCTTGCTATAGTTTTAGATACCGCTTCGCTTGACAGAATTTCTAATAAAAAATACGCCCTTTGCAAAGAGATTATAAAAATAGACCACCATATCAATATCACGCCCTACGGTGATTTAAGTTGGGTTGAAGAAGAGCGCTCTTCTACTTGCGAAATGATAACTCATTTTTACAAAACCTTTAAAGATGAGCTTAAAATAACTAAAGAGGGAGCAAAATATCTTTTCACAGGTATGGTAACCGATTCTGGCCGTTTTAGATATCGTGAAGTTTCGGGCGAAACCATGCGACTTGCCGGCTTTTTATTAGATACGGGCATCGATACCGATACACTTTACGCACACCTTTATATGCAAACTAAAGAAAGTATGATTTATAAAGGCTATATTTTAAAAAATATGAAGGTAACCGAAAACGGCGTTGCTTACTTTTACGTATCAAACAAAACTCAAGAAAAACTTGGTTTATCGCGCGAAGATGCAAGCGCCGGTGTTTCAGCTCTTGAAAATATTGAAAACTGCTTGATTTGGATTGCTTTTATTGAAAACGAAGATAAATCAATCCGTGTGCGCCTACGCTCACGCTTTATAACTGTTAACGATATAGCCGAAAAATATCACGGTGGTGGGCATTCTTGCGCGAGTGGAGCAACCGTTTATAGCAAAAAAGAACTAAAAGCCTTAATTGACGACGCTGACGCTAAACTAAAAGAATATAAAGAAAATAACGAGGGCTGGCTATGAGAATACTTATAACCAACGACGACGGTATAAACGCTCCCGCGCTTAAACCGCTTGCTAAGTGGGCTAAAAAACACGGCGAAGTTACTGTGGTTGCTCCAAAGGTTGAACAAAGCGGAAAGAGTCACGGCATTGAAATTATAAAGGCAATGGAAATTAAAAAGGTTGAATTTACTAGTGGCATTGAAGCTTATTCGGTTGATTCTACCCCTGCCGATTGCGTAAGATTTGGTATTATCGGGCTTAAGCGCGATTACGATTTGGTTATTTCGGGCATAAATCGCGGATATAATTTAGGCAAAGATATTGTTTATTCGGGTACTATTGGCGCAATTTTTGAGGCAAGCGGACTTGGTATTAAATCGGTGGCGCTTTCTACCGCACCCGATAGTTTAGATAATGCTCTTTCACTTTTAGATGAAGTTTATGAGTTTTTTGTTTACAATAAATTGCTTGATAAAAACCCAATTTATAACGTAAACTTACCAAGTTTAAAATGTAAAGGAATTAAAATTACTAAAACCGGTGGCGGTTATTATTCTGATGATTTTAAAGAAGTTTCGCCTAATATGTTCGTCCAAGTTGGAAAAATGATTTGGGATGATAAAAACGATATGAATATTGATACCGATGCCACAATGCACGGTTACGTATCGATTACTCCCCTTTCTAGTGAACGCACTGAAATTAGAGTGTATAACGAGCTAAAAGTTTTAAACGATTAATCTCTTTTAATTAAATATTATAGCACGGTAGAATATCGTTATGGTCAAATGATAAACTACCGTGCTTTTTTATTGTTTTGGTTGTTATATTTTTTTTGAGACCTTTCGACTGACGCTCAAGGTGACATTACAATGCTCAACATGACAAAAGAAAAAGCGCGGTGTATAACGCTTTCTCCTTCCACCGCTAAAGCGGTCCCCCTTCCTCCCAGAGGACGGCTTTTTTGGGGGTGGCATTATAAAAGAAAAAAGCAAGTGCGGTTGGGCACTTGCTTTTTGAGTTTTTATTTGTAATAACTTTTAGCTTTTTACAAAATCTTAGTAGTAAATAACTTCGATTGCTGTTATTCTAGCTTGACCGTTCGTTGCACTACCTGTATTGCCTACGCCAAAGGTTGTTGTTGTTGCATTAACTGTTACAACTGTTCCGCTAGTAATATTGCTACCATTATGTGTTAAACAGCCACTGTTGTTTACTACATATGTAATTTTTACTGATTTAATAGTTTTACCATTAGCTGCACTTATTGTAAGTTCTGCAGATTCAGATTGATATAAACGCCAGTTTGTGCCAGATGTATAGTATTTACCACTATTGCCGCCACCGTTTACTGTAACACTAATATTATTATCCATTGTCATGGTTGTATATTGTGTACCATTCTCCCAACCATTTGCACTAGCATAATTAGCAATTGAAACAGTTATTTCTGTTTCTTGTACGCCAGCTTGCTTTCCACATACACAACTACCACTTGATAAGTCGTGTTCTTCAGTTTCTAACGGAGCATTACAAATTGAACATGGCTTCCAGTGGTTACTATCATCAGAACCCCAAGTACTTGAAGCAACGCATTCATGTTTATCAATATCTAGTAATGTACAACCATTAAATTCAATAGTTGCATAATAGTTTAATATTTTACCAGTAGCAGTAATTGTATCGCCAACAGAAACTCTATCAATACCATCACCAGCTAATTTATAACATTTAACTACATAATCACTATGATTTAAAATTTTAATATCAACAGTAATACTAGTTGCATTTGGTGTATATGCATAGCTAATATTATCAACTACACCAACTAAAGTAACTTGATTAGGATAAGTTGTTGTATTATTATTTTTATCAGCAATTGCAAATATGTCAGCTAACAAATCGCCAGTTGCTATAGTTTCTTTGTGTGATTCATCATTTCCACAAACACGAACGTGAGTGTCGTTTTCTGCAGGAGTCCATGCGCCATATTTGTGACCTAAAGCAGGAGCTAAAACTTTTTCACATACTTCACATTTTTGAGCTGTTTCACAAGTAGCAGCCGCACCAGGAGTATGAGCTACCTTTTCATCTGCAAGATCACTACATACTGTACAAGCGTGCCAATGGTTGTCACCGTCTGATGACCAATCTTCTGAAGCGGTGTGACCAGTTTCAGGAACCTCATCTTTGTGTTTAGTTGATTGGCAACCTTCAAAGTTACAATGGTAAACAGTATAACCAGCTTCTGTACAAGTAGGAGCAACAGTTTCGCCCTTTACTGAGAAATCACAAGTGTGTGATAATGCACGACAAGTTGTACATTTGTTATCTGCGCCGTAAACGTGAGCTTCTTTTTCAGTTGCAGGGTTACCGCAAGTTTCACATGCGTGCCAGTGACCTTCGCCATCGCTTGACCATTCAGCTGAAGCAACGTGATCAGCTAAAGGAAGTTCTTCTGTGCTAACTGTTTCGCCACAGTCATCACAAACAACAGTTATTGAGCCAGCTTCTGTGCAAGTAGCATCTTCTTGAGTTGTAGTAGTTTCAGCATGTGCACAAGGAATAACTTCGCCATAGAACTTACAATAGAAACCTTCGTATGAAACTTTGCAAGGACCTACTGTTGTATACTTTTGATCGTTTCTTGTACCAAACCAGTAATCTTCATCATTAACTACAGCGATAAGAGTTTGCTTTTCTGAATCATATCTGTAAACAGTTGAAGCAGTTGCTTCGTAAGCACCATTTACATGCGTTCCGCTAACTACACAGTTAATATATAATTTTGATTCACCATTTAAAGTGTATAAGTAGTAACCACCTTCTGTAGCTTCAAGATATACGTCAATAGCTGCTTCTACGTTTTCAGTAGTAGCTAAATAGTAACTATTCATACCACCAGCTAGGTAGTACATCTTGTCATCAAGATTGCCTTGAGCCATACCAAACTTGTATGCAGTTCCTACTACTGGAGCTTTAATTAAACCAAATTCAGGAGCTTTATGCTCAAAAGCAATAATTGTTGCATTTTTGAATTGAATTGCATCGTTATAAGTGCTTAATTCACCATATAAGTAAACAATATCACCAGCAACTGGTTTGAATGTCATATCAGCATAACCAACACCGCGTGGATCGTAAGAACCGTAAACAGTTACTTTTAATTGACGGTTTTCATCGGTTACATACATGTTACCATATTGTGCATTGTAAACTTCGGTAACAGTAACTTTTGCAAAGAATTTGCCCGCTGGAACTTCTGTGAATGCAGCGATATCAGCAAGATCTGTAGGTGCTGTAAATGAAACGATATCAGCATTCTTCATTTGAGCTGTACCGTTGTATTGACCCATAGGACCAACAACTTTTACGTAATCACCAACAACTGGTTTGCTTTCCATTTCACCGTATTTCTTGCCGTTACCATCGTATAAACCGTAAATGTAAAGTTTATCGCCGTTGCCATCCATAATGTACATATTGCCGTATTGTGCACTTGCAATTTCAACAACAACACCTTCTGCGATGTATTTATCAGCAGTGTAAACGTTATGTGCTTGTGCAGAACCAATAGCATTAAGTTCTTTAATAGCTGTAGTAAATTTGTTTAATTCAACTTTAAATGATTTAGTTGCAGTTTCACCGTTTAAAGTAGCAGTTGCAACTAAAGTAACAGTTGTTTTTCCCTCAGGAAGAGTGAATGTTGCAGTACCTTCAGCGTTATCAATAACAACTGCATCTGATTCAGATGCCCAAGTAAATGTAACTTCTGGGAATAAAGAACCAACCATTGTTAAGTTAACAACTTTATCACTATTTAAACTTTCAACACATTCAAGAGCTTCTAATTCGAAAGCAACTCTGCCTGCATCGTCTAATTCAGCAGCGGTAATGTAACGGAAGATAGTTGTAGAGAAGCCATCAACTGTGATAGTAGCTGTTAAGCAAGCTCTTTCCATATTGCCAGGGTTGATAACTAAGTTGCCTTGGTCAATAGCAAAAGATCTTGGTGTACCGATGATGCGGTAAGAAACTTCGCAACCTTCAAGTTCAGCAGGAAGATTTACGTTTTTAGCAAGTGCAACAACTGCTGCATCTAAACCGTTTTCAGCAATAATAGCATCGATAGCAGCAACAGCCTTAGCAGCTGTTTTACCAGCGTAAACGGTGCCTTCTGGGTCAGCAGTGCCACCTTTAACAACTGCGCTTGCGCTTAATGGAGCGATTTGGTGACCTTTGTAGTTACCTAAAATACCTGTTACAGATACTACGTCGCCAACTTGTAAAGAGCTTTGTAAGCCGATAAGAGCTGAACAAGTAGCATCGCTTGTTTTATATGCGTATGCGCCTTCGTAATATTTTGAAATAACAACAGGAACGTCAACACCGCCCTTTGTAAGAACGAATAAAGTTTGAGTTCCGCTTGATAAATCAGGAGTATCTTTAATTTCTTTTACAGTCCAGTTAGTAAGTGATACTAATCTTGATTGATTGTAGTATGCAGATTGTAAGTTACCGATAATGTCGTTATCAACAGCGTAAACCTTTTCGCTTACGTTGATAGGAGCAACGTCGGTATCAACAACTAAATTACCACCGGCGTTAGTTTCCATAAGGCCGTTGTAATCGGTGTTAATTGTTTCGGTAACGGTGATGTGAACGCCTGGTTGTAATAATGCTGCGTTTGCATCGTCTGTTTTAACGCGGTATAAGTAGTAACCAGCAGTGAAATCATCGTTAACCATATAAAGAGTTACGTTTTTGTATTCATCACTATATACTGTACCGATTGTTACAACGTAACCACTCATAACGATACCTACACCGGTGTTAGTGTACCAATAGTCAACTTCTTGTAAAGGTTCTTTTTGTTCAGAAACAGTCATTCTGTAGCTCTTGGTAGTGCTTACGCCGTTGTATGTGAAAGTAGCGTTAATTTTTACTTGTGGGTTAAGTGATGATGGGTAAACGTAGCAAGTTTTACCGTCTTCACTGATTTCAAGATAGTTTGCATATTCTTCGTCAACCGACCAAGCGATAGTAGCAGTGTGACCTTTAAATTCGCAAGAAGTATCAAGCGCGAAGTCTTCAACTACGGTGCCGTTGTTGTTAACAAAGTTGTAAGAACCACTAAAATCGTAAACGCTTAATGGATTAACGTAAACGGTAAAGGTTTTAGAAATTCTTTTAGATTTGAATAAAACTGTAAGGTCAACTTCCGTTCTTTCGGTAGGTAAACCAACTTTTGCAACGTATTGTCTTTCAATTCCATTTTCTTTGTCTGCTTCTACTTCTGTTAACGTAATTAAATCGCTATTAGAAGACCAGGTAGCTTTAAATTCGCCAATTGTGCCTGGAAGAACAAAGTCTTCTGAAATCGTTTGACCATCTTTTTCAAAGATGTACATATCCAATGTTGCTTGAGGGTCTGTTTTGCTACAAGCTACTAAGCCGAAGCAAGAAAGAGCAAGAACAAGCGATAGGATGACAAGTAGGGTTTTCTTCATCTTTTTTTTCTCCTTAAATTTGTTTAAAATAAATTTTAATTATTTGATTTGAATATCGGCAAAATTTAAAATTGTTAATTCGCCTGAATTTTCTTCATACTGATAGCCTTTCACACTAAACTGCTTGCCTACAGTAAATTCGTTTGTATAATTTGCGGGAACTTCAACGCTAAAGGTGAAGCTTTCAACTTCTTCCTTTACGCCGTCTTTCATGCGTTTTTGAGCCGTTGCTACAATGGTAAGAGTTGTTCCTTCAATCGACGAACTTACTACCGTTGCGTCAGTATAAAGGGTATCACTATATTGAGTAAGGTAATTTGTTGATGAATTAAATGTTAAAAGGTAATTTTTTTGAATTGGTGACGTGTGGTCCATTAGGTTAGCACCGTAAATCACGTCATATAAAATACCTGAAATTTGATAATTACCGTAATGCATTTGGATTGTACCAACTACACGGTATAAATGCCCTATCTTCATTTTAGATGCTGCACTTGAAGAATATCCCGCATATACGTCAATCGCATATCTCGTGCCGTTTTCGTCATAATACTCTGCAACAAAAGTGCGAGTTCCGCTGTTTGAAATTCTTAAATCACAAATACAAGCGGTGAAGCGAACTTTTGAACCAGCTTCGGTTTCAACGTTGTAATATGCTTCCTCGTTATCAAAAAATTGCTTTAGAGTAATATCTTCGGGGTCGGTAGAGAATAGTGGGTCGTCAAGATCAGAATAAATACGAAGTTTAATTTTTCTTGCAAACGATTCTGCCTTTGCAAAATAACTGTTATATGGATACTTGTCTGTAGCCATACCGCCGTTTGAGCTAAAACCATTTTCAACCAATTCTAAATTTAGGCACTTAAAGTCGCTATCTTGTGCGGTTTTATACCATACGTAACCCAAATATCTTGTGCCATAACTATCCTTTTCGGCACGGGGAGCAGTTGCTTCCAATACGATTTCGGTTGCACTTGATAAACGGGTTTTGGTAAATAATGATGCCGCTTTGCCCCATTTTTGCACGTTTCCGGTTGATTCGGGCGTGTCAATTTGGTAATATCTAACGGCTATAATATTGCCTTGTTCTAATCTAAAACGGGTGGTATCACCGTCGGTATGGGCATCGACTGTTGCTCTGCCTATACCGTCGGTTAAAAATGATTTCCCCTCAAAACTTTTGTTTAATTTTAAACCAGAGGTGATTTCGTTATAATATTCGGTATTGTCAGCAACTTTTTCTTTTCCGCCATCGCAGGCAAAGAAAACTAAGCTACTTAACGTTATTAATATTAAAACGATAATCGATAAAATCTTTTTCATTTTCTTAAATTTCTTTTCTTTATTATTTTTATTTGTTCTTATTTACCGCCACAGTTTGTGTATGCGTCAGCTAATGCTTGAGCTGCGGTCTTTTCGCCTCTTAATGCGAATACTAATGCTGTTCCAACTTGTTCACGTGCAGTTGAAGAACCAACGAATGCAGGTGAAGTGTAGAATCTTGAGCTTAATTCTCTTGCAACGTTTGCAGCTTGTGCAGTAAGTGATTCGGTATCAGCCATGTGAGCTACATAATCTGGGATATCAAATGTTGATAAACGGCAAGGATTGTAACCAGATGAGATTGAGAATGATGCTTGGAATGTAGGATCTAAAAGTTCCTTCATAAATAACCAAGTCATAAGTTGTTTTTCTTCGCTGTTAGATACGCCGTGACCATCCTTAAGCATAACTAGTGATGGACCTTGTGAAATAACTGAGTAATCAACTGAACCATCTTCTAAAGTTGAACCAGGAATTGGAGCAATACCCCATTCAAACTTATCGCCTGGGTCTTGGTGAGATGCACCACCAGATGAACCGATACAGTAAACTAAACCGCCATCTTCAACACCCTTTGTGAATAGTGCGCTTGTATATGCGCCGTAGTCTTCTTGAGTTGTGATGTAACCTTCTTTATAGTATCCATTAAGTTGTTCTAACCAAGCAGTTGTTTCTGGGTTGTTAAATAAGAAGTGGTTTCCTTCTGCACTAGTGTAACCCCAACCGTTTTGTTCACACATTGTGATAAACCAGTTTGCTTCAGAGTCGTATCCTAAAGGAGTTGCAGTAGGATAAGCTTTTACGATAGTTTCGCATTGTGCCCAAAGTTGATCCCAAGTTGTTGCTACTGGAAGATTTAAAGCATCAAGTGCAGTTTTGTTGTAATATAATAATTCGGTTGACTTAACAAATGGTAGAGTTAACATAGATTCTGCAGTGTAACCATTAGCTGCATAACCAGCATAGTTAGTTGCATAACCTTCGTTATAGTAACCTGGAACGAAGTCTTGAACTTCTGTTGCAGTATAACCGTGTTCTGCACTTGAAATAAACTGGCTAAGATCAACTACCTTGCCGGTTTGAATGTATTGTGCAACGTGGTCTGGATAGCAGTATGCTAAGTCTGGTTGGTTTTGACCTTGGAAATCTGAAACGATTTTTGACTTTACTTCGTCGTAGCCACCTGGTTGAGAGTGTTCTACCTTCCAACCTGGATATTTAGCTGTAAATGAAGCAATAGCGTTTGCAGTAACCTTTTGAAGTGCGTCACCTTGTGTTGAGTAGAAGAAGATGGTGTGTTCATAATCAACTGGTTCTTCAGTTTTACCACAAGCAGCCATTGTGCTAAAAAGCATAACTACGAACATTAATGTTGCTAAAAGTTTGTTTTTCATGTGTTACTTCCTTCCTAAAAAAAATTTTTATTTTTGTTAACGCACTTTCGTGCGATTTAACCTTTAATTGTTTTGTGCGCCTTTACACGCGCGTTATTCTATAATAAGGCTTAACCCTTTGTTCCACTCTTTGATACGCCGTGCATAATGTATTTACGGCAGAAGATGAATAGTACAAACAATGGAAGTGATACTATACATACCGCCGCCATTTTTAAAGTGTTAAGAGGTTCGCTTCCGTAGTCACCACCGTAAATCAAACCATCTTTATCGGTAAATCCGCCGGTAACCCAGTTGGTTATCATTTGCCACTTATCCATATTTACAAGACGAGGCCAAATGTATGAGTTCCACGTTCCTATAAACTTTAAAAGAGTTATTGATATTAAGGTTGGTGCTGTTAACGGAACCATTACCTTAATTAAATAGCCCATATCGGAAAGCCCGTCAACCTTTGCTGCCTGGTATAGCGAATTTGGTATTTGCATAAAGTTGTTTCTCATAAGGTAAATATAATATACGCTTACTAAAAAAGGAACTATTAAAACGGTGTAAGTATCCTGCCAATGAAGTTTTGATATAGTTAAGTAGTTAGTAATGGTGTACATTTCGCCCGGTATCATCATCGTGCCAAGCATTATTGAGAATAGTAAGTTTTTGCCCTTAAAATCCATTCTTGCTAATGCGTATGCCGTGATTATTATTATCACCAAGCCTATTATAGTGGAGGTGAAACCTACTACCAATGTGTTAACTAAAATTTGTGCAAAGCTCGTTCCACTTGAAGAGCCTTCGGTTTGGTTTAAAACCATTGAATAGTTTTCCCACATTGCCTTTTCTGGAAAGAACGATGAGGTTGGATCGCGGTATTCAGGCTCGCTCTTTATAGATGATATAAACATCCAAAAGAAGGGTAAAAATGCAAGAATAGCGCAGATTGAAAGAAAGAAATAAACAAAAATATTTTTAATTATTTTTTGTATTCTTTGCTTTTTATATTCCTTCTCGATATCGAAAATGGGGTTTTCTTGTGGTAGAGATGAATTTTCAGAAATGTTTTTAATATTATCTTCCATATTGCACCTCCTTAGTAGGTTACGCGCTTTTTACTAACGCGTAAGTTGATAGCAGTTATAATCATTATTATTATAAACAATAATAAAGAACCTGCGTATGCGTAACCCGTTTGACCGAGTTCTAAGTATTGGTAAATGTAACCTACCATCGTTCCCATATCGTAGTTAGTACCCATATCTGCGCCGAATACACCTACTACTGCCGAATATTGTTTCATACCGCCCATAATACCCGTAATCAATAAATAAGATATCATTGGAGAAATTAAAGGAGTGGTTATTTTCCATAATACGGTGCTCTTTGACGCCCCGTCAATTTTTGCAGCATCGTAATATTGCTTGTTAACGCTTTGTAACGCGCTGAATAAAATTAAAATTTTAAAAGGTAAGCCAGACCAAACTTCATATACAATCATTATAGAATATTTAGTCCACGGAATATCAACCTTGCCTAAATGCCAAACTAAACTTTCGTTTGTGCTTAAGTTCGTTCCCCTTATCCAGTTGATTGGGTCAGCCCCAAACCAGCCAAGTAAATCGTTTACTATACCAAGTTGTGCTGTTCCAGCAGCGATTTGACGTGTCGTTCCTATTACTTGGAAGAAGGTTAAGAAAACCGCACCCATCGCTAACGAGTTGGTTAGGTATGGTAAAAACAATACCGTTTGAAAGGCTTTTTGTAAAGGTTTAATTGAGTTTAAGGCTACCGAAATGAATAATGCAATAAATGTTGAAAGTGGAACTGATACGAAGGTTAGTACCATCGTGTTGGTTAAGCATTGCAAAAAGTTTGCTCCGCCCGTTCCCGTGTCACCCTTTAAAACACGAATAAAATTTTCAACCCCCCAGCCGTTATAGGTGCTGGCTAAACCATTGTATTCTTGCTTAAAAGAGTTTACGAACGCACTTACGATGGGATAGAAAGTGAATATAACCATTAAAAGCAAAGCGGGTAAAACAAATAACCAGCCTTGTTGAGCACGGAAAAAACGACTTAACTTTTCTTTGGTTGAAAGTTGTGGAATTGCCTCGCTCGCTTTTTTAGCTACGGGAGAATCCGTATTTTCAGCATCGCTTTCTATAACAACGTTTTGTTCGGTAATATTTTCATTTTCGGGCAAATTTCTTTTGTCCATAGTCATATTAATAAATCCTCTCTTCAGTTTCTGCGTTAAATAAGAAAACTTTGTTTGGTTTCAAGTTGAACTTAAGTTGTTTTGCCTCTTCTGGAAGCGCTATGTCAGAATCGATTATGCTTCTTACTGTATCTTTAGTTGAGTTAGGGTGGGTTGAAACAACCGTTTTATCTCTTCCCATAACCTCAATATGATCGGTATTTAAAGTGAACCTGCCGTTCTCATCGTAAATAAAGCCTTCTGGTCTAATACCTACGAATACCGCTTGGTCTTCAAGTTCGGGCTTTTCTAAAACCACTTCACCGCCAATGATTAGCTTGCCGTTAACGATTTCGCCCTTAAATATATTGATTGGTGGCGTTCCTAAGAAGTTTGCTACGAACATATTTGATGGATTGTCGTATATCTTTTGAGGCGCACCGACTTGTTGAACAACGCCAAGTTTCATAACTACCATTATATCACAAATGGACATCGCTTCTTCTTGGTCGTGCGTTACGAATACGGTTGTAATTCCCGTTTCACGTTGGATACGTTTAATTTCTTCACGAGTTTGTAAACGTAATCTTGCGTCAAGGTTTGAAAGTGGTTCGTCAAGCAATAAAACGTTTGGCATTTTTACAAGTGCACGTGCTATTGCTACACGTTGTTGTTGACCACCCGAAAGTTGCGATGGCTTACGCGCCATAAGATCTTCTATTTGAACTAATTTTGCCGCGTCTAAAGCCCTTGCTTTTGCTTCTTCTTTAGGCATTCTCATATTTACTAAAGGAAACATTATGTTTTGTTCCACCGTCATATGTGGGTATAACGCGTAGTTTTGGAAAACTAAACCTATTCCACGTCTTTCAGGGGCTAAGGTTGTTACGTCTTGGTCTTCAAATAAAATGTGGCCCGACGTTGGGTTTTCTAATCCTGATAACATAAACAATGTGGTTGATTTACCACAACCTGATGGACCTAAAAGACCAACAAGTTTGCCTGATGGAATTTCAAGACACATATCGTTAACTGCAACTACTTCGTCGCCTTTTTTGTTTCTACTTGGGAAAATTTTCGTTAGATTGTTGATTGTAATTTTCATTCGCGTTCTTCCTATCGCCTTATAATTTTTGCCTCAACGGCTTTTCTATAACCTTCAGCAACGATGGTTGCTGGTATAGATTTCGTTTCAAAAGTTGTTTCCAGTTCGGATGACTGCAAACTGTAAACCCCTGCTTTCATCCTTTGCTTATCCCTATAACCGTTTACGTAATTAAAGGTAAAGGTTACGCTTTCAGTTTCGTTTGCGTAGGTTAGCTTAATCTCTTCCGATTCGCTTAAACCTTCGGCTTGTAACGTTATTTCTACCTGACTGTAATAATCTGTTCCAAAAGTTGATTCGTCAAGTTTTGGTTCTTTAGGCTTGATTTTTAATACCTTTGTGCCAAACCATTTTATAAACTTTAAAATATATCTCGTGCCTAAAAGAAAATCGCCAAGCACGTAAACACATACGAAATATATTATTATGGTTTTAGTCGCGCGCTTATCTGCGCTTGATCTTGCTATACTCGTGTTGCTTTTGGCATAGTTTTCGTTTGATAGAAGTTGAGCATCTAACGCGGTTAATTCAGCGCCTAACGCTTGGTTATTTTGGTTAAAATCTTCATCTCCTGCGTGAAGAGCCGCATAATCGGCTACTTCGTTATTTTTTTCAATAAAAGCTTCAACGTCATTAAAAAATTGGGTTTTAAACAAATTTTCACTACTAAAAGTTGGATTCGTGGTTTCAATAGTGCCATATTCGCCACCATTCGCCATTATAAAGGTTAGAGACAAAATATTCGTAACACCTAATGACTGCATATCACTATCCGAAAACTCTAAAAAGAAAAAGTTGTTGGTTAAAAGCGATGATATATTGTCGAAAACTTGGTCGTTATTAGTATCACAATTTAAAAGCTCAAACTCTTTCGCTCCATCTGTTGTGTTGATTAAAAGTTTGGTTTTATTTTCAGCAGTGGAAGAAACTGCAAATTTATCATCCAACCCAAAAACAAAACCTGCGTAAGACTTGTGCATTTTATATTTTTTTACAACATTTTCTGCACTCGTATCGTCGCCGTATTTATGCTCGTATAGGGTTGCGGATTCAAAAATTACAACACTTCCGCCCCTTTCGAAGCTTTTGTATAATACGTATTGCTCGTTGTAGTACCCGCCAACCAGACCCATTGCTTGGCTATAATTCCCAACCTCAAGCGACTGTTGTATGGTGTTTAATGCTTCCCCATCATACATATAAACGAAGGGTAAAAAAATAGCCAGCATAATACCTAACGAAAAAGCGAATAAATAGTAAACTATTTTTGCAAACAAACTTCCCTTTTTCATAGTTTATTTATCGCTAATGTCCTCATCGTTTGGAGTCGATAAATCAATCGTGTCGTCACTTACGGATTCAGCATCTCTGGCTTTTTTGGCAGCGTTAAACGCGCTTTCTCTTTCTCTTAAATTATTGCGTTGCGTTTCGTATTGCTCTCTTCTAAAAATTGGTATTAAAAAATACACAGCAATTATTACGGCAATGATGATACCACAAATTAAAAAGAAATTGCGGTCGACCTTGCCTAATCTATTTAATAACAACAAAGTATTTAACATAACTTTATACTCCTTTACGATAATCGCTACTATATCATTAAAGTTTCGCTTTAGTTTAATATTTATTTTTTTTAGCCCTATTTTTGTTTAATCTTTGTTTTTAAATGCGGGTTCAACACCGTTTCTCTTGTTTTTATTGTGTTTTTCGCGCACGCGCGCACCTATGCGAGTCAAAATTATAACATATTCAAACACATATCTGTCTAAAAAGATTATTTTTCCTCAAGGTTTTAAAAGCAACTGTGTTCATATGCTTTGAGAAAGCCAATTACACAATTTTTTTACAAAAATCAACGCTTTTTGTACGGACTTAAAAATCTTAACCTTAGCATGCGCAATTCTGAAGTTTATACAAGCAACAAAACATTTTTTTTTGCGCTTTTGATCGTTGAAACGATAATGTGCCAAGTTTATCTTATTCTCAGTTTTACCTTTGGTAACAACTCTTTTTTTAAAGAATAAAAAATTTTTGTGTGTTTTTTTTAAAAAACCAAATCTTGCGTTTTTATTATATCACAAAAATCGACAAAACGCCACTATTTTACTACCCTTTATTAATAATTAATAAAATTATTTTCTTACTTGATTTTTTATGCCAAAAATTATAAATAAAATTGCCGAATTTTTGTGGTTTTTTACTAACTTTTCTAAAAAATAAGGTGTTTTTTCAATTTCCAAACAAAACTAAAGTTGTAAGCGACAAACTTTTAATTGTATCTTCAAATAAACCCACGACTTCGCTTAAAAAACGTAACAAAAATAGCGAGCTTTAACGAGATAAAATTTTTTAAAAAACACGGGGAATTTTAATATAAAAGTGACGTTTATCAACTTATAGGCTTACTTTTTTGTAATTTATAATCCTTAAAAAACGCTTAAAAATAATCCGATATTTTTTTAAGAAAGTTAAAAAACCAAAAAGTTGTAGCACACAAAAGTATACTACAACTTTTAACTATTCGGTTAATTCCTTAATCGTTCTTTTATAAATTACACACATTCTTTCAATGTTTTTTACCGTAATATATTCATTAGGTTCGTGTACGGGAGCATCTTCGCCTGGAAATTCAGGACCAAAAGCCGCACCAATAGGTAAAGCTCTTGCGTAAGTTCCACCACCAATAGCCATAGGCTCTTCGATAGAATTTGTTTCTTCGTTATATACCTTTAATAAAGTTTTAATCAAAAAGCTATCTTTACTATTATAAAGTGGTAGTTGATGGTTGCCGATTAATGTATATGGCGCAATTTTTTCACTTGCTTTTTGAATAAAGTCAGCTGGCAAGGTGCATGGATATCTAAAATCAACAATAATATCTAATTTACCATTCTTTGCGCTAATCACGTTTGGCGACATCGTTAAAAATCCACTTTCATCATTAGTTTGTTTTAATTTAAAGCAATCGTCAAATAACTTTTCGTGTACAGTTTTATCAACCAAACCAAGCTCTATTAGATATTTTAAAAGTGCCGAAATTGCATTTTTGCCCTTTTCTGGAGTAGATCCATGAGCAGAAACGCCAAAGCTTTCAATTTTTTCGCCCTTTATTTGCAATCCGTATTTTTCAACCAGTTTTTCATCAATAGGAGCAATCGCGCAAGCGTAATCACATACCATATTGGGCATTTCTCCACCTTGAATTACTATATTTTTATCACACTCAAAGTGAAATTGTGGGTGAAAAATACCCTTTTCTGCATAAATAACAGGAAAATTTCCGTCTGGAGAAAACCCAAAATCTGGCATTTTTGCAACTTCTGCGTAATGCTTCATGCAAGCCCAACCGCTTTCTTCGTTACAACCAAGTATTAGTTTTATCGTCTTCTTTGGCTTAAATCCTTCATCTTTAAGTTCTTTAAGCATATGTAATACGCAAATTGCAGGCCCCTTATCGTCTAACGTTCCACGCGCATAAATTTTACCGTTTTCTTCAGTTGGTTCAAACGGTGGATATTTCCAATCTTGCAATCTTCCTGCTTTAACAACGTCTAAATGGCACAAAATACCCATCGTTTGTTCACCTTCTTCACCATTAAAAATAACTTCGCCAACGTATCCGTCATAATTTACGGTTTCAAATCCCATTTCGCTTGCAAGATTTAACGTAAACAATAGTGCATCGTTAACCTCTTTACCAAATGGCATTCCGGGCAACGCAGGCGCTTGCACGCTTGGAATTGCGCATAATTTCATAATATTTTTCTTTATTTCATTAATTTGTTGCATTATTTTACCTCAATTTTTAAAAATTCGTCTTTATTTATTATACACTTTTTTTTAAATGTGGTAAAATAGATTAGCAGGCTTTTTGAATTTTTACTAAATTTTAGGAGAAATTTATGCACGAAGGACATAGAGAACGCCTCATTTCTAAACTGCTTGAAGGAAATACTATACTTTCAGATCACGAAATTTTAGAAATTTTGCTATTTTATTCAATACCACGCAAAAATACTAACGAACAAGCACATTTAATACTTGACAATTTTGGTTCATTAAAAGCTTGTTTTAGCGCAGACCATTCTGCACTTATGGCAATCGAGGGTATAGGGCACAAAACTGCTTCTTTCATCGTCACATTAGGCGAAATTTTCCGTAGGATGGAAGAAGACAAACATCAACTTCCAATAATTTTTAGTTACGACGGTTGTAAAAAAATTTTAATTGATAGTTTTAAGCACTTAAGTGAAGAAAAATTCGTTGCTCTTTTCTTAAACAAGTCGGGTGAAATTATTCTAAGAAAGATTTTCTCTTCTCATTCTGATAATATGGTTAATATTGATATAAGCGATCTTTTAAAGGGCGTTTTGATTAAAAAGCCAAAAAGCGTAGTAATTTGTCATAACCATTTATCGGGAATTAACCAACCTTCATTTTGTGACGATAATGCAACGGCAAAAATTCATCTTGCGCTTAAGCTTAATAATATTACCCTAAGCGATCATATTATCGTTGCCGGTAATAAAACTTTTAGTTACAGGGCAAGCGATCGACTTACAACAATTATTAATAACATTAAAGAATTTTTATATTAATTTGAAAAAATTGGTTTTATAAAAATATTGTGAAACACTTATTAACGAAATTATAGGCTTATTTTTAGCTGTGAAACATAATTTAACGACTAAAAAACGACCTTTAAAAATTTAAATAAATTATACGGCGCATTTTTTGCGACGGGAGGATAAAATGGAAAAAATTAGAACGAGATTTGCCCCCAGTCCAACGGGATTTATGCATTTGGGTGGCTTACGTACGGCACTTTATTGTTATCTTTACTCAAAAAAGCACGGCGGTGACTTTATTTTAAGAATTGAAGATACCGACCAAGAACGTTTTGTTGAAGGCGCTGTCGAGGTTATTTATTCTTCACTAAACGAGTCGAGTATTCATTACGACGAAGGTCCCGATAAAGGCGGTGAGTTCGGCCCATACGTACAAAGCGAAAGAAGAGCTATTTATCTAGAATACGCTAAAAAATTAGTTGAATTAGGCGGTGCTTATTACTGTTTCTGCACTAAAGAACGCCTTGAAAGCTTAACCGATGAAAATGGCAATAGAAAATATGACAAACATTGCTTAAAACTATCAAAAGAAGAGGTTGAAACGCGAATTGCTGCAGGCGAACCTTACGTTATCCGTCAAAATATTCCAACGGAAGGCACTTCTGTTTACGAAGATATGGTTTTTGGAACGATCTCAGTTGATTATGCCGACCTTGAAGACAACATTCTTATTAAAAGCGATGGGTTACCAACCTATAACTTCGCCAACGTCGTTGACGACCACCTAATGAAGATTTCACACGTTATTCGTGGTACTGAATATTTATCTTCTACACCAAAATACAACTTGATGTATGATACTTTTGGTTGGGAACGCCCACACTATATACACTTACCTATTATAATGAAAGATCAAACCCGTAAACTTTCAAAGCGTTACGGCGATGCAAACTTCGATGATTTTGTAAATAAAGGATATTTACCAGAAGCAATCGTTAACTACGTTGCACTTTTAGGCTGGTCACCAAAGGAAAACGTTGAAAAAATGAGCATGGCTCAAATGATTGACTTGTTTTCATTAGACGGCGTATCAAAAAGTCCATCTATTTTTGACGACGTTAAACTTCGTTGGTTAAACGGCGAATATTTAAAAGAGTTATCAGACGAAGAATTTTTAAAGGTCGCAACTCCTTTCTTTAAACAATCAAAAGTTTATGGAAAGTACGATTTGTTACAACTTTCTGCGCTTTTAAAAACAAGAATTGAAATTTTAAGCGAAATTCCAGATAAAATTAATTTCTTAGAAGAGTTTGGCGAATACGACACTGCTCTTTTCTTCCACAAGAAGATGAAAACTGATGCTGAACTAGCTAAAACCGTACTGCCTTGGATTCGCGAAAAACTTGAAAGCGCCCCATCTTTCGACCACGACACCATTCACGATTTATTAATCGGCTTAGCAACCGAAAAAGAAATGAAAAACGGTCAAATTTTATGGCCTGCACGAGTTGCTTTATCGGGTAAAGACGTTACCCCCGGTGGTGCTATCGAATTAGCACTTATTTTAGGTAAAGAAGAATGCTTACGCAGAATAGATTTCTCGCTTGAACTTTTAAATAAATAATTTTAACTAACAAATTTTTACCCTCTAATTGCTCGTCGCGATTAGAGGGTTTTTTTGTGAAACATTTTTATAAAATTCAAGTTAATGAATATATAGGCCTGTTTTTTGTGAAATATTTTTTAATACAAGAAGTTAAAAACTTGCTTGCAAGGGTTTTAAACTTCGCAGGATTATACACTTGAAGTTTAAAAACATGAGTTTTTAAAGCAAAACCCACAGTTTTTGCAAAGATTTTGCCAGTGGCAAAAGATTTAACTTCTTATCGTTTTTAATATTTACTTAAAAAAATAAAACATTTATAGTAATTTTTATTTTTTTCTTTTTTATAATTTTTTCGTATTTTACTATTTTTTAAGTTTTTTGATAAAAATTAAGATATAAAAATACATAAAAGTTAGCCTATAAGTCGATTATTGGCACTTTCAAGCATACTTTTTATATCTTCGTTTGAGAGTGTGTCTTTTTGCTTTTTATTACTATATCTCTCTTTTATAAACACTTCAATCCCTTTTGCAACGTTCGTTGCCATTTTGTATATACTAGAAAGGCGGATATCTGTTAAAAAACCTCTTTTAAAGTCAGCTTTTTCTCCAACAACCCCTATAATCGACAAGTCCCCCACCATTGGCAAATCTTTGTCCACTCCAAGCCCTGGTTTTAAGCCCGTTTTTTGAACCTTTACCCTTCCAACGTCCCATTTTTTACCCACAGCGGCATCGACAACCACTACAGTACTATCAGGATGAGCTTTTTTTATATATTGTGCTATAAACGGTACTTCTTTTGCCGTTATCGGATGAGTTAAGTTGCCGTAAGTAAATATATTCCCCACGTTAAGGTTGATTAAAGTTGCACTTAGCGGAGCTAAAGAGTCACCTATATTACTGTCTGTACCGATGAAAACGAACACAAGGTTTTCACTTTTATAATCAACGTATTTTTCAAGCGCTTTTGCAATTGACAAATATAAATATTTATCTTCAATATAAAAATTTAACTCTTTCATACAGTTAATTTTAACCAAATATGTCTTTTTTAATCATTTTTAATTGCAAATTGAATATTTTAGTGATATAATGATAAAGAAGGTAATAAAATAAACAAGGTTTAGTTTATTATTTTAAATTTAATACAAAAGGAGATTTGATATGAACACATTAATGGGTAACGTAGGCTTAATTGTCGATCTCGTTTGTCTTGCTTTAATTTTAGCATTTGTCATCACTGGGCTAATTCGAGGCTTTTTCAAGCGAGTTTTTAAAATTGCCGTTACGATTGGCGCACTTTTAATCGCATATTTCTTTTGCGATAACCTAGTAAACTTACTAGAAGATCAATTTCAATTACTAACTAAACTCACCGATAAAATTGTAGGACTAGATTTATTTAAAATCCCTGCAGACGTTATCAAAGGTAGCTTAAGCGAAAGCATAAAAGCCGCCGTTGAATCAATGGGATTACCACAATTTATTGCTGAAGCAGCACAAAGTTCTGCGGCATCACTTGAAACAAGTATTGGAAACTCAATTGAAGGCATTACCCTTCATATTTCAACAGTTCTTTCAAGATATATTTTAATAGGCGCAAGCTTTGTTGCATTACATATAGTTTCAAAATTAATTTTATCAGTAGTCGCTATTATTTTAACAAAAATTATTGAATTACCAATCATAAACGGTGTTGATAAACTTTTAGGCGCTATAATGGGTTTAATTAAAGGATTTTTAGTTTTAACTGTTGTGATTTACTTAATCAGCGTTATTCCTGGCGGAATTTTTGAAGACTTAAGACAAATGCTTTCAACAGCAACATTTGGCGGATTCTTGCAAGAACACAACCTATTCGAAGCTATTATTTCAGCCGTAGTTGCAAGATTTTAAAACATTTTAAAGTTTAAAAACGAGCATATCTTTGCTCGTTTTTTTGTTTGTAAAAAACGAATTTTTCAGCTAAAAATAATTGTTTAACAGTGTTTCATACTTGTTTTGTGAGCGTTTTTTGCTCATTTTTTACAGTTTTTAGTTGTTTTACTAGTCTAACAATAATTGTTTGATATTAATTTTGTGTTTTTCTTCGTGAAACACTATTGTTTCACATTTTTAGCTATTAGAATTAATCGGCTAAAGAAAAATATATTGTTTTTCTATAAATAAAAAATCAAAAATTCGGCATAAAATCTACAATTTTAAAACTTTAAAACTTTTTATTAATTAATAGGAATATTTAAAATGTTTCACGAGAAACAATTTTTTATCGCTTATCAAGTTTCACGTGAAACACGCAAATTTTTAAAAATTTATTCTAATCAAAAATCATAGTTATTAATGAACGTAACCCCATTATTTTTATGATTGTTGATTAGATATTTTTAAATAAAAGCGCGACCATTTTTAAATATCATTTAGCAATAAAAGTTTATGTTGCTTTAACGATTGAATTAAAAAACAACCTTTTAAAAAAAATATTAAATAAAT
>JAZNFS010000034.1:0-2449 GCA_045589175.1 Christensenellaceae bacterium
TATAGCGCAACGTTTTCTTGTTTAGTAACGTCGCGCCAAATGCGTAAAATATCCTTTTTAATATCGGGTGTTTGAACACCGTATTTAGTGGGATAAGAACAATACCCACCGTGTCCCTTAACGTCGCATTGAACAAAATCGGGCTTAACAACGCGTAAAAATTCTTGCAACTTAATACCGTTAAAATTTTCGCCTATACCCAAAGCAGTTGGGTTTGAATGAAAATCAAAATGAACACCAAAAAAACAATCTTTTCTTTTTTTCATAATTATAATAATTAAAACTTGTGATATACTACCGTCATGCCCACGCGAAGTCGAAACAACTACTTAAAACTTATTAAAATTTTGCCAACGTTTGCGTAAGAAGTGTGCGGTCATTTTAGGCTGACGATCTCTTGTGAAAACGCCCTTACGATTTCCGCGAATTCTAGTTAAACCCTGCTTAGTTTTAAAGTCAGCCAAATGCCAAACGTGTTCGCCAATGCAATAAGGCAATTTATCTAAAACGTTACAAGTTTCTTCAATAATTTCTAATTGAAACTCTTCTGAAAAGGATTCACTTGGCAAAGAATGAATACCCTCAATAGTATCAGCACCAAACTCTGTTAAAAATACCGGTTTATTATAAGTTGTATAAAAATCGGTTATTTCCTTAGCTAAATGCTTAGAAATACAGCTGATATCTGCGTGATAGTCGTACCAACCGTAATATCTATTAATACAAATAACGTCGGGAATATCACTACACTTACATTGCCCAAAATATGCGCAGTTTGCGTAAGTTAGCGGAAGTTTTGTAAGCGTGCGAGCATAGTTAAAAACGTCTAAGCAATATTCACGCGCTAAATCCTCGGCAGATTCAGGTTCGTTCATAAGCGAATACATTACAACCGAAGGATGGTTTTTATCTCTTTCAATAAGCTGTTTTATAAGCTCTTTATGTAAAATTTTAGTTTGTTCGTTAACGCGATCTTCGCCAAAGTTACAACCCTCCCACCATTTCATACAAACGGCAGGAACTTCATCGATAATTAAAATACCGTATTCATCGGCAAGATCCATAATCTCTTCACTATAAGGATAATGGCTAGTTCTAAAAGAGTTTGCGTTTATCCACTTTAAAAGTTCGAAATTTCTAACATTAACGGCAGAATTATTGCCTTTGCCCGACAAAATAAAGTCTTCATGCAAGCCAAAGCCTTTAAAATATACCGGTTTATCGTTTAATAAAAATGCGTTAGAAGTAACTTCAACCTTTCTTATACCAAAACGCTCTTCATATTTATCACATTCGGTTTCAACAATCAAAGTATATAAATAAGGGCTTTCGGGCGACCATAAATTTGGGTTTTTAATTGTTATATCACCACTTTCGCTTTTTACAACAACTTGTTTTTGTGCATCTAATACGGTATAGCTTATATTTTTACAATCGGTATCAACTAAAACCGAAATTTTTTCGTAATTATTATCAACAACCGTGTTAATAATAATATCTTTAATATAATTTTTAGGTAAAGAATAAACGAGCACGTCACGATGAATACCAGTAAAGTTATAAAAATCGTGATTAATTACCTGCTTGCCGTTTACAAATCTACCAACTGGTAAGCATTGGAAAGTAAGCCTATTATCAATAACCACCGAAAGCCTGTTAACTTCAAGCAAATTATCAAGCGGTAAATCGATAGGATAATATCCGTTTATACCATTGCCTATTTTTTCACCGTTAAGATAAATTTCGCACTTATGGCTTGTTGAGCCTATTCTTAACCTATAAATCTTATTTTGATTAATTGGAAAAGAGAAGGTAGTTTCGTAAAGCACCTTACCTTCGTAATCTTTTATACTTTTATCAGTAACTATTTCGTTAAAGCTTGCAGGAACTGGAATAAGCTGAACATCAGCGCTTTCGTTCGTTGGAATAAAATCATCTGAAACAGGCTTAAACTTCCATATTCCGTTAAGCGAAAATACCTCGCGGTATTTATTACATTTTGGATATAACATAGTCAATCGTCCTTTTGCTTATTGTTAGTATATATAACGCTTTTTAATTTAATAAAAAACGGTGTTTTCAAATTTAGTTTTTATTTTTAGTGTGTTTTTTTGCCTACAATTTTAAACGTCACCTTGAGCGTTAGTCGAAAGGTCTAATATAAGCTATAGTTACAACTCGCTTTCGCTCGAACAAGATTCTTCGATTTCGCTATTGCTTCACTCAGAATGACAAGGGAAATGAAATTTGAACTAAAGTTCAAGATAAATCGCTTAGCGATGAAATCACTAACGTGATGAAATCCGCACCAGTGCGGGTTTAGGGATGGCTAATATTATATAGTGCCATTCGGCACGGTTGTCACCTTGAGCGTAAAACTGTCATGCGCACGCGTAGTCGAAACATCTATAAACATCACTTTAGATCCTTCGACAGGCTCAGGATGACA
>JAZNFS010000035.1:0-17406 GCA_045589175.1 Christensenellaceae bacterium
TTACTTCAACACACAGAAAATCAATGCTTCGTAATCTTACGTCAAGCCTTTTATGGTATGGCAAAATAGAAACCACTTTAGCACGTGCAAAAGAATTAAGACCATATGCTGAAAAAGTTATTACTTTAGCTGTTAATTCTTATACCGATACTATCTCTGAAACAGTTACTGTTAAGGATGCAAAGGGTAAAGAAACTACTAAAAAAGTATTTAAAGACGGTCCAAAGAAACTTGCTGCAAGAAGAAAAATCATGGCTTTAACTCATGATATTCCAGATGCTAAACAACCTGGTGAAAAGAATGCTGACTACAAGGCAAGAGTTAAAGGTATTAAGCATCCTTTAATGGAAAAATTGTTTAACGAAATCGCTCCAAAGTTTGCTGATAGAGCAGAAGAAAACAAACAAGGTGGCGGTTACACAAGAATTTATCGTTTAAACAATCGTCGTGGTGATGATTCTGAAATGGCAATTATCGAATTAGTTGACTAATTTTAGATTTATAACTAAAAATAAAAATATGCGTAGCTTTTTATAAGCTACGCTTTTTTTGTGTTATTTATATAGATCTTAATGTTTCCAAATGTAATATGTGTAAAAAAACAATTTTTATATCAAAGAGTTAATTTTCTTGATTTAAAATTGAAAAAGTGTTAAAATAATTATGCGACCCAATTAAATATTTTTAAAAACGAGTATACTTTATAGGTAAAGTGTACCTTTTTCGCATTATAAAAAATCTTGTTTTTAAGGATATTTGTAAATTGGTGTCGCAACTAAGCGATAAGGCGCTTTATACGTCGTTTATCGTTTGGTAAGCGACGTTTTTTATTTTAAGGAGAAATACTAATGATGCAATTAATTACTTGTAAAACCTGTGGTGGGTCGGTTGTAAAACAAGGTAACTATTATGTTTGTGAAAGTTGCGGTAATAAGTGGATAGGCGATTTATCAAACGACGTTCACGCTGTTGAAAGGGTTAACGCTTGGCAGGCACTTCGTGAATGCGATTTTGAAAAAGCAAGCGAACTTTTTGAGGCGATTATTGTTAAAGATAATACTAATCACGAAGCGTATTGGGGTAGAGCCCTTGCTTTAAATGGAATTATTTACGTTAATGACGTACGCGAAAATAAAAAAGTTCCTACTTGCAATAATATTACTGAAGGTTCATTTTTAGCGGATAAGGATGTTAAAAAGGCTATTGATTTAGCCCCGGATGAAATAAAAGCAAGTTATAAAAATCAAGCAGATTATATTGAAAAAATACGTATTGAGTGGATAGAAAAAGCAAGTAAAGAACCCCCATACGACGTGTTTATTTCGTTTAAAGATAGTGACCGTGAAAACGGAATAGATAGAACGCAAGACAGTTACGATGCTCAAGAACTTTACACAAGCCTTGTTGATTTAGGCTATAAGGTGTTTTTTAGCCGTGTGAGCTTACGCGATAAGGTATCTGAACACTACGAGCCGTACATTTATAACGCAATAAAAACGGCAAAGGTAATGATAGTATTTGGCGAAAAGCCTGAATATTTTAGTTCTACTTGGATAAAAAACGAGTGGAGTAGATTTCGTGCGCGCATAGAAAAGGGAGAAAAACATAAAAACGCTTTGGTAGTAGTCACTAAAAATATGAACGCAAGCGATTTGCCGGTTGCATTAAAATCACGTCAAGCACTCAATATGAGCGATATAACCTTTTTTGAAACACTAAAAAAGCATATTAAGCGTGTAATTGATGAAAGTAAACAAGGTGTACGTTTAGATAAAATTGAAATAAAGGGCGGACAAATTTCTAAAAAAGTAACATCGTTAGAAGTTAACACCATTCAAACGCGTGAAATTGGCGCAGGAGCAACCGCAAAAACTGATATTACCGAAAAACAAACCTTAAAGCTTGTTGAAACCTATATGAATATGGGACAATGGGATGATGCTGAAAAACTTGTTGATGACGTTTTATTTAGAAATGGTTCTTCCGCTGGAGCGCGATGGAAACAGCTTTTAATTAAAAATAGGGTTACTAATATTACCGATTTTGCTTCAAAGATAGTAAAAATGAACGTTAATGAACTGAAGATAATAGATCAAATATTATCGCAGGCCAACCAAGAAATGGCTACCGGAATACTTGATTTATTATATTCAAGTTATAATGGTGGTATTAGTGATTGGCAATACTGTGAAATTTTAAAAATAATTTTACCATATCAATATAAAAACCGTGAGCAAAAAATCAAATATGCCTTTGGTTTTGCTATTGTTAGCAGTGCTAAAAAAACTTTTGAATTGTTATTAAGCACAATTGAAAGTGATGATGTTGACGTTTATATTGATCTTAATTTGCAATATGCAAATAAAGCAAAAAACAGTGCAGATAAAATTGAATGCTTAAATAGAATATTAAAAGTTGATGAAGGCAATATTGATGCTTTAAGGCTTTTATTGTATGCGCAATTAGAAAACAATGAAAATTCAAAAATAGTTCTTAAAACTTTTGAAACTCTTTTAAAGTATTCAAATAATAGTAAAAGCGAAATATCTAATATTTTGTATTGGTTGGCGTTAAATATTAATTCGGCAGATGATTGTTTATTAGCGCGCCAGGTTTTACGCTATTCAAGTGAAGATATAGCTGTTTATAAAAAAGAATTAATAGATCTTTCTGAGTCAATGATAAGTCGTAGTTTTTTTGAAGATGCTGAATATTTTTCAAAATTAATTTTAAGTTTTGATGCTGAAAATACAACGGCATATTGGAATATTTGTTTAATAAAAACACATTCAACAAAGGAAGCTAATATTGTTCAATCAGATATTTTATTAGGAAGCTTACCAGAGTTTAATAAGTATTTAACGCTTGTTAGCGAAGCGCGACAAAGTATTTGCATCAAACTTAAAATTGAACAAGAAAAAACAATAAAACAACGCGAAGAAGCACGCGTAGCTGAAATAAGAAGGCAACAAATAGAAGCCGAACGGAAAAGAAAATTAATTGAAGAGAAACAAAGGCAAGCGCGTATAGAACGCGAAACAAAAGCAATAGCGAAAAGGAAGGCAAATATTAGTATGATTTCAATAATACTGCCGTATATTATGCTTATTTCGGGTATTGTTCTGTTATTAGTTAATGATTTTGATGAGTCGAAAGCACTTATTATTCTTTTGCCAATTGTTTATTCAATTGTTTGTATCATTATTAATTATAGACTTGAAGAGGGGCTTGTTTTCTTTGAAGATGTCTACGCTCCTATTATAAAGTATGCTTGGTCTAAAAATGGTGTTTGGTTATGGCTTATTTTTCTTGCCCCAATATTGCTTGCAATATTAGGAGGGAGTGTATTTCTTTTTGAAAATGCCTGTGGTTTAAGTGATGATGATAGATGGCAGTGGAAGTTGTTGTGGGCGGCGTTTTTCTTGCCATTAATATTAGGTCTGTACATTATTCTTCCATTATATATATTATTTGCACCAGTTATTACGGGTTATTTGGTATATTGCAGAAAAGTTGGATAATCTTTTATTATAATAAAGATTTTAAAAGATAGAAAAAGTTAAACAAGGTGGTTATTTCTTATAAAGTTTTGAAAGAGAAAAGGCTAGCGAGTAAAATCGTTAGCCTTTTATGCTGTTTAAAAATCTCTATTAAAAGAAACATATCGTTTATTTTAAGTTTATTTTGTTTACTTTTACAACCGAGCAGAAGGCGGAAACGGCGATGCCTTCTTCTCTGCCAATTAAGCCGATTTTTTCGGTTGTTGTGCAGGTTATGCCTATATCACTTTCTCTTACCTTAAGCGCGCTTGCAAGTGAAGAGGTTATTTGTGGTACGTATGGTGAAAGCTTTGGCTTTTCTGCCATTATAACAGCCGAAAGATTGTTAACCTTATATCCCTTTTCGTTTACCATTTGCATTACTCTTTGTAGTAATACCATGCTTGAAATATCTTTATATTCGGGGTTTTTGTCGCTAAAATGATAACCTATGTCGCGAAGGGCAAGCGCTGAAAGAAGTGCGTCCATAACGGCGTGGGTTAAAACGTCGGCATCGCTGTGGCCTAAAAGTCCTTTATCGTGTTCAATTTCAATACCGCCTAAAATAAGCTTTCTATTTTCTACAAGAGTGTGTAAATCAAAGCCCGTGCCAACCTTTAAATCACTGTTAAACAAAAAGTCGTTTGGATGGGTAAGTTTTTTGTTGTTGCCATTAAACACAACGGGGTAGGGTTTTTCAATATATTTGCTATATAAGCCCGCCTCATCGGTAAAAACTTCGCCTTCTTGCCTTTTTAAATAGGCGGTAATAAGCTCTTTTTTATAAAAGCATTGTGGGGTTTGCGCAAGAAGTTTATTCTCGCGTGAAGAGCTTTCAATAAGTCCGTTATCGTTAAGTTCGATAATAGTATCGGTGCAAGGAGCGCATAAAACGGCGCTTTTGTGCTTAATTAGTGCGTCAATACATTCGTTAACCGCATTTTCGGTAATATAAGGGCGTGCGCCGTCGTGTATTAAAAGGGCGCTTCCGCTTGCTTTCGTTACCGCGTTTTCTACAGACTCAAACCGAGTTTCGCCACCTAATACAACCAAGCAAGGTTTGCTTAAAGTTTTTAAAATCTCGGTTATTTTGTTAATATCTTCTTCATTTGCGGTAATTATAATCTCGCTAACTCGCTCGCAACAATCAAATGGATAAAGCGCGTTTTCTAAAACGCTTTTTCCGTTTGGCATAATCGCGAATATTTTGTTTTCATTAAGCATAGCGCGATTGCCTTTGCCAGCCGCGCAGATTATTGCCGAAATATTTGGTTTTTGAAAATTTTGTTCATTCATAAAGCACCACGTTTAATTTTTAGGTAAATTTTTTCTTTTACGGTTAATAAGCAAAATATAGCAAAAACAATATAAAGCCCAAATCATAATTAATGTTAAAATTAAAATAATTAAGGTGGGCAATTGTTTTTCAGCCATTCCTAATAATGCACCAAAGGAATCAAGATCGAAGATGGGATAAGGATACCATTCTATTTTATAACAATACATGCCTGTTATTTTCACTAACAAGTAGTAAACAAAAAGGTATATGGTAGGGGGAATAAGTAGCTTAAATACATTTTTCTTGCAAATTTTGCCGTTATAGGCATCGGATATTTTTACTTTTATATATGTAAAAACAGCACCAAAAGAGTACAAATAGTGAACTATAATGTTTATAATAAAATTATAAATAGCGGATGGGGTAGTGGCGTAAAGCCCAAATGTTGGGTTTCCACTTGTAAGTTCAAAAACGGTATATAAAATACAAGTAACAAAAAAATTTAAGCAAATAAAGGCAATTAAGGGTGATTTCGTAAGACTTTCTATCCAGTTGCCTTTTTTTAAAAGATTAGAAAATCCGTATGCTATTAACCAAAGAGAAAAAGCTATTAGTGAATGATATGTGAAAAAACTTAGATTCGCAAACGCGGATACAACGTTAACTCCAACGTATTTTTCAATTCCAGGATTTTGTTTATAAAAGTAATCGTGCGGAGTAAATCCTATCGTTAAGGAAAGGAATATGTAAATTCCAAACAGCCCAAATACTATTAAAGATAAATAAGTTGCCCTTTTCATGGTTTTCTCCTTAGTGTAAAATTTTATTAGTTACTAATATGTTATTTTATAGTGTAACAAAAGGCTATAATAATACAATGAAGTTACATAATTGAGCTGTTAAAACAACGAAAATATCATTCGTTAATAATTTCGTAAAGGGTAGGGGCTTCTTCTTTTTTAACAGTTTCTTTTAAAATTAAAACCTTAAATTTTAAAACGCCACCGCCAAAGCGAAGTTCGACGATATCGCCGATTTTTAAGTTATACGAAGGTTTTACCTCTTTATCGTTAACAGAAACCCTGCCTCCGTTACAAGCGTCGTTAGCTACGGTGCGCCTTTTTAATATACGCGAAACCTTTAAAAATTTATCAATTCTCATAATCAAATTCCTTTTTTGTCAATATTGGTGTTAATATAACAAAAATAGTTAAAATTCAACGATTTTTTTATTTAAAACACCTTTTTTTATTTGACATATTGTTTACTTTACATTATAATAGTATAATGCTAAAATTCTATAATTGTCGCATTATGCCGTTTTTTAAGAAAATCACTTTTATAAAGTGATATAAAAACTGCATAAAGTGCAATTAATAGCAAATATTCAAAGCAATTGTATTATACACCTAAACGAAAATAAAATCAAGATGTATACTGCATTTTTTTGAAAAAAGGAGTGTATTGATGACACGAAATTTAAGGACTGAAAAATTTGGCAGGGTTGAAAGAAAAACGTTCTCAAGAACGAGAGAGGTACAACCCATCCCTGATCTTATTGAGATTCAAAAAGATTCTTATGAAACTTTTATAAGAGAGGGAATTCAAGAAGTTTTTGAGGATTTTTCTCCTATCACAGACTTCTCTGATCACTTTGAGCTTTACTTTTTAGATCATACTTTAGCAACCGAGCCAAAGTATAGCGAAAAGGAATGTCGCGATAGAGACGTTAACTACGCAGTAAAGCTAAGTGTAAAGGTTCGTTTGGTAAACAAGGTTACCGGCGAAATCATGGACAAAGAAGTGTTCATGGGCGAATTGCCTAAAATGACCGAAACGGGCTCGTTTATTATAAACGGTGCTGAAAGAGTTGTTGTATCGCAACTTGTAAGAAGCCCTGGCGTTTATAACGGCGTAACGC
This sequence comes from Christensenellaceae bacterium, assembly GCA_045589175.1. GTDB lineage: Bacteria > Bacillota > Clostridia > Christensenellales > Borkfalkiaceae > HGM11416. The sequence goes on from JAZNFS010000035.1 coordinate 6,740, forward strand.
TTGACCGTTCGGGAAAGAAATTGTTCGATACTACGGTAATTCCTAACCGCGGTGCTTGGCTTGAATACGAACAAGATTCACAAAACGTATTGTGGGTTCACGTTGACAGAACGAGAAAACTTACCGCAACCGTATTATTACGTGCCTTAGGTTTCGGAACTGATACTCAACTTGCAGAACTTTTCGACAACAACGAAATGATCGTTGCTACTATGGAAAGAGATACTGCTAAGAGCGAAAACGAAGGTCTTTTTGAACTTTATAGAAGACTACGTCCAGGTGAAGTTCCAACAGACGAAGCAGTTAAACAACATCTTAAAAACCTATTCTTCGATTGTAAGAGATACGATCTTGCAAAAGTTGGTAGATATAAATACAACAAGCGCTTAAATATGGGCGTTCGTTTAGTTGGTTTAACTTCTTACGACGATATCGTTAACGAAGACGGCGAAGTTTTGGCTAGTAAGGGTGAAGTTATTTCTTACGAACAAGCAAAGGCTATTCAAAACAGCGGTATCAACCAAGTATACGTTTTAGCAAACGGTAAAAAACATAAAATCATAGCAAACAACACCGTTGACTTCGAGCCAGTGGTGGGTGTTTCTCCAAGACCGTTCGGTTTAATTGAAACGGTTTATTATCCTGTGCTTAAATTCTCGAAAGAAGTTCGCGAATATGCAGACGCACACGGGGTAGAAGAAACGGCCAACCATTTTATGGATGAAATAAACGATCTTTATTACACTAAAGAAGTTTATACTCCAGAAGGCGTGGAAGAAAAGGCTGAAGATAGAAAGAACGCTGAAAAACGCAGAGTTGCAAGAAATCGTTTCGTCGAAGCTTGCCAAAGCTTCTATGAAATTTTGGAAGCAGGCGTTCCAGAAAAGCTTACTTTAGAACAAAAGAAGGTTATCCGTCCTTTAATTGAAAAATTAAACCACAAGCACATTACGGTTGACGATATCGTTGCAACCGTATCAATAAACGTTGACTTAGCAAGTGGTATTGGAACGGTTGATAATATCGACCACTTAGGTAACCGTCGCGTTCGTTCAGTTGGCGAATTATTACAAAATCAATTTAGAATTGGTATTACTAGACTTGAAAGGGTTATAAGAGAAAGAATGTCAACTCAAGACCCAAAAGAAATTACTCCTGAAGCGCTTATCAACGTTCGTCCTGTAAGCTCGGCTATTAAGGAATTCTTCGGTTCTTCACAACTTTCTCAATTTATGGACCAAACAAACCCAATTGCAGAACTTACACACAAGAGAAAACTTTCTGCTTTAGGTCCTGGCGGTCTTAATAGAGAACGTGCAACATTCGAAGTTCGTGACGTACACTATACTCACTACGGAAGAATGTGTCCTATCGAAACGCCAGAAGGTCAAAACATCGGTCTTATCACTTCACTTTCTACTTTTGCAAAGGTTAACGAATACGGCTTCATTGAATCTCCATTTAGACGCGTAGATAGAGAAACCGGTATCGTTACCGATATTGTTGATTATTTAACTGCAGACGAAGAAGATGCATTCACCGTTGCTCAAGCAAACGAACCTATTGGTGAAGACGGTCGTTTTGTAAACCACCGTGTATCTTGCCGTCGCCGTGAAGAAATAACTGAAGTTCCACGCGAAGAAATTGATTATATGGACGTTTCTCCAAAGCAATTAGTTTCTGTAGCAACGGCACTTATCCCATTCCTTGAAAACGACGATACCAACCGTGCGTTAATGGGCTCGAACATGCAACGTCAAGCAGTTCCACTATTAAAACCTGAAAACGCTATCGTAGCAACGGGTGTTGAAGGTAAAATTGCTTACGACTCTGGCGTTATGGTTATCGCTAAACAAAGCGGTACGGTAGTTCGCGCAAGCGGTAACGAAATCGTTATTCAAGATGAATTTGGTGTAAATCACGAATACAAATTAAAGAAATTTGAAAGATCTAACCAAGGCACTTGTCTAAACCAAAGACCTATCGTTTTTGCTGGCGAAAAGGTTGAAAAGGGTGACATTCTTGCCGACGGTCCAGCTACTTCAAACGGCGAACTTTCACTAGGTAGAAACATTTTAATAGGTTTCATGACTTGGGAAGGTTACAATTACGAAGATGCTATCTTACTTTCAGAAAAATTAGTTCAAAACGACGTATTTACTTCAATCCACATTGAGGAATACGATACGGAAGCAAGAGAAACAAAACTTGGCGCTGAAGAAATTACGAGAGATATTACAAACGTTGGTGAAGACGCTTTAAAAGATCTTGACGCTGACGGTATCGTAAGAATAGGTGCTGAAGTTTGCTCTGGCGATATATTAGTAGGTAAGGTTACACCTAAGGGTGAAGCAGACCTTACTCCTGAAGAAAGATTATTACGTGCTATCTTTGGTGAAAAATCAAAAGACGCAAGAGATACTTCTTTACGCGTTCCACATGGTGAAGGCGGTATCGTTGTTGACGTTAAGGTATTTACCAGAGAAAATAAAGATGAACTTTCTCCTGGCGTTAACAAACTCGTAAGAGTAAGTATCGCTCAAAAGAGAAAGATTTCTGTCGGCGATAAGATGGCAGGTCGTCACGGTAACAAGGGTGTTATCTCAAGAATTTTACCTGAAGCAGATATGCCATTCCTTGCAGACGGCACACCACTTCAAATAGTTCTTAACCCATTAGGCGTTCCTTCTCGTATGAACATCGGTCAAGTATTGGAAGTTCACTTAGGTCGCGTATGTAAAGAATTAGGCTGGAAGATTGCAACCCCAGTATTCGACGGTGCAAGTCAGGCTGACATTCAAGAATTATTAGAAGAAAACCATTTTGTAAACCCATACGGCGAAGTTGACGGTAAAGCACAACTTTACGACGGAAGAACTGGTGAACCTTTTGAAAACCGCGTAACCGTTGGTCAAATGTATATGATTAAGCTTCACCACTTAGTTGACGATAAAATTCACGCTAGATCTACCGGTCCTTACTCGTTAGTTACTCAACAACCTTTAGGTGGTAAGGCACAATTCGGCGGTCAACGTTTTGGTGAAATGGAAGTTTGGGCGCTTGAAGCATACGGTGCAGCGCACATCTTACAAGAAATTTTAACCGTTAAGTCAGACGACGTTGTTGGTAGAGTTAAAACTTACGAATCAATAGTAAAAGGTAACGATATTAGCGAACCTGGTATTCCAGAATCATTTAAGGTATTATTAAAAGAAATGCAATCACTTGCTCTTGACGTTAAAGTTCTTAACGAAAGCGGTGAAGAAGTTTCACTTAAGAGCCTTACTGATGACGACGCTGATATGCATCCTGTTCATCGTGAAAGAGAAAGCTATGAAGAAGTTAAGATTGAAGACGTATTCAGTAAGGAAGAACAACCTATTGAAGAAGCGGAAGAAGATTCAATCGCAAGCATCTTCGACGATATGGATCAATTCGACGATGACGACAAGTTCTCATTTAAATCAAGCGATTTATTCGACGACGATTTTGATGACGACGATTTTGACGATAACGATTAATTTTTAGGGAGGTATTAAAATGTTTGAACTTAACAATTTCGATTCAATACAAATAGGTATTGCGTCTCCCGAGAAAATAAGAGAGTGGTCTTACGGGGAAGTTACTAAGCCCGAAACTATCAACTATAGAACTCAAAAACCCGAAAAAGACGGCTTATTTTGTGAAAAGATTTTCGGACCTACAAAAGACTGGGAATGTCATTGTGGTAAATATAAGAGAATCAGATATAAAGGCATCGTTTGCGATAAGTGTGGCGTAGAAGTTACAAAAGCAAAGGTGCGTCGTGAAAGAATGGGGCACATTGAACTTGCTGCACCAGTTTCACATATTTGGTATTTTAAAGGTGTACCTTCAAGAATAGGTCTTATGCTTGACATGAGCCCTAAAGCGTTAGAACAAGTATTGTATTTTGCTTGTTATATCGTTCTTGATCCAGGTGCAACTACTCTTGCATACAAACAAGTTCTTCACGAAAAGGAATATAGAGAAGCTATTGACCAATTCGGCGAAGATTCATTCAAGGTTGGTATGGGCGCAGAGGCAATTAAAGAATTGCTAATGGCTATCGATCTTGAAAAAGAAAGTGCAGAAGTAAAGAGTATTATCGAAAACACGCCAAGCGGACAAAAACGTGTTAAAGCTGTTAAGAGAATTGAAATCATCGAAGCATTCCGTAAAAGTGGTAATCGCCCTGAATGGATGGTTTTAGACGTTTTACCAGTTATTCCACCAGAACTTCGTCCTATGGTACCGTTAGATGGCGGTAGATACGCTACTTCTGACCTTAACGACCTATACAGAAAGGTTATTAACCGTAACAACCGTTTGAAAAAATTAATGGAATTAGGTACTCCTGTTATCATTATCAGAAACGAAAAGAGAATGCTTCAAGAAGCCGTTGACGCTCTTATCGATAACGGTAGAAGAGGTAAAGCTGTAAGCGGACCTGGTAATAGAGATTTAAAATCTTTATCAGGTATGCTACGCGGTAAACAAGGTCGTTTCCGTCAAAACCTACTAGGTAAACGTGTTGACTATTCTGGTCGTTCGGTTATCGTAGTTGGCCCTGAATTAAAAATTTATCAATGTGGTTTACCAAAAGAAATGGCTATTGAATTATTCAAGCCTTTCGTAATGAAAAAACTTGTTGAATCAGGTAAGAGCCACAATATTAAGAGCGCAAAGAGAACGGTAGAAAGAATGAATCCTATCGTTTGGGATATTTTAGAAGAAGTTATCAAGGATCACCCAGTTATGCTTAACCGTGCTCCAACTCTTCACAGATTATCAATTCAAGCGTTTGAACCTGTTTTAATCGACGGTAGAGCAATTAAGCTTCACCCACTTGTTTGTGGCGCTTTCAACGCCGACTTCGACGGCGACCAAATGGCTGTTCACGTACCATTATCAATTGAAGCACAAGCAGAAGCAAGATTTTTAATGCTTTCTTCAAACAATATCTTAAAACTTTCAGACGGTAAGCCCGTTATGTCACCTTCTCAAGATATGGTATTAGGTTGTTACTATCTAACCATCGTTCGTAGAGAAGACGGTAAGCGTTATCGCGATAGATTAAAAGACGAAAACGGTAATTTAGTTAACGAAAGTCTTGACTGCTCAACTTACGACGACAGATACGTTTCAGATGAAAACGGTGATCTTTACAAAGCAGGTGTTTATTCAAGTGAAGAAGAAGCTTTAATGGCTTATCAAACAAAAACTATTTCTTTACAAGATGAAATTCGCGTAAGAAGAACTGTAAAAGATACTCCTTACGGCGAAGTTACCGGTATAATTAAAACTACCGTGGGTAAACTAATCTTTAACGGAATTATTCCTCAAGATTTAGGCTTTACAAAGAGAGAAACTGCTGAAGATTATATCAAACTTGAAATCGACGGTTTAGTTGGTAAAGGTCAACTTAAAAAGATTGTTGACGCATGCTTTAGAATTAAAGGTTCAGTTTGCGCTGCAAACACTTTAGATAATATTAAAAATTTAGGTTATAGATATTCAACAGTAGGTTCTATCACTACTAGTGCATTCGATATGCACGTTCCTGAAACTAAGAAAGATTACGTTTCGGCTGCAGAAGAAGAAGTAATCGCTATTGAAGACCTATATAAGAAAGGTTTTATTACCGATAACGAAAGATATAACGAAGTAGTTAAGGTATGGCAAGGCGTTACTAAAAACGTTGAAGGACTATTAAAACAAAAGCTTGAAAAGTTTAACCCAATTTGGATGATGGCTGACTCAGGCGCGCGTGGGTCTATCGACCAAATTAAGCAACTTGCCGGTATGCGTGGTCTTATGACTAACCCTAACGGTAAAATCATTGAAATACCAGTTAAGTCTTCATTCCGTGAAGGTTTAACAGTACTTGAATACTTTATTTCATCACACGGTGGTCGTAAAGGTCTTGCCGATACGGCGTTAAAAACAGCCGACTCTGGTTACTTAACTCGTCGTTTGGTTGACGTAGCTCACCACGTTATCGTTCGTGATGAAGACTGTTTTGCTACTCTTGGCGAAAAGCCAAAGGGAATGGTAGTTTCTGCTATTCGCGACTATAAGGGTGGTATTATAGAAAAACTTGAAGATAGAATTATCGGTAGATATACGATTGACGCTGTTTGTGACAGTGAAGGTAACGAAATTATTCCTGCCGATACTATGATTACTGAAGAACAAGCAAAAGCAGTGGTTAAAGCAGGTATTGAATCTGTTTTAATTAGAAGCGTATTTACTTGTCGTGCTAAAAACGGCGTTTGTGCAAAATGTTACGGTAAAAACATGAGCACGAACAACCAAGTTGTTAATGCAGGCGAATCAGTAGGTATTATTGCTGCTCAATCAATCGGTGAACCTGGTACTCAGCTTACAATGAGAACATTCCACACTGGTGGTATTGCATCAACGGGCGACATCACACAAGGTCTTCCTAGAGTTGAAGAATTATTTGAAGCTAGAAAGCCAAAGGGTCAAGCTATCGTATGCGAAGTTTCAGGTGTTGTATCTATTGAAGAACACGATAACTTACGTCACGTAATCGTAAAGGCGGACGACGATACTGTTAAAGATTATGCAATTCCATTTAGTGCTGAACTTCGCGTTAAAGATGGCGAACGCATTGAAGTTGGTAAGGTATTAACAGGCGGTTCTGTTTATCCACAAGATATCTTAAAAACAAGCGGACCAAATCCAGTTCAAGATTATATTTTACGTGAAGTACAATCAGTTTATCGCTCACAAGGCGTTGATATTAACGATAAACACGTTGAAGTTATCGTTCGTCAAATGCTTCGTAAGGTAAGGGTTGAAAACTGTGGTGATACCGATTTGTTACCTGGCGAATACGTTGATATATTCCGTTTTGAAGAAGAAAATAAGAAAGTTCTTGAAAACGGTGGAAAGCCAGCAACTGCAAAGAGAGTATTATTAGGTATTACTAAAGCAGCTCTTGCAACCGAAAGCTTCTTATCTGCAGCATCATTCCAAGAAACTGCAAAAGTTTTAACTGAGGCTGCAATTAAGAATAAAGTTGACCCATTAGTAGGGTTAAAAGAAAACGTTATTATCGGTAAACTTATTCCTGCAGGTACGGGCGTAAGAGATTATAAGAGTCTAAATCCACAACTAATTGCTCAAAATGAGCCTGAAGTTGTAGAAGTGGAAGATGATGACGAGTAATTTTCTGCAATAAGTCGATAAAATATTTGACTTATATATAAAAAAATGTTAAAATTATTTAGTTGGCGGCGATAAAAAGTCGCCAACTTAAAAAAATTGCTTCTTTAACGCGTGTGGCAAATAATTATTATTTGCTAGCGGGTAAAAAAAGATATTCCGAATATTAAAAGGAGGTAAAAAATGCCAACAATTAACCAGTTAATTAAACAAGGCAGAACAACGGCAGTTAAGAAAAGCAAATCACCTATCATGGATAGTTGTCCTCAAAGACGTGGTGTATGTCTTTCAGTTACTACCACTGCACCAAAGAAGCCTAACTCGGCTTTACGTAAGATTGCGAGAGTTCGTTTAACGAACAAGCAAGAAGGTACTGTTTATATCCCTGGCGAAGGTCACAACTTACAAGAACACAGTTCAGTTCTTATTCGTGGCGGCAGGGTAAGAGATTTACCTGGTGTAAGATATCACATCATTCGTGGTACTCTTGATACCGCAGGCGTTGCAAAGCGTAAACAATCACGTAGTAAATACGGCGCAAAACGTCCTAAATAATTTTTAATTAACCCCTACTTATTCGGAAATTATCTTTACAGCCCGATAAAAGTAGGCAGTATGCCGTAAGGCAGAAGGTTCGCATTAAATTGCGATAGCTGTACTAAAGGGCAAAGCCCTAACAAATTAAAGGAGGAATTAAATATGCCAAGAAGAGGAGGCGTCCCAAAAAGAGACGTATTACCCGATCCAATCTACGGTAGCAAGGTTGTAACTAAACTTATCAACCAAATCATGTTAGATGGTAAGAAGGGTACGGCGCAAAGTATTGTATACGAAGCGTTCGATATTATGAAAGAAAAACTTGGTCAAGAACCAATGGAGATCTTTAACCAAGCACTTGAAAACGTTAAACCTTTACTAGAAGTAAAAGCAAGACGTGTAGGTGGTTCTAACTACCAAGTTCCAATTGAAATCAGACCTGATAGAAGACAAACACTTGCAATTCGTTGGATTGTTCTTTATTCAAGAAACAGAAATGACAGAGATATGGCTGCAAGACTTGCTAACGAACTTATCGATGCTTACAACGGTGTTGGTGGTGCTGTTAAGAAGAAAGACGACGTTCATAGAATGGCGGAAGCAAACAAAGCGTTTGCACACTTCCGTTGGTAATAGGAGTTTAATATGCCAAGAGAATTTGACCTATTAAATACTCGAAATATTGGTATTATGGCGCATATCGACGCCGGTAAGACCACTACTACTGAAAGAATTCTTTTCTACACTGGTAAAACTCACAAATTAGGTGAAACTCACGATGGTTCTGCTACTATGGACTTCATGGTACAAGAACAAGAAAGAGGTATTACTATTGCCAGTGCATGTACTACTTGTGAATGGAGAGGTAATCGTATTAACGTTATCGATACACCAGGTCACGTTGACTTTACAGTTGAAGTTGAAAGATCTCTTCGCGTACTAGACGGTGCTGTTGCAACTTTCTGTGCGAAGGGTGGTGTTGAACCACAAAGTGAAACTGTATGGCGTCAAGCTGATAAGTATCACGTTCCACGTATTGCATATATTAACAAAATGGATATCAACGGTGCTAACTTCTTTGGTGCTGTTGAAATGATGAAAGAAAGATTACACACTAATCCACTTCCACTTGTTTTACCTATCGGTAAGGAAGATGATTTTAAGGGTATAATCGACCTTGTTAAATTCAACGCTATTATCTATAAAGACGATTTAGGTAAAGACGTTGATATAATCGACGTTCCTGCTGAATATTTAGAAGATGCTGAACTTTACAGATCACAACTTTTAGACGTTGCAGCTGAACAAGATGACGAAGTAATGATGAAATATCTTGAAGGTGAACAACTTACCGTTGAAGAAATTAAATCAGGCATTCGTAAAGCAACTTTAGCAATGAAAGCAACACCTGTATTATGTGGTTCAAGTTACCGTAACAAAGGTGTACAACACTTACTTGATGCTATCGTTGATTATCTTCCAAGCCCACTTGACGTTAACAGCGTTGTTGGCGTTAACAGAAAGGGTGATGAAGAAATTAGAAAAACTTCAGACAACGAACCATTTGCTGGTCTTGCATTCAAGATTGTTGCCGATCCATACGGAAAGTTAGCATTCTTTAGATGTTATTCTGGTAAATTAGTTTCTGGTTCTTACGTATATAACAGTACTAAGGGCAAGAAAGAAAGAGTTGGTCGTTTAGTACGTATGCACGCTAACCATCGTGAAGAAGTTGATGAAATTTATGCAGGTGATATTTGTGCTATCGTAGGTTTAAAAGATACTACTACAGGTGATACTCTTTGTACAGAAGCTGCACCTATTATCCTTGAACAAATGGAATTCCCTGAACCAGTTATCAGGGTAGCTATTGAACCAAAGACTAAAGCCGGTCAAGAAAAGATGACTTTAGCTTTAATCAAGTTAGCTGAAGAAGATCCAACGTTCAAAACTTATACAGATAAAGAAACAGGTCAAACAATTATTGCCGGCATGGGCGAACTTCACCTTGAAATTATCGTTGATAGACTTCTTCGTGAATCCAAAGTAGAGGCAACGGTAGGTAAACCACAAGTTGCTTACAGAGAAACATTCCGTAAGGCTGTTGAAGCTGAAGGTATGTATAAGCGTCAATCAGGCGGTAAAGGTCAATACGGACATTGTAAAGTTAGACTTGAACCTCTTGAACCAGGTAGCGGATTCCAATTCGAAGACGTTACTGTTGGTGGTAGCATTCCTAAGGAATATATCGATCCAGTTAGACGTGGTATCGAAGAAGCTGCAAAGAACGGTATCGTTGCAGGTTATGAAGTTGTTGACTTTAAGGCAACCGTTTACGACGGTAGCTTCCACGAAGTTGACTCATCTGAAATTGCCTTCAAGATCGCAGGTTCTATGGCATTTAAAGACGGTGCTTCTAAGGCTAACCCAGTTATTCTTGAACCCGTTATGAAGGTTGAAGTTGTTCTTCCTGAGGATTACTTTGGCGACGTTATGGGTAACGTAACTTCTCGTCGTGGTAACATCACAGGAACTGATGATAGAAACGGTTCAAAGATTATCAACGCCGACATTCCACTTTCTGAAATGTTTGGTTATGCAACCGACCTTCGTTCAAGAACTCAAGGTAGAGGTAACTACACTATGCAGTTCTCACACTATGCTCAAGTACCAAAGAGCATAGCTGAAAAAATTGTTGGCAACAACAAAAACGACTAAGTAAGTCATAAAAAATTAGAACTAACGCAAAACACAAAGCGTTAAAAAATAAAAAAAATAAAAAATATTAAAAACAAACAATTTTTTGGAGGAAACACAATTATGGCAAAGGCTAAATTTGACAGAAGTAAAACCCACGTAAACGTAGGTACAATCGGCCACGTTGACCACGGTAAAACTACTTTAACTGCTGCTATCAC
>JAZNFS010000036.1:0-3668 GCA_045589175.1 Christensenellaceae bacterium
GCAAAGAAGTACAAAAAGCAATTTCCTTAGCGCCTAACGATATTGCGCAAAGTTATAAAAAACAAGCTGAATATATTGAAAAAGTACGCCTTGAATGGCTTGAAAAGGCTAGTAAAGAGCCTGAGTACGACGTATTTATATCATTTAAAGATAGCGACCGCGATAATGGAATAGAAAGAACGCAAGACAGTATTGACGCACAAGATTTATACAACCTTTTAACAGCCGAAGGGCTAAAAGTATTTTTTAGTAGAATAAGTTTAAGAAATAAAATTAGCGAACAATACGAACCGTATATTTACAACGCAATAAAAACAGCGAAAGTAATGATAGTATTTGGCGAAAAGGTAGAATACTTTAGTGCGCCTTGGATAAAGAACGAATGGCGAAGATATTTGTCGCGTATTGAAACTGGTGAAAAACACAAAAATAGCTTAGTAGTAGTATATAAAGATATAAACGTTGGCGAGCTACCAAAGGTATTAAGCTCAAAACAATGTTTAAACTACGAAGACGTAACCTTTTCGCTAACTTTAGTAAGGCATATTAAGGGCATTATTGAAGATTATAATAAAAATAAAAAGTTAAAACGCGTTGAAATTAAGGGTGGCGAAATATCTAAAAAGGCAACCAGCCTTGAAGTAAACCAAATACAAACGCGCGAGCTTGGGGCTAATAGCGTTCAAACGAGTATAAACGACGCGCAAAAGTTAAGCCTAGTTGATACCTACTTGAGCGAAAATATGTTTAGTGAAGCTGAAAAGCTTTTAAACGAAGTATTAATAGAAAACCCAAACAGCGGAGAGGCTATATACAAATCGCTACAAATAAAGTATAAAAAATCGCCGGCGACAACAGTAGTGCAAGCAGATTTAGCATTACTTGAAAAAGCGATATTAAATTCGGCAAAGGAAAACTCGGCAAATATCTTAAACAAGCTTTACTCTTTAGAGTTTGAAGATAATATAGCCGAAGCTTTGCTAAAAACCATTTTACCTTTTGAGTATGAAGGTAGAACAGCACAAATAAATCTTGCTTTTGAGAAGGCAATTAAAAAGCACAATTACAAAGCCTTTTGCTTGCTTTTAAAAACCTTAAACGCAAGCGAAGTTGATAGATATATCGATTATAATTTAAGTTACGTAAACGGTTGTAATGATAACGACAATATTATAGAGTGTTTAAACAACGTTATGACGGTGGATAATGGAAACGTTGAAGCATTAGAAAAACTATTTAAAACAACTATCTCGTATAAACAAGACGTTGAAAAAGCACTTGAAATATTTAAAGAACTTTTAAAATATAGCGTTAACCCTGAACAAAGAATATGCGAAGCAATAAAATACATAAACGCCAATTTTAAGCCAAATTATTGTGGACTTATCAAAAATATATTAAGTTATTCAACTGGTAATATCGTTGAATATAAAAAAATTCTATTAAAAACAGTTGAAAAGGCAATAAAAGGTGAAAACTTTAGCTTAGCAGAGCAATTAATTTCGGTAATAACTACTGAAAATGAACAAGACCCTGAAATTTATTTAAATATTTGTTTAATAAAAACAAAATCGACTAGTGCCGAAAATATAGTAAATTCAGATATTGCGTTAAACAGCCTGCCAGAATTTCAAAAGTATTTACTTTTAGCCGGCGAAGCTGATAGAAAAAAATGCTTAGATATTGTTAAAAGACAAACACCTGCTATCGAAGAAAGGCGCAAAAAAGCACGAGAAACAGAGGCAGAACTTACTGCTTATACCTTAATAGGTCAGCTTCAAAAATTGGAAAAAGCAGGCGTACAAAACAATCAAAAGCGTTTAAACGAGTTGACTATTGAACTTAATAAGCTAGAAGAATTAAAAAATAAGTGGCATTCGATTGAAAATCAAATAAACTTATATCGCTCGCAGATAAATGACGGAAAACAAGAAATCGAAGAGCGTAACGCTAAAAAGAGTAAGCTTGGAGTATTTGCCATAAAAGCAAAAAGCGACTTATCTCGTGAAATTAAATTAATTGAAAACGTGATTAATTCAAATGAGGATAAAATTAGCAACTTGCTAAAGAGTAAGGGCAAATATGTATCTTATGAATTGGTTTGTAGAGATTACGAAAAGGTTAAAGCCGAACACGAAGCTTTAAATAGCCAACTTTCAAGCGCACAAATGAGAGAATTGTTAAAACGCAGTTCGCTTGGGCAAAGATTGTTGCAAGATTACGATAAATTTAAAAATATTAAAATTGGCTCTATTGTTAACTTTGGTTATTATCCAAAAGGATACGCTATAAGTAAAGCTCCTATTGAGTGGCAAGTGCTTGATATTCAAGGTACAAAAGCGCTTTTATTAGCAAAAGAGGGTATAGATTGTAAGCAGTATCACAATGTTAACGATTATACTACTTGGGAAAAATGTTCGCTTAGAAAATGGCTTAATGAAGATTTTGTTCAAACAGCCTTTTTAAGCGATAAAAATGCTGTAAACGATAAAGATAGAATTCTTACTGTTAATCTTTCTGCCGATAGAAATCCTAACTTTTCAACCGATTGTGGTAATCCAACGCAGGACAAGGTATTTTTATTAAGCATACCTGAAGCCCTTGCATATTTTGCAAGCAATTCAACTAGAGTATGTAGGGCAACCCCATACGCAATACAAAACGGTGCTACTGGAGCTAACGCTTACTGGCTATTGCGTACTCTTGGTAATTATGGGGCAAATGTTAGCTACGTTGGAACAGATGGAGCCATATCTTATAACGGTTATTATGTTAACGCAACTAATCGAGTAATTCGTCCGGCAATATGGGTTGAGCTTGACGAAACAAAACTTGCAGCGCAAAAGCTTGCAGAAAAATTTGTAGGAAAATGATTTAACAAAATTGTATAACTAAAAAACGACGGAAATTAATCCGTCGTTTTTTTGTGTATGATATAAAAATACAATTTTGTAGGATAGGTAAGGGTTATTTTCTTCTTTAATTAAAATTAATTTGTATTATTCGTCTATGCAAAAAAATATTTTTGAAAAACATAAAATTTTGTGTCAGTATACTATTGCAAAATTAAAAATCCTATGTTATAATAAATGCGAACAAATGTTCTAAAATATTTGCTTGTCGAACTAAAAATATTACCCAAATTGCGCTAAATAAAGGGGGTGTTAAAATAATTTTGTAAAAAATTGAAAAAAAGTGTCAGTGTACTATTGCATTTTAGAAATTTCGGTATATAATGGGGGTATGACGAGGCGAGAAGTCAATAAAAAACAAAGGGGGAATTGTTTAGATGGAGAACGTTGTTAATACACTTTTATATTGCTATCCATCTTTTCAAAGTGTTTTAAACGGAATGGATAAATTGGCCTATTATAAAGCGATGGTATCTTTTGCTAACAGCAACAGAACAGTTGAACAAGTTGAAAAGATTTTACAAATCAATGATCAAAAAAAGCGCTTATTAAAGCTAAAACGTATTATTGAAGAGATAATAGGGGAATTTAGCGATGAAGAACGTATTCTTATTGAGCAAAAATTTTTTAAAAGAACGGTTGGCGATAAATGTGATTCTTACGATAGAACTTATTATCGAAAACAAAAAGTGGTATTTCAAAAATTAATTATAAAATTTATAAAAAGAAAATACGACGTTAACTGGTTTTTAAAAA
>JAZNFS010000037.1:0-37714 GCA_045589175.1 Christensenellaceae bacterium
AGGTGTAAAAAAATTATTTTTTCTTTTTTTTTACTCAATCATTTGTGCATTTTGTATATTTAATAAAAATGCATATAAAAGTGCTAAAAATAGCCCTATAAGCACTATTTTTTAATATTTTTATTTAGATTTACGCACGAAAAATTAGTGTGTTTAACTAATAAAAAAATTTATTTAAAAAAATTGCACAAAAAAGTTAAAACCCCCTTTAAAATTTTTTAAAAGTATGATATAATATAGTTGGATAAAGATTGACTTTGATTTTTATGTACTAAAAAAGATTTTAAAGCGAGAGGCGAATATAGCAGTGGAAAAAATTGGCATTATCGACCTTGGGTCGAACACAGCGAGATTAGTAATTGTTCAAATGCTAGGTGACGGGCACTTTATCGTAGTTGATCAAATAAAGGAAAGCGTGCGTCTTGGCAAAGATATGGAACGCGACGGGTTTTTAAAGGTACAACGCATTCAAGAAACATTAAAAACTTTAAAAATGTTCCGCAGGCTTTGTGATGCGCACGGTATCGACCGTATTATTGCGGTTGCAACTGCAGCCGTTCGTCGTGCAAAGAACCAAAGAAGCTTTTTAGATGAAGTTGCTACTACTTGCGGTATTAAACTAAAAGTTTTATCTGCCGAAGAAGAAGCACTTTACGTATACCGTGGCGTTATTAATACTATGGATATACCAAAAGGCGTTATCATTGAAATCGGTGGTGGCTCAACTAAACTTATTTATTATAATAGAAGAAACCTTCTTCATTACGAAACTTTACCGTTTGGTGCGGTAACTTTAACCGAACTTTTTGCAAACGACGGATTAAAGCCAGAAGAACAAGCTTCAAAAATTGAAGAATTCTTCACCGAACAACTTAAGAAAATTTCTTGGCTTGATGAAATTGATGAAGATGCACAACTTATCGGCGTTGGTGGTTCTTGTAGAAGTTTAGCTCGCATCAGCAAAGTTATGAAAAAGAGCCCATATTCAATAGTTCATAATTATCATATCCCAACTGAAGATTACGATATGATTTACAATACTTTAAAAGGGCTTGACCTAGATAAAAAGAAAAGAATTAAGGGCGTATCTTCAACAAGGGCAGACATTTTACCAAGCGCGTTAGCTGCCGTTCACTCATTTATAAAGTATAAAAACTTTAACGAAATAATTATTTCTGGTAACGGATTACGCGAAGGTATTATGTTTAATTATGCAATGCCTTTAACCGTTGAAAAACCTGTAAGCGACGTTTTAACCTATAGTTTAAAAACTTTAACTAAATATTATGGCTGTAACGAAAAGCACGTAGAGCAAGTTCTTAATATTTCAGTTCAACTATTCAAGCAATTACGCGTATTACACAAATTCCCACGTCAATACTTAAGAATTTTAAAAATTGCAGCTTATTTGCACGACGCGGGCACTAGTATTAAGTATTACGACTATCAAAAGCATAGCAGTTATATCGTTTTAAATTCAGCAATTTACGGCGTAACTCATCGTGAAATCGTTTTAGCATCACAAGTTGTTGCCGTTCACAAAAATGACGACTTCTCTATAAGTGAATTAGTTAAGTATAAAGATTATTTAAACGAAACTGACGTTGAAATCGTTAGAAAACTTGGTATTATTCTTCGTATTGCTGAAAGCTTAGATAGAAGTATGGCAAGTTGCGTAGCGGGTATCAATTGTGACGTTTTAGGTGATTCAGTTATTATGAAAACTGAACTTGTAGGCGAAGCAACTCTTGAAATTAAGGATGCTATGAATGCAGCTCCAGATTTTAGGCGTATCTTCAAGAAAAATTTAGATATTTTATAAAAAATTAATTTAAATAACATTTAAAGGGTATTTTTCTCATATATTAACCTATGAGAAAAGTACTCTTTATTTTTTTATGCTCTTTTTTGTCGGTAACAAGCATATTGTCGCTTATAATATATCCACATTTTAAAAATGGGGAAAAATTATCGACTACAAATTTAAAAAGCTTAGAAATTTGGCATCTTGATATGATAGAAGGTGGTATCGGCTCGCGAAGTGCCTTTTTAAAGGGCGTTGCTAAAGAGTTTAGCAAAGTTACAGATACGGTGGTAAGGGTAACAAAGCACACGCCTACTAGCGCAATCGAAAATTTTAATAAAAATATCTATCCCGATTTAATTTCATATTCCGCAGGCCTTGATTTACCTTATGACAAACTTGTTGAAATAGAAAATAACAATTATGCTGAGTGCTGGTGTAAGGGCGGATATTTGCTTATATCACGAAAAGGGCAAAATATAAATGGAGTTATAATTTCCGAGCAGGAATATGCTTTAAGCGCGCTTGCATATTATATTGAGGATATAAAAATCCCCATTGTTGGAGAATACAAATCGACCGATGCAATTTATAATTTTTACGGAAATAAAAATTACGCACTTCTTGGCACTCAGCGTGATTTGTTTAGACTGCAAAATAAGGGGATTGAAGTAGAAATTAAACAACTTTGGATGTTTAACGATTTAAATCAGTATATATCAGTAATTTCAAATAAAAAAAACTATGAAGAAAGCAAAAAATTTGTTAGTTATTTGTTATCGCGTTGTAAACAAGATGGGGCACTTGAAAATATAGGCATGCTCACAGCTAGCGGATATAGTAGTGCTTGCAATTCGCTTCTAAATATTTTTAGCGTAAGTAAGCCAGAATATACAACTTATCCACTTTTAAGTAGCGAACAACTTAAAAATTTAAAAAATATGTGTAAAAATTATCAAACGAATGCTCAAAGTATAAAAAACGCGCTAAAACGATTGAAATAAACTATTATTTAGTGTAAAATAGGAGATGAAGTTTATGAATGAATATATTGCTATGCTCGATAAATATGGTATAGAATATAAAATAAACGAAAGTTTAAAACAATACGGGACTTATAAAACGGGTGGCAATACTAAAATTATGGTTTTTCCTAAAAATCATAATGAGTTAAAGATTGTAACAAACACAAATCTTGAATACGTTGCCATCGGTAACGGTTCAAACGTTTTATTTTCTGATTATGGATATGACGGCGTTGTTATAAATACCAAAAATATGGCAAAAATGCGTTTTACGGGGTCGTTAATCGTTGCGGAATGTGGATTGCCATTATCAAAACTGCGCGAAAGTGCAGAGCTAAACTGCTTAGGCGGGTTAGAATTTACCGAGGGAATACCGGCAACTATAGGTGGCGCAGTTTGTATGAACGCAGGCTGTTTTTCAAAAAGTATTAGTGAATACGTTGCATACGTAATTACCAATAAAGGTGTTTTTAATAACGATCAATGTGAATTTGGTTATCGCACCAGTATTTTTGATAAAAATAAAAGTCAAATTATATCTTCGGTAGCATTTTTACTAAAACCCAGCGAGATTGACGTAATTGAGAGCAAAAAAGAGCGCTTTAAAAAACTAAGAAAGAGCAGTCAGCCACTAGGTAAAAGCTGTGGCTCGGTATTTTTAAACGATGGTTACTTTGCCGGAAAGGTAATCGACCAGGCAGGTTTAAAGGGGTGTTCCATAGGCGGTGCAACGGTTTCAGAAAAGCATGCGAATTTTATAATAAATAACGGACAAAAATCAAGCGATATTTATAAACTTATTAACTTTATTAAAGAGCGCGTATATAATACGCAAAAGATAAAACTTAAAGAAGAATTACGATTTATAGGAAAATTTGATGATTAATTTTGATTTTCATACACATACCAAATATAGTCACGGTAAGGGAAGTATTTTAGATAATGCCGTTAGCGCAAAAGAGAAAGGTCTTAACGGAATTGCTATAACCGATCACGGTTTTAATCATCCGTTTTTTGGTATGAGTAGAAAAAAACTTAATAAAATGCGTAATGACTGTACTTTTGCCCAAGAGAAAACGGGAGTTAAAGTTTTACTTGGAATAGAAGCAAATATAATAGGCTTAAGTGGTAAAACTGATTTAAAAGAGTGCGATTACGATAAAATAGACATTTTTCTTGCCGGCGTTCACAGAGCAGTATTCTATCATAAGTTTAATGATTATTTTCAACTTTTTGGTGGAAATTTAGTTACTTCAGCTTTAAGAAAAAATCCTTCGCAATCATTAATATCAAACAACACTAAAGCATATATAAATGCAATTAAAAACAATCCTATCGATATTTTAACACATCTTAATTTTTTGTGCTATGCCGATAGTTTAGAAGTTGCTAAATGTTTAGAAGATTACGGAACGTATCTTGAAATAAATACTAAAAAAGTTCATTTAAGTGATGAAGAATGGCAAAATATAATTGATAAAACCAACGTTAATTTTGTTATCGATTCGGATGCTCATTCCCCATCTCGTATAGGTGATACAGCTCTTGCTGACGATCTTTTTTCAAGAATTAATTTTCCTTTATCGCGCATTCACAACGTTGAGAATAGAATGCCGAAGTTGCGTTTTTCGCAGTTTAAGGAGCGAAGATGAGCCATTTAAACGAAAGAATAAAGAAAGAATTGTGTAAAATTTCATATTCAAACGCCTGTTGTAAAACAGCTGTGCTCTCTGCATTTATTCGCACGGCAGGTAGTATCGAGGTTAAAAAGAACACTTACGGTTTTAGCGTTTCTTCAGCAAGCAGTGAGTGTTTGGATTATTTTGCAACTCTTACTCAAGAACTTTATAATTGTCACCCAATTTTTACAATGGGTAAAAACAGTATTATAGGTTATTCTGTAGTTGATGAGAATAGCCTAAGAATACTTATAGATTTAGGTATTATAAAGATTGATGAGGGCGAACTTACCATAGCCTTAGAACCCGATGAATATTTGGTTGAAAACGATTGTTGCAAGCGTGCCTACGTTAGGGGGGCGTTTATGGGTGGCGGTTCGCTTACCGTGCCTGATAGTACTACCAAAGCTTCAACCACAGGTTATCATTTAGAGTTTGTTTTTTCTAAATATTTAACCGCTCAACATTTTACTGCAGTTTTGGTTTCAGTTGGTTTTTTACCAAAATTAACCGAGCGCAAAAATAATTACGTTGTTTACTTTAAACAACACGAAGAAATTAAAGACTTGCTTGCTTTTATGGGAGCAAATGCTGGGGTGTTGGAGTTTTCAGATTTAGTAGTACTTCGCGAGGTTAAAAATAATACTAATCGCATAACAAACTGTGAAATTTCTAACGTTAACAAACAGGTTGAAGCTAGTTTGAAGCAATGCCAAGCAATTCGTGTTATTTCAGAGACCATAGGTCTTGAAACTCTTTCACCAGAACTTGAAAAAACTGCTAAAGCAAGGCTTAAGTTTAGCGATTTTCCCCTTTCGGACCTTGCCGAGCATTTAAACCTTTCAAAAAGTTGTTTAAATCATAGATTAAGAAAGCTTGTAGCAATAGCTGAAAGCATAAAATAATTTATAATTTCATATAAAAAAGGTCTTTTGCAAATTTTAGCAAAGACCTTTTGTTTATTAGCTATTTTAACTTTTTTGTAAAATTATAATCCAATATATAATAATATTAACGAAATAGTATTTTGAATACCGTCAAAATGAGTACGTTCCATACCGTGTGAAGCGTGAACTCCCGTTCCAATAAGCGCGCCCGGAATATCGTGACCTGCCGACCACATTGCGCCAACGTCCGAGCCGTAATAGGGATAAACGTCAACCGCGTAATTTAAACCGTTTTCTTTTGCAAGATTTATAAGGTTAGTGGTAAAATCGTAATCGTAAGGGCCGTGTGAATCCTTAGCGCAAATACTTACTTGATGCTCGTTGCAGTTTAAATCTTTACCAATACAACCCATATCAACGCAAAGCATTTTCGTAATGTTTTCGGGAATATAACTTGCTCCGTGTCCAACTTCTTCATACATAGTAATAAGCATTTTTAGAGTATATTTGGGGGTAATATCGTTGTCTTTTAAAATCTTTAAAACAGTTAAAAGAGCAACTACGCTTGCTTTATCATCAATAAATCGTGATTTTAAAAAGCCAGATTCAGTTATTGTGGTTTTTGGATCTAAAGCTATATAATCTCCGCTTTGAATGCCTAATTTTTTAACGTCAGCTGGAGAATTTACTACTTCGTCTAGCCTTACTATCATATTTTCTTCGGTATGTGCGATAGTATCGCAATCGGTATAAACGTGTTTTGATGGGCTAGTTGATAAAAAAGTACCGCTGTATTTTTTACCGTCGCGAGTGATAACGGTACAGTATTCCCCATCGTAAGTTGATAAAATAGGTCCGCCAATTTTAGTAAATCGTAAATCACAGCCTGAAATACTTCTTACCATTGCGCCCAAGGTATCTGCGTGCGCAGCAAGACCAAGTGCACTTTGCTTTTTACCTTTTTTTGTAAGTATGAAGCAACCCTTGTTGGTACGCGTAAACTCAACGTCAAGCTCTTTTGCGTAAGATTGTAAAAGACTTGCAATTTCCGTATAATAGCCCGTAGGGCTTGGTGTGTTAAATATTTTTAAAGCTGTTTCAAAATAAAAATCCTTATATTTATTAACGTCGATTTTCATAAGTAAAATCCCCATTTAAAATTTTCTTTATTATACATTAAAAAGTTATAAAAGTCAAATAAATGTATAAGCATAGATAATTATAATTTTAACTTTAAAATTAAATTTGGCTTATAATTTACTTTACAAAAGTTTATAATTTATGGTAAAATAAAATTATGATAGAAACTATTGAATTTTTAAAACGCGCAAAAAAAGAACGCGGAATTACATTGAAAGAATTATCACAAAAATCGGGTGTTTCTTTGGGCACGGTTAATAAGTTATTTTCTGGCGGTATTGCTAGCATAAAAACCAAAACTGCCGAAAAATTGGCAAACGCTTTGGGCGTTAGTTTTGCAAGTGCAACTTCTAATCAAGAAACACGCTCACTTCCTTGTGAAAACAACGGTTTTGTTAAAGTTGCAGCGCTTACCAACGAAGTTAGGGTTGGCGACGTTGCTTTTAACGTTAAAAGTACGATTGAACTTATAAAGCTTGCTTATAAAAAAGGCGTATCAGTTGCCGTTTTTCCAGAACTTAACGTATCTTCCTATTCTATAGGAGATTTGATGATGCATGAAACTATAGTTAAAGCATCTGCGCTTGGCGTTCAAGAGATTGCAAAAGAAACGCTTGGCAAAAACATACTTGTTTTCGTAGGATTTCCTTTCCGCTACGCAAGCAGATTATATAACTGTGCTGCAGCGTTATTTAACGGTGAAGTTATTGCAATTATTCCTAAGAAAAATTTGCCTAACTATAATGAGTTTTATGAAAGAAGGTTATTTTGCGAGCCGGATGACGTAGTTTTTGACGTTGACTTTTTAGGTAGAAAAGTACCTTTTGGGTATAATATTATTCTTCAAAACTCGTTAATGCCCGAAATGAAAGTTGCTTGTGAAATTTGCGAGGATTTGTGGGTTCCAAATGCGCCATCCGTTAATCACGCGCTTAACGGAGCTACTATAGTAGCTAATTTATCTGCAAGTAACGAAGTTATAGGCAAAAAGTCTTACCGTAGGCAAATGGTACAAATGCATTCTTCAAAATGCTTATGTACTTACGTTTATTCTTCTGCAGGTAGGGGTGAAAGCACTTCAAGGGTGGTTTTTGGCGGGCACAATATGGTTGTTGAAGCTGGTAAACTCATTGCCGAAAGTCTTCCTTTTGAAAAGGGTATTGCAATTAGTGAAACCGATTTAAGATTTATTGAATTTGAAAGAAGTAAAAAATTTAAATATAAACGTGAAATAAATTATCGTACTGTTGAATTTTCTTTATCAAACGATGGGTTCGAACTTGTTAGAAAGTTTTCACGCTCTCCGTTTGTACCCGAAGATAAACTTTTGCGTGATGAACGCTGTGAAGAAGTACTCACAATTCAAGCGCATGGACTAGCAAAGAGAATTAGTCATATCGGTAGTAAAAAACTAGTATTAGGCTTATCTGGTGGATTAGATAGTACCTGTGCGCTTCTAGTTTGCGAAAGAGCTTTAAAACTTGCAGGGCTAAAGTCAAGCGATTTAATTGCAATTACTATGCCTTGTTTTGGTACAAGCAACCGCACCTATAACAACTCTTACGCACTTGCAAAAGAAATTAAATGTACTTTTCTTGATATTAGCATTAAAGATAGCGTTTTGCAACACTTTAAAGACATAGAGCACGACTTTGAAAACACAAACGTCGTTTATGAAAATTCTCAAGCACGTGAAAGAACTCAAGTTCTTATGGATTATGCAAATAAAGTGAACGGCATTGTCGTTGGAACTGGTGATTTGAGCGAAATTGCATTAGGTTGGTCAACTTATAACGGCGACCACATGTCTATGTATTCGGTTAATTCTTGCGTACCAAAAACTTTAATGCAAGCTATTGTTTCTTACGAGGCGGAAAGGCGTGGCGGTAAGATAGGCGAAATTTTAAAAGACGTAGTATCAACTCCTATCAGTCCCGAGCTTAAGCCCTCCAAAAACGGTGAAATGACTCAACCTACCGAACATTCTGTAGGACCATATATTTTAAACGATTTTTATTTGTTTTATCTAATAAAATGTGGTTTTACCCCTTCAAAAGTATTTTATCTTGCAATTCATGCCTTTAAAGGCGAATATGATTGCCAAACGATTTATAATTGGCTAGCACTGTTTATAAGAAGATTTTTTACACAACAATTTAAGCGTTCTTGTCAGCCCGACGGTATTAAAATAGGTGCGTTGTCACTTTCGCCAACTGAATGGATGATGCCAAGTGATACTTGTTACACCCTTTGGCTTAACGAACTTGAAAGCATAAAAGAAAAGTACAATTTGCAATAATACCTTTTAAAATTAATAAAAATTAAAAGCCTGACGTTTATCAATCTATCCATTGGGTTTTTAATTGAACAAAATACAAAACTCGTCTTGTGAAAAGTCGAGTTTTCTTTTTTAGCCAAAACCCATTGACTTAAGTTTGATTTTTAATATAAAAATGCACCGATAAGTTAGAATTTGCATAGAAGAGAGCAACAGCGAGTTGCTTGTCAACGTTTATAGTCTGTGGTATAATAAAATCATAACTAAAAAAGGTGGTGGTTTTATGGAAACAAAAGATATAATCTACGAATTAAGAACAAAAAAAGGACTTTCACAAGAGGAACTTGCAGAAAAAATATTCGTGACAAGACAGGCTGTGTCCAGATGGGAAACTGGTGAAACGATACCGAACATAGATACTCTTAAACTACTTTCACAGCTGTTTAACGTATCGATCAATGCGCTTCTTGGTTTGCCGAGCGAACTCATTTGCCAAAGCTGTGGTAGGTCGCTTGATGAATGTAATAGTACCAAAGAAAGCGATGGCAAACTTAACGAGAAATATTGTAAATGGTGCTATGCCGACGGTGAATACTCACTTGATATTTGGAAGAGATATGCCGAAATCGCTGGAAAAGAAAAGCTCGAAGAATTCAAGCAACAGCTGATTCGCGAATTAAATACGCTTTTAGATATCAAAGGATTACCCAAGGTAGAGAATTTAAACGTATTGCCAGGTGAATTTATCAATATGGAATATACTCTCCCTAATGGTGAAAAAGTAAAATTCCTTGACGATAAGCAGAGCTATCTCGGTAGTCAGCTAGAAAGTAAATTTGATGGCCGATGCTTTGGTATAGTCGCAAATATGTATTTCCTTTTGGTATGCACTTACGAGGAAAATGGCAAAAATCCCGAACTTGTGATTTATAAAAAGCGCTAATCAAATTTTAATTTGTTGAGTTGTTGTATTTTGTTGAGCATATTTTAAATAGTGTAGAAGGCTATGCTTAACACAGTTGAGTTATGCGTTTTGAAAAAGAAAAAATGAAAAGACTAACGAAAATTTTTCGTTAGTCTTTTATGTCGTTTGAAAAAATCTTATATGGCACACCTTTTAGGCAAGCTATTTAGTTTGTTTATGCAAATTAGACTTTATAAATTATTCACTTTCGCGATAAACGATAATTTTTGCTGTTTTTGAAAATCTTTTAACCGAATTAAAAGCTTTTTCGCATTGTTCGCGTGAAGAGTAACCTTCTCCAACACATAATAGTCGCTTTGAAGTAGAGAAAATTTTAAATACGAAGTTACCGTTTTTATCTAAGCTAATTGCAAAGTTTTCATTTTCAATATTTTTCTTAAGCGTTTCAATACCGCTTTTTATACCGCTTAAAGTGGCATAACTTTCAGTTCTAAGCATAAGCTCACCGTTTGAAGCTTTTAAATCGGCAAAGTATCTTTCTTCTGCTTGGTAAATAATCCATTTGCCATTGTAACGAGTAGTGGTTGGGGCTTCTTCTTCGGTCGCCTGCGGAGGATTAGGAATATCTAATGTTTCTTCTACTTTTTCGCTTTGATTTTTTTCCTTATTATTCTCAATTAAAGCATCTTGCATTATTGGTTCGCTTGTAGGCGCTTCTATTGATAAAAGATTGTTGTGTTCTTGCTGACTTTCAATTTTTTCAGTTGTTTCATCTACATTTTTAGGTTCATCTTCATTTTGTACAAAATTAGGGTTTTGTAGCTGAATTTTTTCTGAATTTTCTTTAAAAGTTAAAGAAATTTGTTCATTTTCTTGATTTTTTTGCAATTCATTTAATTTTATTGATTTGCTTTTCTTGTAAAAAATTGTAATTAGTGCTATAATGATAAAGCAAACTAATAAAGTTAATACTAATATTAAAGTATATTTTGGATAGGAATTTAAATAATCAATAATTTTGTCCATAATATTTCCCCTTATTTAAACGTTAATTGAAAAATTGTTTTTCACTATAATTTTATTACATTTGTAAAAATATGTCAATTAAAAGCGTATAAAAGGATAAATTAAATGATTGCTTCAATGAAAAAATATTCAGTCGCTATTATAGGCGGTGGATTTTCTGGATTATGCCTTGCTTCAATGCTTGGCGGTAAATTAAAAGATAATTTATTAGTGCTTGAAGGCAATAAGCGTGTTGGCAAAAAAATTTTAGCAACGGGTAACGGTCAGGGTAATTTGACAAACAAAATTATAACGGCTGATTTTTATCACGGCGATAAAAACTTTGCTTTTGAGGCTATCTCTCGTTATACAAACACTCATTTGCTCGATTATTTTGATAAACTTGGGCTATTAACGGATAGCATTGGGCAAAAAATTTATCCTGCTTCGTTTACTGCTGGTGCAATTTTAGACGTGTTGCGTTTTGAAATTGATAAACAAGGAGTAGAGGTTAAAACAGAGCATTACGTAACTAACGTTAGAAAAAAAGAGCATTTTGTAATTGAATGTCAAAACGGTGAAGTTTTTTTCGCTGATAAAGTTGTTTTTGCTTTCGGCGGAAAGAGTGGAGCAGGATTTTTAACCGACGGGAAGAGTTATTCGTTAGCTCAAAATTTAGGGCACACGATCACTTCTCTTTCTCCATCACTCGTTCAATTAAAAACTGAAAAAGAAAAAATACGTGGATTAAAAGGTATTAAGCAGGAAGCAAAAGTTTCTCTTTATACAAACGAGCATTTTGTTGTCTCTTTTGCAGGCGATATACTTTTTACCGATTTTGGTGTTAGCGGTAATTCAATTTTTTCACTTTCTGCATATTTAAAAGGATTAAAAAATCCAAGTATAAAAATAGAGTTTTTACCAACCTATTTACAAGAAGATTTAGCTTTAAAATTACGTCAAAAATGCACGGGCGGATTAACTTACGAACAACTTTTAGTTTCGGTACTTCCAACGAGATTATCGCTTGCCGTGCTTAAAGATTGCTTAGTTAATGCTCAAGAACAAGCAAAAAAACAAGAAATCGAACAAATTGTTCGCTCAATTAAAGCTTTTAATTTAAAAATTGAAGGGCCTTGTGGCTTTGAAAGTTCGCAAGTAACTGCAGGTGGTATTAATACCAACGAGATTTGCGTTCAAACTATGCAAAGTAAGTTGGTTAGTGGATTATATATAATAGGCGAAGCGCTAAACGTTGACGGCGACTGTGGCGGTTACAACTTACAATGGGCGTTTACTAGTGCGCGAATTGCAAAGGATAGCATCGTAAATGGATAAAATTAACGGAATTAAACTTTCTATCGGTGAAGACGAAAGTTTACTAATAAATAAAGTTTCAAAAATTAAGGGCGTAAACGTAAATAAAATTAAGTATTTTAAAATACTTAAAAAATCAATCGACGCTCGAGATAAAGGTAACGTATTTTTTACCTATAACGTAGAATACTCTTTAAGTGACGTTACGCCTAAAAAAAACGAATATACTCAAGTAAGTGGCGAAGTTACAGTTATAGGTAGCGGACCTTGCGGTTTGTTTTGTGCACTTTATTTAGCGCGTAGCGGTGTTAAAGTTACCTTACTTGAAAGAGGTAGCTGTGTTGAAAAACGCGCTCAAACAAATAATAATTTCTTTAAAAAATCAATTCTTAATACCGAGTGTAACGTTCAATTTGGCGAAGGTGGGGCAGGCACTTTTTCTGATGGAAAGCTTAATACTCAAGTTAATAACGAAAGAATTAAACTCGTTTTAGAAGACTTCGTTAGATTCGGTGCGCCAGAAGAAATAACCTATTTATCAAAACCCCATATTGGTAGCGATAATCTTCCAAAAGTTGTAAAAAATATACGAAATGAGATAATAAAGCTTGGCTCAACAGTTATTTTTGATGCAAAGGTTAGCGATTTTATCATTAAAAACGGGCAGATTAATTCAATTATATATCAAAAGGATGGAAAATATTACGAAATTTTAACCGATAAAGTGGTACTAGCCGTTGGGCATAGCGCTCGTGATACTTTTGAAAGATTAAACGCGTTAGGCGTAATGATGGAAAGTAAAGATTTTGCCGTTGGATTTAGAATCGAACATTTACAAGAGCACATAGGCTACTCACAATATGGAAAAAGCTATCAATTATTACCATCAGCCGATTATAAACTTGTAAGTCACGCAGGGGAAAGAGACGTATTTACCTTTTGTATGTGTCCGGGTGGATACGTAATGCCTGCTACTAGCGAAGAAGGTTGCGTTGTAACAAATGGAATGAGCGAATATAAACGCGATGGATTAAACGCTAACAGCGCCCTTGTTTGTAGGGTTACGCGTAATGATTACGATAGTACAGACGATCCGCTTGCTGGCATAAGATTTCAGCGTGAACTTGAAAGAAAAGCCTTCGTGGCGGGTGGATCAAATTATAAAGCACCCGTTCAACTCGTCAGAGATTTTATTAACAGAAAGAACTCATCAGCATTCGATGGGGTGCTACCTACCTATGAAATAGGTACGCAATTTTATCCATTGCACGAATTTTTTAAAAAATCGTTTACAAATTCATTAATTGATGCTACAATAGATATGGCCAAGCGTTTAAAGGGTTTTAGCGAAAACGGTGCGTTGTTTACAGGTGTAGAAAGTAGAACGTCATCGCCTCTTAGAATTTTGCGTGACGAAAGTTTGCAAAGCGTTAACGTTATAGGTCTTTATCCTGCAGGTGAAGGAGCAGGTTACGCAGGGGGTATTACAAGTGCAGCAGCAGATGGAATTAAGGTTGCACTTCAAATAATTTCAACGCTCGATAAAAAATAAACTATATTTAGTGATTACCTTTCAATAATCATTGTTTATAAGTTTACCAAAAAACAGTTTTTAAATTAAAGAGGGGATTTATGCAGATTAAATATTTAGGGCACGCCACTTTCTTTTTACAATTTAACGATTATTCTTTTATAATTGATCCATTTGGAGATATCGGCTATACACAAGATTTTACAAAAGCCGATTATTGCTTAATTACGCACGACCATTTCGATCATTCAACGCTAACTCAAACAGAATTTAAATATTTAATTGACAAAAGCACTCAAAAACTACCTGACTTTTTAAAAGTAATACCATCTTATCACGACGAGGTTTTGGGTGCAAAACGTGGAAATAATAACGTTTACATAATTGAACTAGATGGCGTAAGTGTTTGTCATTTAGGGGATATCGGTCAAGATTTAGATTTGCAATTTTGTAAAAAATTAGGGAGAATAGACCTTTTATTAATTCCTATCGGCGGAAAATACACCATAGATTCACAAATGGCAAAGGAATATGTAAAAGCGATTAATCCCAAAATTATTATTCCTATGCACTACAAAACAAAATCTAGCAATATTGATATTGCGCCCAAAAGTGAATTTTTATCCTACTACGAAAAGGTAAATAAAGTTCCTCAAACCTTTGAAATACTTAGTTTACCACAAACAAGCGTTGTTTACGACGTTGACGATAGTAAGTTTTAATTTTACAACAATTGATAACGAAATTTGATTTTACAAAGGTGAAAAAATGACAGATAAACGCATTTATACAACCAGTGAGTTGGAAAATATGAGTATTTATGATTTAAGATTGCTTTTGCGTTCTTTAGGGGGAGTTCCAAAGTCAAAAAAAGGGCGCGAAATGATTAACGAAATCCTTGATATTCAAATGGGCAATAAAAGGACTGAAAAAAATTCAAATCGTGGTAGAAAACCCAAAAACTCAATAAATGAAGATAACATTTCTTCGGATAGTGAATGTAAAGAGCGTTTTTCATCTTTGCTCGGTGGCGGACGCGCCTTTACTTTGCAAGACGTTGACAGTAAAAATTATTATATCGACGGTGTTTCAGCCCCAGTAAACGTTGAAGTTAGAGATACTGGATGTGAGCCTGAACAAATAATTCTTGCAAATGGAATTTTACTTTTTGCAAACGATGAAGCTTATTTGTGTGATATATCAAATCTTGGCAAGCCACTTTATTTTTACGTTGAAAAAGGAATTCTTTCTTCATACGATTTAAAAGAGGGAGACAAAATTATTGGTAGCGCGTTATTTAGCGCGAGTAACGGTTATTTCTCGTTAATCGAAGTTATAAAGGTTAACGGTTATAACGTTGATAATTTTATTCGTAGCGCTGAATTTGAACGTCTTAACGCAACTTATCCAAACCAAAGTTTAATTGCGGATAATGAAAGAGATAACACTATTCGTGCGATTGAATTTTATGCACCGATAGGTATGGGGTCGCGTTCATTGATAGTTGCACCCCCAAAAACTGGTGCAACAGGCCTGATTAAAAGTATTGCTAGGTCAATAAAAGTACAACACGATAAGGTAAAATTACTTTGCATATTGGTTGATGAAAAACCTGAAGACGTAACCGAATTTTCAGCATTTTTAAATCAAGATGAATTATATTCTTTCTCTTACGACGATGGTTCGATCGAACGAATACGCCTTTTAGATTTGATTTTAAAGAATGCAAAAAGGTTGGTTGAATGTGGCGAAAAGGTTGTAATTTTATTAAATTCATTAACAAAGCTTACTCAAGCTTACTATTCTCAAACTATTTTGCGCGAAAGACAATGTGAAAGTGCAGAACATTGCGCCATAATCGAAAGTAAAAAATTATTCCTTTCGGGTAGAAACACGCGTGAGGGTGGTTCGCTTACAATTATAACTAGCCTACTTGATAGCGACAACGAATTAGATAAAAAGTTAATGGCACAACTACAATCCTGCGCAACTACTCAAATATATTTATCTGCAGATTTAGCTAAAAAACGCATCTATCCCGCTATCGACTTGGATAAAAGTGCAACCGATCACGATGAAAAACTTTTAAGTGATGAAAAATTTCAAATTTCATTAAGATTAAAATCGCTTTTATCAACCAACGCACGAGCAAACGAAGTATATAATCAAATGATAAAAAGTACACAAAATAACAGTGAATTTTGCAAAAACTTTGGCGAATGGGAAAGAGCTCTTAAATAAAAGCCAAAACACTACTTGTTTAAATAAATACTTGAAATTATAATAATTTAGCAAAGTATTCGTATATTAAATGGCCGTTATTCATGCGTTCAGGGTGGAATTGTACGCCGAATATCGGCTTGTTTTTGTGTTGTATAGCTTCAATAACGTTGTCTCTTGATAGAGAGCAAATAATAAATTGTGGAGATAAAGTACAAATTTGCTGTTTATGAGCAGAATTCACTTCAAAATTTATATTGTAAATTTTTTTTGTAAAACCTGCTAAATTATAAATAGAATGAAGCGTATCGCAACCATTTTTAAAATGTCGCACAGCGTTTTCTTCTATATTACAAAGGCTACCAGAAAAAGCTACGTTTATAATTTGCATTCCACGACATACCCCTAAAATCGGCAGATTTTTAATATAAAAGCGTTCGATTAATAGCATTTCTATAATATCACGCTTAAATTCTATATCGGTAGCACTAATATTTTTTTTAAATAAATAGGGATAAACGTCACCACCCCCGCGAAGAACTAAGCCGTTGCAATTTTCAGCTTTTGCAACGTTAGTACTCACTATACTATTTACACCCACTTTTTTGAGTGCGTTAACGTAATTTTTGGCTTTTTTATGTGAGCCGTATATAAAAACTTTTTTCATAATATATATTTACGCAAATAACGTCAAATTTGTTTTATCATATAAACAGGAGTAAAAAATGAAGAAAATTGGAATGATTGTCGCAATGGACAAAGAACTTAAAGACTATTTTGAAAAACTCGGCTCGGTAAAAGTGCTTGAAAACAGTGTTTATAACGTGTGGCAAGCCGAAGCGTACGGTAAAGAGTTATACATAATTAAATCGGGCGTTGGCGAAATAAGTGCAGCAGGAGCAACACAATATTTAATTACAAAATACGGCGTTGATATCATAATCAACTTTGGCATTTGCGGAAAAATTAGTGATAATTTAAAAATCCTTGACACCGTTGTTTTAAGTAGTGTTGTTTATTATCAATTCGACTGTTCGGATATTGACGACGTTTTACCTGGTGTTTATATGGGTAACAGTTATTATATTGAAACTGATAAGAGTTTAGTTAACAAGATTTTAACGCTTGACGCAAGTTTAAAAACGGCTATTTGTGCTTCGGGCGATAAATTTATTGGTAAGAAGGAAGATAAAAAATATTTATCAAACACTTTTAAAGCAGACGTATGCGAAATGGAAAGTGCAGGGATTTTAATTACTTGTTTAAAAAATTCAGTTAAATGTTTATTAATTAAGTCGGTAAGTGACGATTGTGATGGAATGGATTTTCGTACTTATTGCACACTTGCCGCTCAAAAATACGTTGAAATCGTTGATAAATTCGTTAGGGAGTATTAAAATGAATAAGCTTAAAACTCTTTTTAATTTATTCATAACTACCTTTAAAATAGGGCTTTTTACATTTGGGGGCGGTTACGCGATGATTGCGGTTTTCGAAAACGAATTCGTTGCTAAAAAGAATTGGATAGAGCACGAAGAATTTACCGATTTGATTGCAATAGCCGAATCTACTCCTGGTCCTATCGCTATAAATAGCGCAACCTATATAGGCTATAAGGTAGGTGGATTTTTCGGTGCTATTTTTTCAACTATAGGAATGGTATTGCCATCTCTTATCATTATTTTTATAATATCTCTCTTTTTTAATGCATTTTTACAAATAAAAATCGTTGAAAAGGCTTTTAAAGGCATTCAAGCTTGCGTTGCCTTTTTAATTTTATCGGCAGGCGTAAAAATGTTTTTAAAAAGCAAAAAAGATATTTTTTCGATAATAGTTTTTTGCGCAACCTTAATTGCTATGATAACTTGCTCAATATTATCGATTAAATTTTCTTCAATCTATTATATTATAATAGGCGCTGGAGTTGGCTTGTTGGTTTACTTGATTGGCATGGTTATTGGTGCTAAAAACAATTTAAAAAAGAGGGGGGATGAATAAATGAATATTTATCTTAAACTCTTTCTAACTTTTTTAAAAATAGGTGCAGTTACTTTTGGTGGCGGTTATGCAATGATACCGCTTGTTAAAGATGCCGTACTTCAAAACGGTTGGCTAAGTGAAGAAATGTTTCTTAATTTTATTGCAGTTGCTGAATCAACACCCGGTCCTATTGCTATAAATATGGCAACTTTTATAGGATCTACGCAAGGTGGATTACTAGGCTCGATAATAGCTACTTTTGGGGTGGTTTTACCATCATTTTTAATTATTTTATTTATAGTTGCCATAATGAACAGTTTAATAAAATATAAGGGCGTTCAAGCAGTATTGCGTGGCATTCGCCCCGTTGCATTAGGATTAATTTGCGCAACGGGATTAACTATGACCTTAAGCGTTTTGTTCGGCATTGAAAATTTAACCTCTTCTATTTCTATAGAACTTAAGGGAATAGTTGTTTTTTTAGTTGTTGCAGTCATATATTTGGCTTATTATTTTAAAAAGAAAAAATTTATTTCGCCTATACTTTTAATTTTAATATCAGCAGGGCTTGGAATGATTTTATATTCGGTGTAAAAATATGAAACAAAAAATTTGTCATATTATATGTGCCGGTAGCGGAAGTAAATTGGCGATAAAACCTAAAAAAGGCGATTTGGTTTTAGTTGCTGACGGTGGATATAAAAAACTTAAAAATACTGACGTTAAGGTGGATTTTTTAATAGGCGACTTTGATTCGCTTTGCGATTTGCCCACTTTTGAAAATATAATTCGCCTACCAAAAGAAAAAGATTTTACCGATACTATGTATTGTGTAAACGAAGGTATAAAGGCAGGATGTGAAGTTTTTAATTTTTATTTTGCAAGCGGTGGAAAGCGTATTGACCATACTATTGCAAACTTGCAAATACTTATTTATCTTGCTAATCATGGTAAAATAGGCTATATTTTTAGTGGTAGCCAAGTTATTACCGCAATAAAAAACACTTGCCTAAATTTTAGCGAAAAGGCAAGTGGTTTTATTTCAATTTTTGCTTCAAGCGATATTGCTAAAGGTGTAAAAATATGTGGTTTAAAATATGAGTTTAAGGGCGATTTAAAAAACGAATTTTCACTTGGCGTAAGTAATGAATTTTGTAGCAAAACTTCATCCATCGAGGTTAAAAGTGGTATTTTAACCATTGTTTTTGATAAAAAGTGTTTAAAATACACTTATTAAACTTTATAACTTTTTGGCAGGGAAGTTGTAAGACCGTTTAAATATTCGTCGTAACTAATCGATTGAATTTCAAACTTTTCATTTTCGTAAATTATAGTTGTAAGCGAGGCATTTGATACCCAGCCCAACGCGTTACACTCTTGAGAGGAAAGGTTATTTATTGCAGTGATTATAGCGCGGATTACCCCTGCGTGCGTGCCGATAAGAATTTTTTTACCGTTGTTATTTTTAGCAACCTTTGTAAGTTCGTTAAAAGTGCGGTACATAACTTCTTTAAAACTTTCGCCACCCGTGCAACGCGAGTCGTAAATATTTGTTTGCCAACTTGCAAAATCTTCACCGTAGCTGGCTATAATTTGCTCAAAAGTTAGCATTTCCCATTTACCACCGCGAATTTCATTAAAACCTGAATTTTTATTAATTGGTAAGTTTAATTTTTCGCTAACTTTAGATATTGTATCGTAAGCACGCGAAAGTGTACTTGAAAAAATTTTATCAATTTCAAGATTATTTAAAATATAATCGCTAACTAGCTGTGCTTGTTGTTTTCCAATAGACGATAAGCCCACGTCGCTATTTCCTGCAAAAAATTTTTCATCATTGGCAACGCTATGGCCGTGCCTTACTAAGTATAATGTAACCATAAAACTATGATAGCATAAAACTAAAAAAAATCAAAGTTTTTTTGCGTAAATTCAAAATATTAACAAAATTATTAGGGGATTATCATGAAAATTTCAACCGAAACTAAATCGCTTGCCGATATCGTAGGAATGGAAAAAGCACTTGAATTATTAGCCAAAGCTGGTTTTGACGCATTTGATTTTAGCCTTTTCGATTTGGGTAAGTGGAACTGGGAAAGTAGTTCGCAAATAATTGAAGAGAATTTTCCTTCTTTTGATGAAATAATTAAAAAGGTTAAAGAGTTAAGGGCAGTTGCCGATAAGTTAGGATTGGTTTGTAATCAAGCACACGCCCCTTTTCCTACCTTGCCTATGCTTGAGCGCGTAAAACTTGCTATTGC
This sequence comes from Christensenellaceae bacterium, assembly GCA_045589175.1. GTDB lineage: Bacteria > Bacillota > Clostridia > Christensenellales > Borkfalkiaceae > HGM11416. The sequence goes on from JAZNFS010000037.1 coordinate 20,053, forward strand.
GTGCGCTGGCGTTATGGGTGCTGAAATTATAGTAATTCATCCCGATAATAATTTGAGTGCTGAAGATAACGCAAAAATGTATTTTGAATTGTTGCCTTTGGCTAAAAAATACGGTATGGAAATTGCAACCGAAAATATGTGGAATTGGAAAGATGATCGCGCAAGTTTTGCCGCTTGCTCAACACCGGAAGACTTTTTAGCACATATAAATGCAGTAAATGATGCAAATTTTGTTGCTTGTTTAGACGTTGGGCATGCAGAAATGATGGGCGAAGAAGTTAGCGCAGTTAAAATGATTAAAGCGCTCAATAATAAACTTCAAGCACTTCATTTGCACGATAACGATAAAATTCACGATTCCCACCAAATTCCTTTTTCTATGGATATAAATTTTGAAGAAATAGCCACTGCTCTTAAAGAAATAGGCTATAACGGATATTTAACCTTGGAAGCCGATAGGTATTTAAAAGCTTACAATGCTGAAAACGTTTTTGATGGAGTGCAAAACTTAGCAAAAAGCGCAAGAAAAATTGGCGAATTGATGAAGTAAATTATTGATAAAGTAATTTTACAAAAAAATAAATCAAAAACGAGAGGTTTTATTATAAGAAAAAATTAAGAAAATTTTTATTACGCTGTTAATATTTTTTTTGTGCTGTAATTTTTTTAATAGTTGCAATATTCATGAGATTCAAGTATATTATACTGAAATAAGTTTAGAAGATGCATATAAATTGGGACATTTAACTTTGCGGTTTGGTGCACATGGTACGCTTTGGGATAATTGGACTATTAAGTCAATTGCCGTTGATGTTTATTTAACTAATTAAGATAATAAAATTTTGTGTTAACTCCAACTAGTATGGAAAAAAGCGCGCTATATTTCGTTTTTTGCGAAGTATGGCGCGCTATGTTTTTATTTTTATGTTTTAGTAGTAAGTTAACTTAGGGGATATAAGTTGCATAAAATATAATTATGGAATAATGCAATGGAAAAATATCTTATTAGCGGTGGTAAAAAACTGTTTGGCGAAGTTAAAATTTCACCTGCAAAGAATGCGTGTTTGCCCATAATTGCATCTACAATTATGTTTGGCGGTGAATTTGTTCTAAAAAATGCGCCAAAAATTAGCGACGTTATAATAATGGCAGAAATTGTTGAAAATTTAGGTGGAAGTTTCATTTTTACTGATAAAGGGTTACTTTTAAAAACTTTTAATATAAATTCATACTCGCCAAGCAAAGAAATATGTAGTAAAGTAAGAGCCTCTTTTTTTATAGCGGGCGCACTTTTATCGCGCTTTAAAAGGGCAATAGTTCCTCTTCCCGGCGGTTGTAATATAGGTATTCGCCCGGTAGACGTGCATTTAGATATGTTTGCTCAATTAGGCGTTGAATGTGCTATGGATAATAATTTAGTTATATTGGATGCATCAAAGATTAAAAGCGGTAGAGTTTATTTAAAATATCCAAGTGTTGGGGCTACCGTTAACGCTATATGCGCTTGCATTGGTTTAACAGGCGAAAGCATAATATCAAACTGTGCAAAAGAGCCCGAAATAGTTGATTTGTGCAATTTTTTAAAAAACTGTGGTGCAAGAATTGAAGGAATTGGTAGTTCGATTATTAAAATTAGTGGAATAAGGTTAAGTAATAATCTTAAAATTGAACATAAACCTATTGATGATAGAATTGAAGCAGGTACTTTTATGTTTGCTACTGCCGTTACGGGTGGAGAAATTACTTTTAAATACGATAACCTTCGTAACATATCTTCACCAGTTAAAGTTCTTGAAGAAATGGGTATAAAAGTTGATTATGAAAAAAATTTAGTTTATCTAATAAGTAAAGGCAAATTAAATGCAACGCGTACCGTAGCCGACGTTTTTCCAGCCTTTCCAACCGATTTACAATCACCATTATGTTCGGTTTGCGCTTATGCAAGCGGAGAAAGTGTGATTGAAGATAGGGTTTTTAAAGATAGATTTGCTTTTGTTAAACAGTTGAACTACTTTGGTGTAAATGCGAAAGTTTTGGGTTCTCAAGCGGTTATAAAAGGAAGTAAAATAAACAATCCGTGTAATGCAAAAGCTTTAGATTTACGAGCAGGAGCAGGGCTCGTTATATACGCGTTAGGAGCTGAGGGACTATCGCAAATAACTGGAGTTAATATTATTAGGCGCGGATATCAAAATATCGAGCAAAAATTAAGCCTTTTGGGTGCAGATATAAAGTACATATCAACGTAAAATAGTTGACAAAAAATAACTTTCTATATATAATTATATATAGCATCTTAAATTGGGTAAGTATATAAAAATGCTTTTAAATAACCTAAAGGAGCAATTATGAAGCACAAAAGATTGATAATAGCAACTACCATATTAGTTTTCGCTATGGTTTGCGTATTATCTCTTAAAGAACTTTTTAAAGTTCAAGATATAACCGTTATATATTCAGTTAGTTCAACCGCTTCAACTGAAGACGTTTTGGTTTTACTTGATAAATACAAAGGTAAAAGTATTTTTGGTATAAACGAACAAAAAATAACCGAGGAAATCACTGCAAATCGTTATTTAAAGGTTAATTCTGTTGAAAAAAAATTTCCTAACGAATTAGTAATTAATTTAAGTGAACGAATTGAAAAATACTACTATATAAACGAAGATGCAAAAGTATTTTTCTTTGATGAAGAATTTTTTGTAGTTAGAACTAGTGATAATTTAGCAAACGAAGGGCAAATTCTTACTCAAATTTGCTTTGAACATATTGAGCAAGGTAAAACAGTTACTGCTTCATGTGAGCTTAAGTCAATCTTTATATTTCCCGAACAAAAGAACGAAGATTTAAAGGTTATAGTAAGCGAAGCATCAACCGTAAGAGAACAAATTAAAAAAGTTACTTTTGTTTTCACACCTGAAGTAGGGAACTATTATCTTCGACTCACAATGCAAGAGGGTGCAACTATTGAAATTAGAAAAGCAGGTGAAAGTTTATCTCAAAAGGTAAGCGTAGGTATTTCTTATTATTTATCGCTTGAAGAATCACGTAAAATAGTTGGTACAGTCGTTGTTCAAAAGGTAGAAGGTGGGGTAATAAACGCTCACCATACATTTAACCCATAGTTTGATAAGGAGTGCGCGAAATGACAAAAGATGCGGTAGCCGTTTTAGAAATAGGCTCACAAAAGATAACTTGTATAATTGGGCAAAAAGGCGTTAACGGAACGTTCTTAATCAAAAGTATTGCCGAATGTGAATACGAAGGTTTTTGCGATGGTGATTTTTTTGATATTCCCTCACTAACGTCAGCGGTAAAAGAAGTTTTAAGTAAAACTGCACAAACTGCAAGAACTTCGCTTGATAAGCTTTACGTTAGCGTACCAGGCGAGTTTTCTACTGCTCGCACAAAAGAACACTCGTTAGCTTTTGCTCGTAAAAGGCGTATTAGAAAGCGTGAAATTAACGATTTGCACAACAGCTTAACCTTGCCAGATAAATCTGATTACGTTATCACTGATACTTCTGCTATTTATTATACTCTTGATGATAATAGAAGAGTGCATAATCCAGAGGGTGTTATTTCTTATAAACTTGGTGGGCTGTTAAGCTATCTATTTGCAAAAAAATCTTACGTACGCCTTTTAACTAATATTTGTAAAAGTGCAGGAGTTTCTAACGTTGAATTTATATCTGAAACCTTATCCGAAGCAAAATATTTAATTGCAAGTGAAGATAAAGACGTTAAGCACGTTATAATAGACGTGGGATATTTAACTACTAACGTTTATATCACACTTGGTAATGGGGTATTATATCAAAGCGCATTTTCTTATGGTGGCGGATATATAACTGCAGATTTAATGAAGGGGTTAGATATTGACTTTGACTTAGCTGAGCGCTTAAAACGAAAAGTTAATCTTGGTTATGATATTAATTACGAGGGAAATTATCTTTTAGTTATAAACGATGAAGATTACGTTTTACCGCTACAAAAAACCAACTTTACAGTACGTTTTTGTTTGGACAAGCTAGCTTCTTTGATCGACGAAGCTTTACATGCATGTCCTTTAGATTTAAGAATTAATACACCGATAGGAATTACTGGTGGCGGAATATCACATATGCGTGGTGCGAAAGAATATATGGCTTCAATGCTTGAAATGCCAGTGCAAATTTTGTCGCCTAATATTCCTTATATGAATAAGCCTGAAGAATCGGCTTGCCTATCTCTTTTAAACGAAGCACTTGAAAGGAGTAAGAACTAATTGCGCATAATTTAAACTTCGTTATGCAAAATTAAAATAACAGTTTGTGTAGCTTATTATGTTTTAAGATACACGGGGGAGGTAAACAATGTTTGAAAACGATAACACTATGAGTGTTGCTAAAATAAAGGTTGTCGGCGTAGGTGGTGCAGGAAGCAACGCCGTTAACCGCATGATTGATAATGGAATTACTAGCGCGGAGTTTGTAGCTATTAATACAGATAAACAGGCGCTTATGCTATCAAAAGTACCACTTGAAAATAGAATACAAATTGGTGAAAAAATTACCAAAGGGCTTGGTGCAGGTTCACAACCCGAACTCGGTGAAGCTGCCGCTGAAGAAAATCGCGAAAAACTTGAAGAACTTTGTGAGGGTGTTGATTTACTGTTTATTGCTGCTGGAATGGGTGGTGGAACTGGAACTGGTGCTGCTCCAGTATTGGCAAAAATTGCAAAGGAAAAAGGCTGTTTAACTGTTGCTGTAGTTACACGTCCTTTTGCTTTTGAGGGAAGAAAACGTGAATCTAATGCTGAAAAGGGTATTGCTAACCTTTCAAAATATGTGGATACTATTATAATTATCCCTAACGATAAATTGCTTGATGCTTTACCGGTTGATACCCCTATGGTTGAAGCTTTAGCCTTTGCTGATGATAATCTTCGTCAAGGTGTATGTGGTATTGCAGATTTAATTTCAACACCTGCGCTTATTAATCTTGACTTTGCCGACGTTCGTACCATTATTTGCAATCAAGGTCTTGCCCACATGGGTGTAGGACGAGCTAAAGGTGAAAACCGCATAATTGAAGCGGTGCGTCACGCCGTATCAAGTCCATTACTTGAAACTACTATCGAGGGTGCAAGTGGAGTTATAATAAATATAACTGGCGGTAAAGATTTAACTATAGGTCAAGTTTATGAAGCCGCGAGACTAGTTCAAAATATAGTTGATAAATCTGCTAATATTATTTTTGGCGCAAATATTAATGAAGAAATTAAAGAAGAAGTTATTATTACTTTAATTGCTACTGGCTTTGCTAAAAAAGAGCACGAAAGAGCAAACGAAGTCAAAGAAGAAGCACAACGATTAAGACCTATAATGATTCAATCTCCATCGCGAGTTAGCAGTCAAACGCTTGAAAGAGCAGAACGCGCTATTGAAGAGGCAAATTCTGCTCCAATAAGAAAAGAAGAAGTTATAAGTGAAGAAAACAGAGTACAAGCAAAGTCTACTCTCGTACAAGACAATCAACCAGCAGTACAGCAACCGATATATAACGAAGATAAAGAAAAACAACCTTATACCATTGCTCCACGTGTTGAAAATCGCGAAGAAATGGGTGAGCGTCGTGCTGTGGAATATCCAACTAAAAAAGATGATTTTATTGAAAGAAAATCATCCGACGATAAACGTGAGTTACCTTCTTTTGTGAAAAGATTATTTGGTAAAAAGTAGAAAATATGAAATATTTAAGTGATATTGAAATTGCTCAAAGAGTGCAAAAGCAACCCATAATGAAGGTTGCAAGTAAGCTTAACATAAGTGAAGAATATATTGAGCAGTACGGTAAATATAAGGCTAAAATAAACTATCAGCCTATTTTAAAAAATTCCTCAAAAAACGGTAAGCTTATTTTAGTAACGGCAATGACTCCAACTCCAGCAGGTGAAGGAAAAACAACTACTACGATAGGTCTTGCAGATGCGCTTTCAAATATAGGGAAGAAAACAGTTGTGGCGTTGCGTGAACCCTCTTTAGGTCCTGTTTTTGGAGTAAAGGGTGGCGCTGCAGGTGGCGGTTACGCTCAAGTTGTTCCTATGGAAGATATAAATCTTCACTTTACGGGTGATTTTCATGCAATAGGTGCAGCGAATAACTTGCTTGCGGCAATGATAGATAACCATATTCATCAAGGAAACGAATTAAATATTAACCCTGAAAATATAACTTGGAAAAGATGCGTAGATATGAATGACCGTCAACTTCGCGTTATAACAGACGGACTTGGTGGAAGAGTTAATGGATTGCCAAGAACTGACGGATATGATATTACCGTTGCAAGCGAGATAATGGCGATATTTTGCTTGGCAACTGATATAACCGATTTAAAGGCTCGTTTGTCGCGCATTATTATTGGTTATAACTACGATGGAAAACCGGTTACTGCCGGTGATTTAAAGGCTGTAGGCGCAATGGCAGCGTTATTAAAGGATGCTTTAAAACCAAACTTAGTACAAACACTTGAAGGGACGCCTGCTTTTGTTCACGGGGGGCCTTTTGCTAATATTGCCCACGGCTGTAATTCTGTAATTGCCACTAATTTGGCATTAAAGTTAGGTGATTACGTTGTTACTGAGGCAGGTTTTGGGGCAGATCTTGGTGCGGAAAAATTTCTTGATATAAAGTGTAGATATACAAATTTAAAACCTTCTGCGGTAGTAATGGTTGCTACCGTTCGCGCATTAAAAATGCACGGTGGACTTGCAAAAGATAAGTTGAAAGAAGAAAACCTTGAAGCACTTGAAAAAGGTATACCTAATTTATTACGCCATATAAATAATATAGTTAACGTTTATAAGTTACCTTGCGTTGTTGCGGTAAATCAATTTCCTACTGATACTAAGCGCGAAATCGCGTTCGTGATAGAAAAATGTAAAGAACTTGGCGTTAACGTTAAACTATCAACAGTATGGGAAAACGGTGGTAAAGGTGGAGTAGAACTTGCCGAGGAAGTCATTGCTCTTTGTGAAAAACAAAACGATTTCACTTTTAGCTATTCATTAAACTGCACAATAGAACAAAAATTAACAGATCTTGCCGTTAAAATTTACGGTGGTAAGGGCGTAATATTTACCGATGAAGCTAAAGAGCAAATTGCAAAATTGACTAACTTGGGATATGATAATTTACCTGTTTGCGTAGCTAAAACACAATACAGTTTTTCCGACGATCCCACGAAGTTAGGCGCACCTAGCGATTTTATGATTACCGTTAAGCGAGTTAAAGTTTCGGCAGGTGCAGGGTTTATAGTAGCTCTAACTGGAGAAATAATGACAATGCCGGGCTTACCAAAAGTTCCCGCCGCTGAAAAAATTGACGTTGATGAAAATTGTAAAATAACTGGATTATTTTAAAAAAAAACTTCCGATATAAACGGAAGTTTTTTTATACTCAAAATTATTTTTTAATTGTGTGGGAATACAGGAATTTTAGCTAAGTAAATAACGTCTGTACGGTCTGCTGCTGCATCTTCTGCTAAAACGAAGGCCTTTTTGTGAATTATTCCACCTGCAAGATTAACTAAATCTTCAAGGCCCTTTAGTGATGCTCCGGTAGAAACAACGTCGTCAATTATTCCAACTTTTTTTCCTTTAATTAGATCAACGTCGTGCTTAGAAAGGTATAAATGTTGTTCTTTACCCGTTGTTATTGAAGCTTCAATAAGAATTTCAATGCCATCTTGCATATATAGTTTTTTTGTTTTTCTTGCAACGGCATAAAAATTATGGTTTAATTCCCTTGCAATAACGTGGCAAAGTTGTAAACCCTTTGATTCGGCCGTTATCAAAACGTCACAATCGCTTACGTACTTGGCTAATTTTTTACCGCAATGCTCGGTTAATTTATGGTTCCCGTGTAGGTTAAAAAATGCTATATCGAGAGTGGGTGAAACTGGAAGAATTGGAAGTTCGGCTTCAAAGCCTGCTACGTCAACTTTAAAAATCTTTTTATCCATAGTAAACTCCTTAGTTCTAATAAAAAAACAATAACTATTATATCATACAAAAAAATATTTGTAAATGTTTTTAATATGATAAATAATTATAATTTTTAAAACATATATTTAACATATAAAAATAGGCGAAATATGGATATAAATCTTTCTCAATATCAAGAAGTGTATAAAAAGGAAAAATTTTCAAAAGAAGGTTTAAGCGATAATGACGTTCAGCGTTTAAAAGCAAGGTACGGTGCAAACGTTTTACCTAAAAAAAAGAAAAAATCTTTGTTTGTTAAAATAATAAACGCTCTTTGCGAGCCTATGATTATTATTTTGCTTTTTGCTTGGATAATAACACTTGGTGTTACTATAGGCAATGCTATTGCTGGCAAAAACGTTGATTTTTATGAATCTTTTGGTATTTTAAGTGCAATTATTTTATCGGTAGGTCTTACTATCGTAATGGAAAATAAATCAGAAAAGGCTTTTGAAACTTTACAAAAACTTAGTGATGCAATTTACGTTAGCGTGTTAAGAAATAATAAACGTATAGTTATTGATTATACTCAAGTTTGCGTAGGAGATTTGCTTTATTGTGAAGCAGGCGATAAAATTATTGCCGACGGCGTTATTATCGAAGGCGAGGGGATAGAGTGCGAAGAATCGGTTTTGACTGGCGAGGTTGCTCCTGTAGAAAAAACTCCTCTTGTTGGTAAAAAAATCAAAGCAAATAATATGATTTTTTCAGGTTGTTACGTTAAAAACGGATACGCTTTAATTAGAGTTTTAGCCGTTGGTAAAAATGCACAGATGGGCAAAATCGCATGTGAACTTCAAGAAGATAGAACAAGAAATGCTCCGTTAACTATAAAACTTACAAAGCTTTCAAAAAGAATATCAATTTTGGGTGGAATTGCATCTGGAATTACTTTTATTTTATCATTAATAAGACTATATTTTTTAAGCGCATTAAATTTTGAAACTATTAAAGATGCTTTTATACAAACTATTGTTTTAATCGTTGCTGCAGTTCCAGAAGGTTTGCCTGCAACCGTTGCGATTGCTCTTGCTTTAAGCGTTGTTAAGCTCGCAAAATCAAATGCGGTTATTAAAAAACTTATTGCCGCTGAAACGGTAGGATGCGTTAGTGTAATTTGTTCGGATAAAACTGGCACTTTAACTGTTGGAAAAATGCAAGTTGAAAAGTTTTATACAACCGAGGGTGAATATCATGCAAATAAATTACCCGTTAATGCCATTTATAATAATATTGTTTATAATAGTACTGCTAATTTCGTTACCGATAAAGATAAAATACAGTCTTTTGGTAATAGTACCGAACAAGCGCTTATTAACGCACTATTTTTAAAAAACTATAAGAGATTAGCCGAGTTGCGTAATGAAGTAAAAATTATTGGGCGCGAGACGTTTAACTCTAAGCGGAAATATATGTCAACTACTGTTCAGCAAAATAATAAAGAAGTAGTGTATTATAAGGGTAGTATTGAAAAAATTAGTGAAATTTGTAAACTTGGTAAAAATGATAACACAAATTATTTAAATTTATCAAATTATTACGCTTCGCGTGGTGAAAGAATAATAGCTTTTGCACATTCAATAAATAACGAGTTTATTTTTGACGGTTTTTGCGTTATAAGCGACGAAATACGTAAAGATGTATATGATTCTGTTAAAACTTGTAAAAAAGCAGGAATTTCTGTAAAAATCCTAACAGGAGATAATAAGAATACGGCTATAGGAATTGCTAAAAAACTTTCGTTACCGCACGATTTTAGTAATATTTTAACAGGGCAAGAAACCTTTGAAATGAGTGATGAAGAATTGATTGAGGTTTTACCCAAAATAACAATCATTGCACGTTCTACACCCGAAACAAAGCTTAGAATAGTAAATTTGCTTAAGCGTATGGGCGAAGTAGTTGCCGTTACGGGAGATGGCGTTAACGATGCGCCTGCTGTTAAAAACGCAGATATTGGAATCTCAATGGGTGACGGGAGCGATATTACAAAAGAGGCTTCAGATATTATTTTGTTAGATAATTCTTTTTCGGTTATCGTAAAAGCCGTTGCTTTTGGTCGAAATATATACAGAAATTTTCAACGTTTTTTATTTTTTCAACTAACGGTAAATTTATCGGCAGTTGGAATAATTATAACTTTTTTATTATTAGGTTTTGAAGCTCCATTTACAACATTACAGTTATTATGGATTAACGTTATTATGGATGGTCCGTTAGCTCTTTCTTTAGCCCTTGAACGTAGAGATGAAGAATATATGGGAGATTTACCAGTAAAGCGAACGGATTCAATCGTAAGCAAAAAAATGTTTATTCGTATAGCGTTACATAGTTTAATAATAATTCTTGTTGTGCTATTGCAAAAACAGTTTAATTTTTTAAAGGTAAACGCTCAACAATCTTCAACGGTAGTATTTTGTGTTTTTGTGCTTTTTCAACTATTTAATGCGATTAATGCAAGAGAACTTGGAACTCGTAGTGTATTTGTTGGGCTTGGTAAAAATAAAATTTTTAGCCTTTTACTTTGCTTAACGCTAGTAATGCAAATATTCATCACACAAGCGTTTTGCAATATGTTTACAACCGTACCACTAAGCTTTAAAATATGGTTAAAAATTATATTTTTAACTATTTCGATAATAACGTTTTCAGAAGTATATAAATTTATATACCGCAAAATTAAAGCAATTAAATTTAATAAAAAATCATTAAAAGGGAAAAGTTTGCTTAAAATATAGTTATGAATCATTTATTTATATCAGATAGTACGCAGAACGATAAAAACATATTTTATATAAAAGAATCTCTTTCAAATTTAATATTTAACGAGGTAAAAGATAAATTTTCCACGGATAATTTGCGCGTTGGATTGCTTCTTGATATAGATGAAAAATCAAACACTATAGCAAGCGAGGAATTAATCGATAAGGTATCCGACGTTATAGCAATCGGTTATAAATATAATTTTTTTAAAAGCAATTTATCTATGGGTGGACTTAACGAAACTGAACGTGAGCTTTTAATAACGTCGTTAATAAGTGCTGATTTAAAGGAAGATAAAAGGTATATTCGTTCTAAATTTAAACAATCAAGTGAAATGGCTATCGATGGTTTTTTTAATTTTAAACTTGCAAATTTAAAGCGAAAATGGCAGGAGATATGTAGTTATATACCCGAATATTTCTTTAAAGACGAACTTAACGATTTTATTAGATATTTAGTTAAAGAAAGGAGCGGTAGAAAAATAACAATCGTTGGAGAAAAGGTATTTGACAGATTTGGGAAAGTATTAAATAGGTATAAACTAATTGGTGATAAAGAAAATTTAAAAGTCACTAAAGAAGCTTTACTTTCTTCTGCTTCGGAATTACTTATTAAAAAACTACCTAGAGAAGCTGATATGTTTTATTTAAAAGAATTTTTCAGCGATAAAATTTTATTTAAACTTGAAAAAAACCTTTGACAAATAGAAACTTAAAGGGTATAATATAACCAATAAATCGATTTGGGACAAGTAACCTCAATTAGGCACATCCAGCGAGCGGGAATGGTGTGAGCCCGTTGTGTTTGTTGATAAGTGAAACCACCCGTAAAAAATCGTCGGTTAGTCATACCGTTTAATGGCAAAAAGTGGCTCGTTTTGGGCAAATAAGGTGGAACCGCGGTATTTATCGTCCTTATGCAATTTAGGCATAAGGACTTTTGTTTTTCCTTATGTAAGTTTGGAGGTGTATTATTTATGGAAGTAAAATTAAAAGATGGTAGTTTATTAAACGTTGAAAGCGAAAGAGGAGAGGTTACCGTTGCTTCAGTTGCTATGGCTATTAGTCAAGGGTTATACCGTAACGCAGTATGTGGAAAGGTTAACGGTGAGTTGGTTGATTTATCTAGCAAGCTTAACGGAGGCGAAATTGTTGAAATCGTTACGCTTGATAGCGATGAAGGGTTAGACGTTTATCGTCATACATGCTCTCACGTTTTAGCACAAGCAGTTAAATCTATTTTTCCAACTTGCAATTTAGCTATTGGACCAACTATTGAAAACGGCTTTTATTACGATTTTGAGTTTAAAACCCCTATTACGCAAGATGATTTTGCAAAAATAGAAGATGAAATGCGTAAAATTATAAAAAGCGATTTACCAATTGAACGTTTTGAGTTATCACGAAAAGACGCATTAAAGCTTATGAAAGGGTTTAAAGAAAATTATAAAGTTGAATTAATCAACGATTTACCTGAAGGTGAGCCCATTTCTTTTTATAAGCAAGGTGCTTTTACCGACCTTTGCCGTGGCCCACATCTTCCTTCAACAGGAAAAATTAAAGCCTTTAAGTTAACTTCTTTAACCGGTGCTTACTGGCGCGGAAATGAAAAGAATAAGATGCTAACTCGTATTTATGGAACTGCATTTGCAAAAAAGAGTGAGCTTGACGAATACTTACTTGCACTCGAAGAAGCTAAAAAGCGTGACCACAATAAACTTGGTAGAGAACTTGGTTATTTTATGACTGAGGAAACCGTTGGACAAGGACTTCCAATTATCATGCCAAAAGGTGCAAAATTAATGCAAATTTTAACACGTTTTGTTGAAGACGAAGAAGAAAAACGTGGTTTTATGCTAACAAAAACTCCTTATATGGCAAAAAGTGACCTTTATAAGATTTCAGGCCACTGGTATCACTATAAAGATAAAATGTTCGTTTTAGGTGAAGAAGAAAAGGATGACGAAGTTTATGCGTTAAGACCTATGACTTGTCCATTTCAATATCAAATTTACAAAAACGGATTAAAGAGTTATCGTGATTTACCTGTTCGTTACGCTGAAACTGCAACTTTATTTAGAAATGAGGCAAGCGGTGAAATGCACGGATTAATTCGTGTTCGCCAATTTACTTTAGCAGACGGACATATTATTTGTACTCCAGAGCAAATTGAAAGCGAATTTAAAAGATGCTTAGAAATTTGTCTATACTGTTTAAAAGCGTTAGGTATGGAAGACAGCGTTACATATCGCTTCTCAAAGCGTGGAGATAACAAAGAAAAATATATAGATAACGATACTGCGTGGGAAAACGCGCAAAACTTAATGCGTCAAATTCTTAATAACCTCAACGTTGATTACGTTGAAGCAGATGATGAAGCTGCGTTCTATGGCCCAAAACTTGATATTCAAGCGAAGAACGTGTTTGGTAAAGAAGACACGATTATGACTTTACAACTAGACTTTGCTGCAGGCGAATCTTTTGGTATGACGTATATTGATGCCGACGGTGAAAAGAAAACTCCGTTTGTAATTCATAGAAGTTCTATCGGTTGTTATGAAAGAACGATTGCTATGTTGATTGAAAAGTATGCAGGCGCTCTTCCATTATGGCTTTCACCAGTTCAGGTTAAGATTTTAAACGTAACTGATCGTACTGCTGAATATTCTAAACAAATTGCTGAAAGATTGCAAGAAGTTGGATTAAGACCTGAACTTGATTTAAGAGGCGAAAAGATTGGCAAGAAGATAAGGGAAGCACAACTTGAAAAAGTTCCTTATATGTTAATACTTGGAGATAAGGAAGTAGAAAGCGGAAATACCGTTACTGTAAGAGAAAGAAGCGGTGAAGGTTATACACTTACTATTGACGAATTAATAGCTAAACTTCTTGTAGAAGACAAAACTAAATTTATAAAGAAATAATTTAAAAAATTAAATATAAAATCTTTAATTTTTAAGACTATTATGTATAACAAAAACGGATAGTAAGTACTATCCGTTTTTGTTGTGTAATTAAATTTATTATTTATTTTCGTTTAAAAAGCAGGTTAATGCTCGTTGCATTATATCATAATCTTTTATGGCGAAAGTTTCTGCCGCAGAGTGCATAGCAAGTTGTCCCATGCCAATATCGATACTTGGAATTGAAAGATTAGATGAACTAATTGCTCCCAAAGTTCCTCCACAGGGCATATCTGCACGCATATAAAAATCACAATACGGTATATTGTTTTTGCATAAAATATTTTTAAAGACTGCGCTACTAACACCATCAGTTGTGTAATTTTGATTACCGTGATGTTTAATAACAACGCCTTTACCCATAAACACGCTATCAGTCATATCAGAAAGTTCGGGGTGGTTTGGATGAACCGCATGAGCGTTATCGCAAGATACCATAAACGAATTAGCTAGGGCAGTATAAAAACTTTCTTTACTAAGGTCAAAAGCATTATTTATTCTATTTAAAGTGTCGTAAAGGAATTTTGATCCGGCACCTTGCTTCGTTCTACTGCCAACTTCTTCATTATCAGCAAGATAAATTACGTTAACCATTTGCTTATTTTTTGAATTAATTAGAGCAAAAAGTGATGAAAAACAGCTTGTTAAGTTATCAACGCGTGGCGAACATACGAACTCGTTATTTGCACCGCAATAAAATGGTTGTTGGTTGCAAACTAAAAACAAATCACAGTCTAAAAGATTACCGTCAAATTTTTCGCGTAGGTCGTTAGTGAATTTATCAGCGTCACTTGCCAGAGCATAAATAGGTTGACAGTCAACTTGTGGATTAATAGAAAGTGAATCGTTGGCATTACGGCGCATATGAATAGCAACGCTTGGAATTACAAAGTTGCTTTCGCTTTCGTAAAGGGTAGAAATGACTTTTCCATTCTTTTCACCGCATAATCTACCGCATAATTTTAATGGTCTGTCAAACCAAGAATATCTAAGCCCACCACCGTATTGTTCAACGGGTAATTTGTTGCAACCAGCTGAAATTGAAGTTTTGCCAAACTTAACTTTAAAGCAAGGAGAGTCGGTATGCGATGCGATAATATTATAACCATTTATTTGTTCGCCAGTAGTAAAAGCAATTAAAGCCGAGTCGTTACGTGTAACGTAATATTTTGCATTTTTGCTGATTTTAAAAGGGATTTTTTCATTTAATTCTATAAATCCATTTTGCTTTAAAATTGATTTTACTTCACTAGTTAAATGATATGGAGTTTTACTTTTATTTAATAAATCAAGAATATCACTCATAATTATTTTACTATAATATTTACTAATCTTAAAGGTATAATAATTGTTTTTACAACCGTTTTACCTTCAAGTAAAGGTTTAATTTTTTCATCAGCTAAAACAGCTTCTTCAATTTGTTGATTAGTTAAAGTTTTTGAAAGAACGATTCTAGTTTTCATTTTGCTGTTGATTTGAACGCCGTATTCAGTTTCGTCAAGAACTAAATATCTTTCTTCATAAACTGGATATGAAGAAGTAAATACGGATTTTTTATTACCAAGACGAGACCAAAGTTCTTCAGCAAAGTGAGGGGTTAACGGTGCGATAAGTAATACTAAGTTGTTAATACATTCTTTTAAAAGTTTAACGTTCTTTTCTTTATCAAGGGCATCGTATTTAAACAATGCGTTAACAAATTCCATAACGCGAGCAACGGCTGTGTTGAACGAGAAACATTCAATATCTCTATCAATTGACTTAATCGAATAGTGCATAGTATATAAAAGTTCTTTTTCTTCTTTTTCGTAAGCTAAAGTTTTTCCTGGTTTATAAGAAATTACTTTATCAACTATTCTTTCAATTCTTTCAACAAATTTAGCAATAGATTTGATACCGCCGTCATCCCATGGACCGCCTTCAACGTAGCTAAAACCAAACATTAAATATAAACGGAATACGTCTGACCCATAAGTTGCGATATAATCATCAGGGGAGATAACGTTGCCACGGCTCTTGCTCATCTTAAATCCGTCTGGGCCTAAAATTAAACCTTGGTGAGTAAGAGACTTGAAAGGCTCGTCGAATGTCAAATAACCCATATCGCGTAACGCTTTTGTGATAAATCGAGCATATAATAGGTGCATACAAGCATGTTCAGCACCGCCAACGTATTTATCAACCGGTAGCATTTTATTAATAACTTCTGGATTAAATGCTTGTTCAGAGTTATTTGCATCTGGATAACGTAAATAATACCAACTTGAGCAAACGAAAGTATCTAAAGTATCTGATTCTCTCACCGCATCTCCGCCACAATGAGGGCATTTTGTGTGCATAAAACCTTCGTGCTTAGCAAGTGGAGACTTTCCGTCTGGTTTAAATTCAACGTCATAAGGTAGTAAAACTGGTAAATCTTTTTCCGGAACTGGAACGATTCCGCATTTTTCACAGTAAACAACGGGAATAGGAGCACCCCAATATCTTTGACGAGAGATAAGCCAGTCGCGTAATCTATAATTAACCTTTGGTCCGCCTTTGCCATCGTTATGAAGAGCTTTTAAAACGGCTTTACGACCTTCTTCGCTAGTTAATCCGTCGTAAGTTCTGCTGTTGATCATAACGCCATCTTCACAATAGGGGAGTTTATCTTCGCCTTTTGTTGAGTGGATAACTCTATTTATAGGTAAATTGTATTTGTTTGCAAATAAAAAGTCGCGTTCATCGTGAGCGGGAACGCCCATAACAGCCCCGGTACCGTAAGAATAAAGCACGTAATCAGCAATATAAATAGGAATTTTTTTGCCGTTAATAGGGTTGATAGCGTAAGAACCTGTAAATACGCCCGTTTTTTCGCGTGCAGTTGATAAACGTTCAATTTCATCAATTTTGCCAGTATTTTCAATATAAGCTTCAACTGCTTCTTTTTGCTCAGAAGTAGTAAATTTAGCAACTAATGGATGTTCTGGGGCTAAAACAACGTATGAAACGCCGTAAATCGTGTCAGCTCTTGTAGTAAAAACCTTAAAACTTTCGCCAGATTCAGCGGTAAATAAAATTTCGCCACCAACAGACTTACCTATCCAATTGCGTTGCATAGCTTTAGTTTTTTCGGGCCAATCAAGTTGGTCTAATCCCGTTAAAAGTTCTTCAGCATAATCGGTAATTTTAAAGAACCATTGAGTTAAATCCTTTTTGATAACTTGAGTTCCGCAACGTTCGCATTGGCCATCAATAACTTGTTCGTTAGCTAAAACGGTATTACAAGAAGAGCACCAGTTTACAGGAGCTTCTTTTCTATATGCTAAACCTTTTTCATATAATTTTAAAAATAGCCATTGTGTCCATTTATAGTAATCAGGCATACAAGTTTTAATTTCAGCCGACCAGTCGAACATTGCGCCCATATTTTTAAGTTGGGTTTCCATTGTTTCAATATTTTTTACGGTTGAATCTTGTGGGTGAACGCCCGTTTTAATGGCATAGTTTTCAGCAGGTAAACCGAAAGCATCAAATCCCATAGGTTGAAAAACTTCAAAGCCTTTCATTTTCTTATATCTAGCGTAACTGTCAGTTGGGCCGTAGTTATACCAATGACCAGCGTGAAGTTTTGCGCCAGAAGGGTAAGAGAACATTTCTAAACAATAAAACTTTTTATCAACGTTTTTTTTGTTGAAATTGGAAGCTTTATCTTTTTCCCAACGCTCTTGCCACTTTTTTTCAATTTCTTTCATGTCCATCATATAAAAATTCACTCCTAAAGTTAGTGAAAATAATTTTTCTTATAAATTATAGCATAAAATGATAGCTAAATCCAACCATTTTAAAGTTAATTTATCAATTTTTTTAATATTTAGTCGAAATATTTATTGTAAAGTAGCATTTGTAAATATAATTAATTAAAAAATTAT
>JAZNFS010000038.1:0-11408 GCA_045589175.1 Christensenellaceae bacterium
TTTGTTGATTTCTTCATATTTTACCCTCGTTAAAAGTTGTTTAATAGTCTATTAATGTAGTTAGATTTGTCAAGTTACTACTATTAAACTTATTATATCACTATTAGCCTTAAATTGCAATAACTATCTATAAAAATTAGCTTTAAATAATAAAAATAATTGTAAATTTTTTCACATAAAGGTACAAACTGCTATTTTTTTAGGCGTAAAGCAAAAAAATAATAAACATTGCTTAATAATTCTAACTATATTATAAAGTTAAATCACAACGTTAACCATTTCGTCTATTTTGTTAAGTTTCTTATTATAAAAAAGAACACGCGCTGTTTAAACGCATGTTCTATTATATTTTTAGAGAGATCTAATAAGGCTTAGATGCGAATTAGAGTGATGAAACCGAGCATTGACCGAATTAAACTATTAAATAATAGTTATTCAACAAACCAAGAATCACAAAATATTACAAAGGCGATGATAAAAAAATAATTGAAAATAAGATTCATCGTAAAGCGTTTAGATGCAAGCAAGAGAATAAAACTGTGGCTTTAACAAGGGCGCGTACTTGTTCGTACGTAACCGAAGTTAAAACGCAAAGTTTTAGCGCTATTTGCGAAGTATATAAGCGCATTTATTCCAATTATTTTTTTGAAGAGCCACAAGATAAGTCTTATTTTACTGCGGTTAGTGACGCGGCTGCTATCGATTGCCCAACCCTACGATTGTTTTCATCTGGCATTTCAATACTGATGTGAGCATATTCTGGGAACTCTGCTTTTAAAACTTCACGAGCGCGTTCCATAATAATATCGCCACCCTTACCGCTTGTAACTCTACCTAAAAGTAATAGGTGCTTAATATCGTAAAATTCGCTATAGTATGCAATTGAATAACCTAAATAAGTTCCAATATCTTCATAAATACCCTTAGCCATTTCACTACCTTCAAGCATAAGTTTTTGAATAACTTTTAACTTTTCTGCAGGTGAAAGACCTTCTTCAAAGGTAAAACCAGCGTATTCAGCAAGTTTAATAACGCCATCTTGTGAGAAATATTTAACGCCACAACCAATATCGCCACTCCATTCATCAACCATAGCTTCTTTTGAAAAATCAACTGGAACGAATGCAAGTTCAGAAAGCCAACCGTTTAAGTTACCGCTTAGGTTAATATAACCACCAGCTTCACTCGTACCCATTGCAATACCTAAAATACCAGTATCGCCAATATCGATAGCACCTGCAAGAGCAGTTACGTCACCGTCGTTAGCAACTTCGATAGGTGCGCCTATTTCTTTTGCTATATCGATATACATTGTTTTAACGTGCGCGTCGAAATCTTCTTTTGGAACTTTTAAAAATAATGATGCAATTTTAATTTTATTATCAATGTAAATACCTGCACTTGAAACGCCAATAGCATCAACTCTTGGCATTTTTGATGCAGCGGTAAGCATTGCTTGTTTAATACCTTCGTAGTGGTAACGATAATCGCTGTTAGTTTTTGGGAACCAAACAACTTCTTCACTATAAACAACTTCGCCATCGATAACCGCGCTAACCTTTCTATCGCTTCCGCCTGCGTCAAAACCGATACGGCAACCGTTTAAATGACCACCGATTGCAAGTGATACCTTCTTTTCTTCAGGGAAATCTTCTTCAGTAGTTAAAACTACTTCGAAATTACTTTCGTAAACGTTCGACATAGTAACGAAGTCGAATGCACGAGCGCCAGTTGCTGAATAATCGTCGGCAATACGGCTATAAACGTATTCATCACCACAAATATAAATTTTGTAGCCACCTGCTACCCATAAGATTGACTTAACTAAACGTTCGCAAATTTGGTAATTTTGTTCCTTTTGTTCAGCCGTTGGATTTGCATAAATTTCTAAATTATAAATAAAATTGTAGCCGTTGTTGCGTTCAACACAAATTTTTAAAGTTTTGTGTTCATTTTTTAAAACGCTTGCTTTAAAATTACGTAAAACCTCAATTATAGGCATAAAATGTTTGTCGTGGTTAAGTGAATACTTCATAATTAAACCTCTTTTTGTTTTTAATAGCAAGATTAACCTGTCTATATAATCATTATATCACTTTTTTACAACTTTGTATAATGAATTTAAGCAAAAAATTTACACAAAAGGACACTTGATTGATATTATTTTTAACTTTTTAACTTTTTTACCTTGATTTTTAACATCACTTATTATATAATTAAGTTACAAGGCTAAGCTTTTTATCAAAATTTTTTTAGCCTTTTATACGATAATGGAAATACGCAACGAAACATATTTAAAAAATACGCTAAAAAGCGTTATAAAAATAAACAATATTTACACCATACACTACTTTAAATACGGTAAAAATTTTAAGGTTGCACCCGAAAGACACGACTTTTGGGAAATGGTTTATGTTGATTCTGGCGAAGTTGGCATTATTACCGATGATAAAGAGTTTACTTTAAAGCAAGGCGAAGCATTTTTCCACCGCCCCAACGAACTTCATACAATTTATACTACTAATTCATTCGGTAATTCAGCAATTATTTCTTTTGAATGCATAGGAAGAACCATCAACTACTTTGCCGATAAAATTTTTGTTCTTGGTGAGTTTGAAAAAAGCTTACTTGGTAAAATTATTAATGAAACACCAAAATGTTTTTCGGATAAACTAAACGAAATTTATCTTACTAAAATGACCAAGCGCAAAAACGCGCCAGTAGGAAGCGAACAACTTATTAAAAACTGTATTGAACTAATGCTGGTTTCTCTTCTTCGCACTAAAAACGACGATGAAAGCGTTAAACAAATAACCGAAAACGTTGCAAACTTACATTCTGACAAAATTGTTACGAACATTATTGCCCTTTTAAACGAAAGACTTTACTCAACTATTGATCTTGATACTATTTCAAAACAATTATTTTTTTCTAAAACCTATATAAAAACGGTATTCAAGAAGAATATGGGCATAAGCATTATTCAGTACTATATACTTTTAAAAATCGACGAATCTAAAAAACTTATAAGCCAAAACAAATTTACTTACACCGAAATTGCTTACAAATTAGGATTTAATTCCGTTCACTATTTTTCAAGACTTTTTAAACAACATACCCAAATGACACCTTCGGAATATGCAAAATCCATTAAAGCCGATAACATATTATAGTAATAAAATTTTTAAACAAAATAAAAAGAGCACTTCGCCTGTGTGAAATGCTCTTTTTTATTTATTCAATTTTTAGTCTTCGAAGTCATCGTCGTCTTCATCGTCTTCATCATCTTCGATTTCAGCGTCTTCATCAAAATCTGATTCGTCAATCTCAATATCAAAGTCATCTGGTTCTTCGTAAAGAGATTCTTCTTCTAAATCATCGTTATCATCGCGGAAAAATTCGTCGCTTTTTTCTTCATCTTCAAGTTGTGAAAAAGAAATTACGTCTTCTCCCGTCGTTGGCATATCTTTTTCGTCATCGTCAAGATAGTTACGCCATTCTTCATCCTTTTCAATATCGATATCGTCTGACGGAGCGTCGTGATACTTGCGCTCTTCACGGCATTGTTCACACATTTCTTCATCTTCAGCGATATACGTTCTTTTACAAATTGGACAAAGTTTTTCGCCTTCAGCCACTTCATCTTCATCTAACGCGAAAATTAATTGTGGGCCTATCTTAAGTTCAGCCTTGCAAACGTCGCAATAAGTTTCACCGTCTTGCATATAATTAAGCTCGCATCTTGGACATAATACGTATTTTGCCATATCCTTTAAAATACCTCGTTTATTTATAGTTAATTAAAAAGTCTCGTTTGATTGCGCAATTATTATAGCCATAAACATTGTGTTTGTAAACTATTTTTTTGCACTTTTTACAATTTTAATTATATTTTTCACTATTTTTTTATTTTTTTAGTTATCTATTAATAAATTTAATCGTTTAATACCATTTATATTACCATTATTTTAAAAAAGTGAAATAAAAAGCCCTGCTACTTTGAAATACACAAAAAGCAAGGCTTTACTATTAAATAAAAATGTTTACTTTAAATTTTCAGGGTTTAAGCATTCAAGTTCAGGAATAACGAATAAACCGTTCTTTCTAATTAAAACGTCGTCGAAATAAATTTCACCGCCACCAAACTTTTCGGTCATAATTAAAACTAAATCCCAGTGAATACTTGAACGGTTGCCGTTGTCACATTCATCGTAGCAACAACCCGGTGTAAAGTGAATTGAACCTGCAATCTTTTCGTCAAACAAAATATCGCCCATAGGTTCGTTTATAAATGGGTTAACGCCGATAGCAAACTCGCCAACGTATCTTGCCCCCTCATCGGTATCAAAAATAGCGTTTAACTGCTCGGTATAATTACCAGTTGCGCTAACGATTTTGCCATCTTTAAATTCAAGGCGTACGTTTTCGTGCTTTAAGCCCTGTTGCATTGAAGGAGCATTATAAGAAATAACGCCGTTTACGCTATCTTTAATAGGAGCTGAATAAATTTCGCCATCGGGGATATTTAACTCTCCTGCGCACTTAATGGCAGGCATACCTTTAATAGAGAAAGTAAGATCTGTTCCTTTAGCTACAAGGCGAACCTTATCAGTTCTTTCCATAAGTTCCTTAAGAGCATCCATAGCCTTATCCATTTTGTTATAGTCCATAGTGCAAACGTCAAAATAAAAATCTTCAAAGGCTTCGGTGCTCATTCCAGACATTTGAGCCATTGAAGGAGTTGGGTATCTTAAAATAACCCATCTGGTTGCACCAACTCTCTTTTCGTGATGAACGGGATAACTATACAATTTTTGGTATAACGAATTTTTTTCAGCAGGAACGTCGCCAAGTTCGCAAGAGTTTTCCCCACCACGAACGCCGATATAACAATCCATATCGTCCATAACGAAACCGTCGTACTTTGCCCATAGTTTGCAGTATTCTTCACTGCAATCTTTAAGCATAGCGCGCATAACGGCGTGGTCGCGAAGATAAACGAATGGATAACCACCTGCATCGTACACTTCTTTGACTAAAGCTTTAACAAGGTCGTTAGGAATACCAAACGCTTCAATCATAACCTTTTCGCCTGCTTTTACCTTGCAAGAATAATTAACAAGATTCTTTGCAAGTTTTAAAATTCTTAAATCTTTCATTTTTATCTCCTTAAAAATAGCAAATTTACTTTGCTACCCTTTGTTACTTAACTTATTATACAATTTATCCCCTTAAAAATCAACACTTTAACCGTTAACTTAATAATTTTTTGCTTTAATGCCCCACTTTTTAAGCCCATAAAAAAAATTAAAATTTCACTTGAATTTGCTTGACATTCGTTTGAATGTGTGATATAATCATTGTGAAGTTGGTAAGTGAGGGGCAAAAAAATAAATTTGAGGGGGCAATATATGAGGGTATATCCAGGCACTACGATTGCGAGAAGCGAACTTAGTGGAAAGCAATTTTTAAACGCTTTATTTTTGGGCACGAATGGGCTTGTAATGCAACAACTAAAAGAACTTGCAGGTGTAACTACTCCGGCAGTTCAAAACTGGGTATCGCGCGGATTTGTTCAGCGACCTATAAACAAACGTTATTCTAAGGACGCAACGGCGCGTATATTTATAATAAACGTTTTACGAAACACTATGAGCCTTGAAGACATAAAAAAGCTACTTGTTTTCGTAAATGGTAATCCCGAAAGTAGAGAGGACGATATTATTCCCGAAAGTGAATTATATTCACACTTTTGCGAAATTGTGTTTGATGAGGAGTTTTCGTATAAAACAGTTGAAATATTAGTTAAACGGGTTACCGAAAACTTTAAAGAAAAATATCAAGGCTCTAAGCAAAGGCTTGAAAAGGCGCTTGAAATTATTTGTATGAACCATTTGGCAAACAATTTGCTAAACAAATCGCAAGAACTTTTAGATAGCGTTGAAACGAATAATATATTCGGGCAAAAAATATTTGGTTAAAAACGCTTAAGCGTTTAATATAATAAACTTAACAATAAAAAATATAGGAGAAAAAAATGGAATTTTGGCAAACATTAACACTACTACAAAAAATATATTTTTGTATAGGTAGCGCGGCATCAGTATTTTTAATTTTACAAATCATTACCCTACTTTTCGGTATAGGTGACGGTGCAAGCGGTGACGTTGATATCTCAACCGATGCCGACGTTGACATTGATGGTGACTTTGAAGTTGGCGACGGCTTTGCACTCTTTAGTGTGAGAGGTATAGTATCTTTCTTCGCTATCGGTGGCTGGACGGGTTACGCTATTTCATTCGCATCGGTCGGCTGGTCGATAGCAGGCTCACTCGTTGCAGGCACATTAGCACTATTTGCAATGGCTCTTATTATGAAAGGAGTAATGAAACTTCGCTCAAACGGTAATATCGATATATCAAAGGCTGTTGGCAAAATTGCTACCGTATATCTAACCATTCCACAAAAGGGAGCTGGTAGCGGTAAGATTAACCTTACGCTTGAGGAACGCTACGTTGAGTTAAATGCAATTACTGAAAGCGCAGAAAACATTCCTACTGGAAGCCAAGTTAAAATTACGGATATTAACGGCGACCTTTTAATAGTTGAAAAAATTTAAAAATAAAAACAATATTTTAAAAATTAATAAAAAAATAAAAATATATTAAGGAGAAACAAATATGTACAACTTAACTAACCTATTAGCTGGTGCAAACGCTTTACCCATCATCATAGTAATAGTTCTAATTCTATTTATGTTGATATTGCTTGTTGCAACCAGAGTAAAAAGATGTCCTTCAGACAAAATTATGGTTGTTTATGGTAAAGTAAGTAAAGCAAAAGACGGAACTCATCGTTCGGCAAAATGTGTACACGGTGGTACTGAATTTATCGTTCCATTATTTCAATCTTACGCATTTTTAGATCTTACACCTATCTCTATTTCCGTTGACCTAAAAAGCGCACTTTCACGCCAAAACATTCGTATCGACGTACCTTCAATATTTACCGTTGGTATCTCTACCGAACAAGGCGTAATGCAAAACGCAGCTGAACGTTTACTTGGCTTAAAACTCGTTCAAATTCAAGAACTTGCAAAAGATATTATCTTTGGTCAGTTACGTTTAGTTATCGCAACTATGGATATCGAAGAAATCAACACCGACAGAGATAAATTCCTTGAAGCCGTTTCAAGAAACGTTGAAGGCGAACTTAAGAAAATCGGTTTACGTCTTATCAACGTTAACGTAACCGACATTAGCGATGAGTCTGGCTATATCGTAGCTCTTGGTAAAGAAGCTGCTGCAAAGGCTATAAACGATGCTAAAATTTCGGTTGCTGAAGAAGATAGAAAGGGTGCTATCGGTGAAGCAAACGCAAGAAAAGATCAACGTATCAACGTTGCCGATGCCGACTCTCAAGCAATCAAGGGTGAAAACCAAGCAAGAATGGAAATTGCCGATTCACAAGCTTTACTTCGTCAACGTCAAGCAGAAGCCGAACAACGCGCTTCATCTGCCGAAAAGATTAACGCTGCTAAAGCTTTAGCCGACGGTTACGAAGCAGAAAAACAAGCTGAAATCGTAAGAGCTGAGCGTGAAAAAGCTACTCAAGAAGCCGACATCTTAGTTAAAACCGAAGTTGAAAAAAGAAAAATCGAGCTTCAAGCAGAAGCTGAAGCTGAAAAAATCAGACGTCAAGCACAAGGTGAAGCAGACGCTATTTATGCAAAGATGGAAGCTCAAGCTCGCGGTGTTAAAGCTGTTCTTACTGCACAAGCTGAAGGTCTTGCCGAAATCGTTCGCGCCGCAGGTGGCGATACTAATGAGGCTGCAAGACTTATGATTGCCGATAAGATTGAAAATATCGTTGCTACTCAAGTTGAAGCTATTAAGAACATTAAGATTGACAAGGTAACCGTTTGGGACGGTGGCGAAGGTAAAGAAGGCAAAACTGCAACGGCAAACTTCTTATCTGGAATGGCTAAATCACTTCCTCCAATGAACGATTTATTTAATATGGCTGGTCTTAACATTCCTGAAATAATTCAACCCAAAAAAGTTGAAGAAAACACAGAAGAAAAACCTGCTAAATAATTAAAGTTTAATAACAAATTAAAATAGCCTATAGCGCTTTAATCACGCTATAGGCTGTTTTTTTATCGTTTTTTTATTTAAGCATTATTTTTCTTTTGCATACGTTTATATCTAATAATTTTAATTATTTCGTAAACAAAAACTAAAAGGAATATACTAACGGTTGAGGCTGTATACCCGGTAAAGTCAATTAAAACGTCAGTAAACGAACAGTATCTTCCCACTGTAAATATAGGTAGTTGGAATATTTCGGTTAAGCCTGCAACGGCAAATCCAGAAACCATACAAATAATAAACATAATTATCTTGCTTTTAATTCCGCGTTTTGAATAACATAAGAACATTAAACTTGCCGCCCCACCTAAAACCAAGAACGCACCAAAATGACCGAATGCCTTTCTAACCCAGTAATAGAAGTTGGTTATAGTATCTTTAAAAGCAACTCTTTCAACTGTAATTTCGATACTTTTTTCAACTCTTTCGTCACCATAACTTGAATAAACGGTTATAGTTGCTTTCCCGGCTGCAACGGCGCTGACAACACCGTCTTGCGAAACAGTTGCAACTTTTTTGTTGCTAGATTCATAAACAACCGTTTTAATGGTCGCGTTATCGTCTATAGTAGCCTTAATTGTTGCGCTTGAGCCCACCTTAACAACGTTATTTTCACCCGTCGTGCCAGCTATAGTAAGAGTTATTTGCGAAGTTAAACGCTCGGTAACTGTAACAGTTATTGATTTAGTAATATTAGAATATGTATTGCTTGAAACCGTAATGATACACTCGCCTGCAGTTAATGCTTGGATTTGCCCGCTGTTTGAAACGCTTGCAATTTTTTCGTTATTGCTATGCCAGTTTAAATCTTTATAGGTGGCATCTATAGGATTAAATGTTACGCTAACGCAACGGTTGTCGCCACGCTTTAAAGTTAATTCGCTACTACAATCAAGACTAAAATCTATAAGTTCAACCAAAGGTGTGTCATCATCATCAGGTTCAGGCATCTCTTCAACAGTTATATCAAAACTATCAAAAATACTTTCGTCTTGCGCCCACTTTGCTTCAACGGTTGCTTGACCAACGGCTAACGCTTCGATTTTTCCACCTTCATCAATCGAAAGTATGCTTTCATCACTTACCGACCAAATCAAATCTTTATCAGTAGTATTTGCTGGGTAGAAAGAAACCTTAGCAATATGTGTTTGACCTACAAAAAGGGTTTCTTTAGCATTTGTTATTTCAATGCTTTCAGCACTTACGGTTACAACCTTTATAATAATTGAATGCTTAATTTGCGCGTTATCTTTTGAAGTAACGGTTAATAGGCACTCCCCTTCTTCAAAAGTAGAAAGCTCACCGCTTTGGCTTATGCTTGCAATCTCGGCATTTTCAACCGAATATTCAATCGCAGGATTATTCGCATTTGCTGGCAATACGCTACTGTTAACTTTCGCGCTACTTCCAACCGAAAGTATTACGTAATCGTAATCATCACCGCTTTGAATCTCAACGCTTTCACCACTTTGTGTAACAGAGCTTATTTCAACTGATGATACTGATACTTTTTCAACTACTGGTTTTGTTATGTTAGTTAAAGCGTTGTTTAGTTGATCGCCAAAACTTTGGCTTATATTTGACGATTCGCTACCAGGTGTAAGCGCTTGCCAAACTAAAAGCCCAACACAAAAAATATAACAACAAGTAAAAAATATAGTTGCTATAGTTTTAAGTTTTTTATTCATAACCCCTCCTATAGCGCGATTATCGCGCAATTAGCTTAGAAATTTAAAATAAAATTTAAGTTTATTATACACCAATAACCTATTTTTGTCAATATAATATCCTAAATATAAGCAAATTACAAAAAGCGCAATTATTTTATAAGTTAAAGTTTGCTTGTTAATAAAATAATATAGTTAAATTTTTTTTATAAAATAACGACCTAAACAGTTGCAAAAAATAATAAAGAGTGGTAAAATACTAACGCTAAAAGAAGGTTTTCGGCAAACACTTCTTAAAAGGTAATTATTGTGGCTAATCGCCATAAAACAAAAAGTAATTACCCATAAAAAAACCGAGGTAAAAATGAATAAGTTTTCAGCAAAAGTTTTAACAAAAACTGCAGTTATAGCTGCGTTATACGCACTTTGCACTCTACTTTTCGCCCCTATTTCTTACGGCGCAATTCAGTTTAGAATTTCAGAAAGTTTGTGTGTTTTATCTTTCTTTTATCCAGAAGCAATATTTGGGCTTACGATTGGTTGCTTTATTGCAAACCTGTTTGGTAACGGCCCACTCGATATTTTATTAGGTACTTTAGCAACGCTAATCGCTTCATTTCTTTCTTTTATAGTAGCAAAAAGAATTAAAAATTCGCTAGCAAAATTTATTGTTTGCTCGCTGTTTCCTATAATAATAAACGCAGTTTTAGTTCCTTTTACATTTTTAATATTAACCGAACTTAAAGCGCTTTATTTAATTAGCAGTTTACAAGTTTTATTTGGGCAAGCCGTAGTAATTTTTACGCTTGGCGCATTTTTATACGCAGTAATTGAAAAAAGCGAAAAGCACTTAAATAAGCGAATATAATTACAAAAAGTCTGTTTATAGCGCGATTAACGCTATATAAGCAAATTTTATACATGGTTGGAGAAATGGCTGAGTGGTCGAAGGCGCACGATTGGAAATCGTGTGTACGTCATAAGCGTACCATGGGTTCAAATCCCATTTTCTCCGCCAACAAAGAAGAGTACCTGCACGGTGCTCTTTTTTTGTTGCTGAAAAGTGATTCATAAATGGGATTTGATGGGGGAGAAATTTGTGGGAGCAAATTGTTCGCTTACATAAGTAAATATACCACGTAAGAATTTTTAGCGAACTAAACTGCCCTGTGTGGCAGTTTATCGGGGCGGCTCGCAAAGAGCCAAATCACATTTTCTCTTCAAACTCATTTATGTCAAATACGCAAAAAGTGGTGGTAATCAATCTATACCGCCACTTTTTAGTTTATCATTATTTAGTTTTATTACAATAATTTTCAAACAGGTCGTTTGGTGTACACTCTAAAATATCACACAATGCTTGCAGGTTTTCAAATTTTATAGCATTTGTTTGATTGTTTACAATCTTATTAAAATTTTGATAGCTAAGCCCCATTTGCATATATAACCAATATTTTGTTTTTCCCTTTTCTTTTAATATTTCTAAAACTCGTAGCCTCATAAATCATCTCCACATTATATAATGTTTAAATTATATACTTAAAATTCGCTTGACATATAGACTTTTACATTATATAATGTTTACATTAGG
>JAZNFS010000039.1:0-6371 GCA_045589175.1 Christensenellaceae bacterium
AAACTACAATAAATACCAAAAATAGTGGCAAATATAAAGAGTAATCCATTCCCAAAATTTTCATAACTTCGTTACCTGGCATAAAATAGAATGGGTCGGAATTGATTTTTAAAAGATAAATTTCTAAAAAAGTATATGCCATTAAAAGCGCAAAACAACCAATTTCTTTATAAATGGTTTTATAGTTAAAATCGGTGAAACCGTAGGTAATAAAGCAAAAACTCATTATAAAAAATAGAGCGTGGGTTACTATTGAATATAGGTTTTCAAATAAAATATATTTGTTTAAAAAACCTGCGCCCGGGTAAGCAAAGAATATTACGGCACAAAGAATACTTATTATTGATGCAAAATTGTAAAAGAATTTTTTGTTCAGTATTACCGCAAGAACAACAAGCCAGCAGGATATAGCACAACCAGGTCGTGGTAATAGTATGTAAAGCACGTTATGAAGGCTATAATCGGTTGTTTTTATAAAATTTACAACTCGTCTTGTAAGTCCAAAAAACAAAAGTGTTCCTGCCATTATACAAAGTGTTAGATACTTATACTTTTGATTTTTGTTTTTAAATATGATAGACGAAATTAGTATAAACGCAATGCACAGCGCTAAAACGGCTATGTGTAACGCGCCCCATTCCCCATTTTTATGAGGGTTTGGGTAAGTGCTAAAAAGCCACTCAAAAAACGTCATAAGTAAATCCCCTTCTTTTGTTTATTAATATTATTATACTACCGCCAATTAGCCTTGTCAAGATTAATTTGTGTTTTATTTTAAGTATTGTTATCTTTCTTTATGGTTGCTTTGAAAAATATTTGTATAAAATAAAAAAAGAGAGCTTTAATTTAGCCCTCTATTTTATTTGGAAAAGGTGAGTTAAATAAGCTATAGCCTAACTTTTATTTTGTTATTTGTAAAAAAGTTTGGTTATTTTTATCTCTCGCTAGGCAAATTTTAATATTTAAATCGCCGTATATTTGGTTTAAGATTTGCTCGGTTTTTTCTTTATTCTTTTGCAAATTTAAGCAAAGCGAAAGATTAAACTGCTTACAATTTTCATCATTTAATCTAAGGTCGATTTTTTTAAGTAATGGAATATAGGGTAGATATTTGTTAGATATAACTCTATATGATGGCTTGTATTCTTGGTTGAAAATTTGTGAATGGTGAATTGCGGGGTAATTTAATTTTTTCCACTCGCTACAAAATTCGCAAAACTCTGCGTGATTAAAGGGTAATTCACAATTTAAAATAGTGTTTTCTAACAGGTTTAATTTTTGGTTTAAAAGCGTTACCCCATTGGGTTCTTTTTTTGCCGATAAATAAAAGAGTTTAGCAAGAGTTTTTTCACTTAATCCTTTATTTATTATTCCTAAATGAACCCTTGAATATTTACCATCGAGCTTTTCAACTTTGTTTATAGAAGGTTTTAATTTGTTAAACTCGTAAGCGATATACGCTTCTGCTTTTTCAAGCGAACTAACCAAGTGATCACATCCGAACGCGCTATGAAACAAAAATTTTAACATATCGCAAAGTTGCATTTTAGGATAGCGGTTAAAGTGCTGTAAAATTATTTTTTTAGTTTTAAGGTTTTGTTTAAAATTTTTTGAGTTCATTTTTTTACTTTTTAATCTCATACGTGAAGTAATTTTTTTATCACTTTTTAAAAGCTGAAGCGTGATGATATACCAAACCTGCGGTTTGGATAAAAAAACACTGCAGAAAATGTATCCTTTTCTGCAGTATTTTTTGGCGGAGGTGAAGGGATTCGAACCCCTGTGGGCTGTTAACCCAAACGGTTTTCAAGACCGCCTCGTTATGACCGCTTCGATACACCTCCGTATATGAACTTGAGGCAAAAAAGTTTTGCTCTCAAAGTTTGCTTAATGATTATACCCTAAAGTAAAATAAAAATCAAGCAAATTTAGGCTGTTTTTGATTATTTTTATTAAATTTGTTTTGCTTTTTATTTGTATCTATGTTAAAATAATAATTATGAACGAAAATTTTGTAACTAACAACAATAATATTCAAGAAAATAAGCAAGAAAAAAGCACTTTAACTCTTTTTTTTGAGAAAAACAGCTGGGCTTTAACAGCTTGCATTTATGCCAGTCTTGCTTTGTTTATTTTCGCTATATTTGGCATTTTTCTTTACGTTAATAACGTTTACCCATTTGGTGATGCCTGCATTTCAAGTTACGATTTGCTTGCTCAAATTGTTCCTTTTATCGAACATTTTTACGACGTTTTTGAGGGTAGATCTTCATTATTTTATTCATTTGCTGCAGCCGGTGGTGTGGATTTATTTGGCTCGCTCGCATACTGTTGCGTTAGCCCTTTTACCTTTATATTTTTGCTTTTTGGTAGAGGTAACGTTTATTATGCAACTTCAATCGTTTTGCCGTTAAAGATAGTTTGCGTTGCCTTTGCCGGGCTTTATTACGTTAGAAAACGCTTTAAAAATATTCCTTTATTTTTACAGTTAGCACTTGCACTTTCGTATGCTTTTTGCGGTTATTTATTCGTTTCAAACACTTACATTAACTGGGTTGATTTGTTAATATATTTGCCATTTTTGGCGTTGGGATTTAAAAAAATAGTTGATACGCGCAAAAAAAGTTTATTTGTGGTATCGCTTTGTTTAATGATCTATACTTCTTTTTCAATAGCTTCCTTTTCTCTTTTTATAATTTATCCTATAATTGTTTTATACGCGCTTATAGTATGCGACGGATATAGTAGAAAAGAAGTTGTATTTGATACGATTTTGGCATTGCTACTTTCAATATTTTTTGCTCTACCAATTCTATTGCCATCGCTACGCGCATTTTTAGTATCGGGTAGAAAATCTGGAATGTTTGAAAATCTTAATCAAGACTATTCAGCATCCGCTCTTTACAGTAAAATATCATATATTTTTACCGACGGGTTAACGTTATTTTTTACCTTGGTTTATTTCTTTAAAAATGGGATTAAACGACCTATAGACCAGTTTATTGCACTTGCCGGCATTGTTTTATTAGTCCCCATATTCTTTGATGAGAGTATGAATTTATTAAACTTTGGCTCGTATATGAGTTACTCTTTAAGGTTTGGTTTTTTAAACGGTTTTTATTTCTTTTTCGTTGCCGGCTTGTATTTTAATCAAGTTTATGAAAATAGTTCACAATGTGAAAATCAGAATACCAACATTTTAGTTTTAAACGGTAAAAAATCAATTATAAACGTTTACGTTATAATACCGCTTTTGCTTATCGTTGGTTTTATAATTGGTTTATCATTCCTTGCCGTGGGAATAAAAAACGAAACTTTTACCGAGAGTTTTGCAGGTAGGTTTGCTCACTCGTTAGGCGGGCTTGAAGCTACGGCTATAGTTTTTGGTTGTATTGCGTTAATCGCCTTATTGAGTACTTTATTTGTAAAATATAAAAAGTTTAGTGAGCAAACTTTAAGTTTTATTTTATTGCTTTGCGTATGCGTGCAAACGGTCTTTTATAGCGGATACTTAGTTGTAGGTAATTATTATAATCCTTCGCGCTATGAAAAAATCGGAGCGTTAACTAACTACGTTAACGAGATGGAAGATAACGATGCTCAAACGCGTATAAAAATGAACGAAAATTTTATTACTGCTTGTTATCCGTTCGTGTTTAAAACAAACGGTTTTAGTATTTTCTCATCGGTGGTTGATAGCACGAACTTCGTTGCTCCTAATTTATTTGGTTATGCTGGTAACGGTAAAAACTCAATGAAAAGCTATAACGGAAAATTTTTGGGTGATTGTATTTTTGGATATAAATATCTTATTATCAACGACGGATATACTCGTAATTATTTAAAAGAACTTAAGGTTTACGATCAATTACTCGATAAAAACGGAAACCTTATAGATTTGGGAACTTATAAACTTTTTGAAAATGAATACGCATTCCCTCATGCTTTTGCAGTTCCAGGTGCGACAAGTGAATATGAAATAGGTTCTCTTGCATATTCTTACGATTCGTTATTGAAAGCTTTGGGTGGCGAAAACTTTGGTATTGAATGGGTTGACGTAGCGGTTAACAAACTTGAAAATGACGTGTTTAGGATTAGAATCCCAGTTGAAACTGCGGGAAATTACTTTTTCGTTAGTGATTTTATAAACGTTAAAGATATTTCTTATAGTAGAAGTGGCGGATATGATGAAAATAGCGCTTCAGCGCTTAAAACAACTCCTGAATTTTCTCTTGGTTATGGAGGTAGCGGAAGTTATAGTGTTTATTTGAAATCTAATAACGTTCCATTGGATTTGCTTGCTGTAAAAAATTGTTGTAAAGCCTTTAGGGTTACTGATGAGCAAGTTAAAAAAATATCAAAGATTGCTAATCATCAAAATATTGAGTTTGATTTACAACCAAATATAATTAACGTGAAGTTAACGGCAAATAAGGCGGAAAATTTATTTTTAAATTACGTTGCTCTAGACGGGCATACTGCATACGTTAACGGTAAGAAAGTTGAGTTTGTTGAAAACGAACTTAATTTTATGTATTTTGAACTTGAAGAAGGAGTAAACGATGTTAAAATTGTTTATAAATCTCCTTATATAAAATTTATTCTGTTGGGAATAGCCCTTGCCGTAGTTTTTGCAGTTGCATATTATTTCTTGGTTATTCGCGGAAGAAAGTTTGTTAGAATTTTTAAAACTCCTGTTTTTTATTTGGGCTTAGCCGTTGCTATTTTAATCGTTGCTTTCTTCTTCGTAATGCCTATTGGGGTTTGCGCCTATAAAAATATTAAGATAGGAATTCAAGCTGTAATTTCATTATTTTAAACAATAAATAAACGCCCGTCTATAAGTTTGATAGATGGGCGTTGCTTTTTTTAAAAGTTGAGATAATCGCCGTATAGCGGGCTTTTTAAATGATTTTTAGTATTCTAAAGGCTTTTTTATTCCTTTAAAAACTTTAAATAACGGTGCGAAAAGGCAAGCGGTAGAAATTGCCGTGCTAATCATTTGTGAATACATAACGGGTAGAGAAGCGTAAAAATATAATTTGGTTGCTTTAAGAGAATAGCCGTTGTAAAGCGGTGTAATAATATCGTCTAACAGAGTAAAAAGTGCAGTAAAAATGCAGGCGGTTATAATTATTACGATTGCACTTTTTAAGTTAAGATTTATTTTTTTACCTATCGCACCAAAAGTAAACGCAAGCAGGTTATAATAAATCAAATATAACACTAACACCGTTGGTAAAGCACCAAAAATAAATTGCCTTAAAAGTGAAAATGCAGTTGCACAAAGCATACCGCGTTTTGAACCCATAACGCATGAATAACTAACGAGAAGAATAGTAACTATTTCAATGCCTGGTATTGCTGAAAGAATAAATTGACCTGCTATTAACAAAGCAACGAATACCGCCATAAAGGCACATTCTTTTGCCGTAGTTTTAAAATTGCTCATTTTAGCTCATTAATACGACCAGCGTTCGTAAGCCCAAATATAATATTCGCCAGCTTTTACTTTTAATGAAGATGCGCCAACAGCTGCTTGCCCGTAAGTTTCACCGTTATAGTTTAACGAGCCAAATTCGGTACTTGAAAGTTCTTCATCAGAGGTATAAAGCATCCAAGAATATCCTTCGTTGCCGTTCACTATTTCACCTTTGCCGTTTATCGAAGTAACGTATGCCCCGTAGCCACCGTCAAAGGATTCAAAGATAACTTTATCTTCGCTTTGAAGTTTTGCTAAAAGATCTAGGGCGTTTGCATTTTGGGTAGTTTCGGTAACCTTAATTACTAGTAAGTCTTCAGTGCATAATTCGATTTCTGCATTGATAGTTGGTTGTTGGCTTGCATTATTACACCCTATTAGAGTGGTAAGAATAAGAGTGGTAAGAATACAAACGAGTGTTAGGGTGAGCGATAAAAGTTTTTTCATGTTTTTTCTCCTTTTTTTGTATTTTTTGAAAAATTAAAAAATCGCTTCAACCCAAAGGAAAAAGCGAAAAAAGGAACAACAAAAATAGCGCAAAGCAGGTTTGCGACTTTTTAAGACCCTTCCACATCCCCTTGGAATTGCTTAAAAACGAGATTAGGCAGGTCTCCCGGCTTACAACACCTTGAAAAATATAATTTCTGTTTTTATCCTTCCCACTTAAAGCAGTGAATAAAAACGGGTGTTCTTACGGTTGCGGGGGCAGCGAGGCAAAAATCCTTCTTCCCTATTAAAGGGCTTAACTAAAAGCTCTACCTAAAAACGTTATATTGTGTTGGTATTATAACCCCAAAAAAGCGAAAAGTCAATAATATTTTGAAAAAAAACAAAAATTAGTTGTTTGGGTTGTTTGATTTTGCTAAAATTGAGTAACTTATATATAACA
>JAZNFS010000040.1:0-2379 GCA_045589175.1 Christensenellaceae bacterium
CTTTTACATGCCAATAAAACGTTGGGTGTTAGCGTTTATAGGTTTTTTACAAGAAAATGCGATATATTTAAAACTATGGGCTATAATATGGTGTTACAACTTTAATTTTATAGCAATTATAATTGAATTTATAGCATATTATTTATACTTTATAGCAAGTTTTAGTTTGGTAACGTTATATATACAAGTGCTAAAATTATTGATAGATTTATCGATTGTAATCGAGTTTATTCCTACTATCGGTTGGATATTGATAACGCTTGCCGTAATTAACGTAGTGCGAAGAAATATCGGTTATACAATGCTCAACCACATGGAGAGTAAAGACCGTGGTTTTATTAACGAACGCCCAATAGTTCTAATGTTGTGCGGAACAATGGGCAAAAAGAAAACAACGATCATAACCGATATAGCGTTATCGCAAGAAGTAATGTTACGTGATAAAGCGTTTGAAAAGATACTTGAAACCGATTTAAAGTTTCCGTTCTTTCCTTGGATAAATCTTGAAAATGATTTAAAAAAGGCAATCGAAAATCATAGCGTATATAATTTAGCAACTTGTAGGCGTTTTATCAATAGTAAAAAGAAAAAATTTACAAAAAAACCGCATATAAAAAATATATTTTATTACGATTATAAGCGTTATGATATGACTTTTGATGACAAATTAAAAGTCATAGATATATGGGAAGCGTTAAGCAATTACTGTCAATTGTATTTTATATATATAATACAGTCAAGTTTAATAATTTCGAACTACTCAATAAGAACGGATAACGTGCTTGAAGATATAGGCAATTTTCCACTTTGGAATAGTGATATATTTGAACGTGACAGTAAAATGATAGATGCGTATAGCCGTCATTCACATATATTAGACTTTGATAGTTTACGCTTAGGTAAAAAGGTAATACAAGATAATCCACGTGCGGATAGTTTTGAGTTTGGCGTTGTAAATTTAACTGAAATTGGTAAAGAACGTGGTAACAATCTAGAATTATCACAAGTAAAAAAGAACGATGAAACGGCAAACCAAAAGAACGATTTATTTAACTATTGGATGAAAATGGTACGTCATTCGGCAACGGTAGATAATTATCCGTTCGTAAAGATAATAACGGATGAACAACGTCCCGAAAGCTGGGGCGCAGATGCGCGAAATTTACTCGAAATAATACATATTGATGAATGTTCGGAAATGAATTTATCAATGCCGTTATTTGCAGTAGAAGATTATATCATAGATTTAATAGTAAATAAATTTAGTGAAAAGTATTATAAATATCGTTTTGAGCGTGGAGATAACACGCTTGGAATGTATTTATATCACGGCATAGCAAGTATATTAAATAATTACCGAAAAGGTGTATATAATACGTTTGGTTATTATAAATTAAAATTAAATGTAGAAAAAGGTACACAAGATGGCGATTTAAAAGTTGGTAATTATTATTTAATGGCAAAAAAAATATATAGTAAACGTTTTAGTACCGATTGTTTTAGTGATTTCTTTAATGAAAAGGCGTTACGTTCGGCAGTAGGTATTAATGATTTACCTGAATTTAAAACTGAAAAAGCAACGTTTGAAGAAATGCTAAAAGAAAATAGTTATTTCTTCAATGATTTAGTAAAATTAAAGGAGCAAGACAAAAAAGATGAAGAACAAAAGATTTAAACCAACAAATTACAGTAGGGGTTTTTATTGGGGCAAAAAGGCATTAAAAAAAGCTTACCGAGAAGAAGGTAAGCGTGGTTTACATAAATGCGATAGGGCTTCAAGAACGTGCGCAAGGTATGGGAAGGATAAACGAGTTAAACGTACGAAAAAAGGTAAAGTATTAACGCCAAAATTCCGAGCATATTATCGTGGTATATCTTACGGAATGTTATCGGGATATAATGAAGTAACGTAGGTATTTTTTATGGCAAAGAAGAAACAATTACGTAAAAATGAGTTTAGAATGGATAATAACCCTTTACATTTTGGTGAACAAAGACAACCCCACCCTGCATACATAACTGCACGTAAAGGTCATAGATATAGGGCTAACACGATAACTCATGCGAGAACAATATATAACGTTGAAACGTTAGATGTTGGAGAAAATCCCAATAAACAAAGTAAAGATAAACGAAAAACAAGACTTTCACCACCATTTTGGCAAAGTGAAAAACAATTCAGTAAAGAAAAACTTCCTAATTATCGATTTAGTAAAAAATCCAAAAAGAAAATTAAGAAGTATAATAAAAAATTTAAATAAAAAAAGAATTCAACCCGTGCTGTGTCACCACATTATACTGCCTTTCGGGCTTGGTTGAACTCTTTATTTAAATTATACCCTAAAGAAAAACAAAAGTCAATCATAATTCGTTGAGATA
>JAZNFS010000041.1:0-10172 GCA_045589175.1 Christensenellaceae bacterium
GTCAACACCTTTTTAAAAAAATTTTTTTATTTTTTAAAAATCGCGCATTTTATGGGCAAAAATAATTGTAAATTTTTTGTTGTGATTTTTATAAATAACCAAATTTTTAATTATTTTCGCCAAAAATTTAACCGTTTTTAATTTTTAACATATTAGATTTTTCCATAAAACCTAGGCTGATAAGCAAAGCATTATCAACAAGGCTCATCATAGTATCCGATAATAGCCCTATTCTTTCTTTAAGCCTACGTTTATCGATAGTTCTTATTTGTTCAAGTAGCACCACGCTATCTTTGCTAAGCCCGTAATCATTGGCGCAAAGTTCTATATGTGTGGGAAGTTTTGCTTTTGTCATTTTACTCGTTACTGCAGCAGCTATTACCGTTGGGCTATATTTATTACCAATATCGTTTTGCACCACAAGCACCGGTCTAACTCCACCCTGCTCACTACCTATTACGGGGCTTAAATCGGCGTAGTATAGTTCACCCCTTTTTATAAGTTTTAAATCGTTATCCATATTTAAAGCGCCCCAATAATATTTTATGAGCTACCTTGGTTAAAAGTAATTAGTTTTAGTAGCAATTAAATTATGTACGATAGCTAAAAAATATATACTACCAAACCTAAAAATATAACTACGATTATATAATTTGTCATTTATTATTTGATTTTTTTGTGCAATTTTTGCACCAATTTCACGTCGAAGGAACTAAAACACCTCATCCGTCGCGCTATGCGCAACACCTTCTCCCGCTGGAGAAGGCAAGTAGATGCCTCGACTAACGCGTGGGTATGACCGTTGACTGCGCATAGGCGCGTAATATTGTCATTCTAAATATAGCAAATGTACAATCGAAGAATCCTTAGCCTTCCTTGGGGAGGAAGGTATCACGCCTTAGCATGACGGAAGGAAAACTAAACGCCATTTAATCGACATATAGCCAAGTTTTTAAAAAAACAGCAATAAAATAACGCCTTAAAAGGTTTAACTTAAAAAGCGTTATTTTATTTATATTATTCTTTTCTAAACCCGCACGGGTGCGGATTTCATCACGTTAGTGATTTCATCGCTATGCGATTTATCTTGAACTTTAGTTCAAATTTCATTGCGCCAGCTTTCTATCGCCACTCGCCAACTTTATCGCTAATTTTATTAAATATAAACTCAATCACAACGCCAACGGCAACCGAAACTAAAACTAACGCCATCATTTCGGCAACTTCAAAGTATATTTTAGAGGTGTTTAACATATACCCCAAGCAATCAGCCGTTTGAGCAATTACTTCAGCCGCCACCATAAGTTTAAAGTTTAACGAAAACCCACTACCTATGGCCTTATAAAAAACAGGAGTAATTTGTGGAAACTCAATAAATACAAACAGTTGCCAACCGTTAGCCCCATCAACCTTACCAGCCTCAACAGCGTTTTTATTAACCGAACTAAAACCTGCGTATAAGTTAGTATATGAAGTAGGTAAAACCACCAAAAGCGTAACAATTATAGGTGCAACGCGTGAATTTGTCCAAAATAACAATAGTAATACTACCGCAATAGTAGGTAACGCGCGAATAACGCTTATAATAGGGTCTATAAGGCGCGAAACTATCTCTTTTCTACTTCTTAAAAAAGCTAAGCCAAACCCCAGCGCAAATGACAAAACAAAGGCAATCAAGCTTCTAAGCAAGGTAGAAAATAGAGCGACGTAAAACTCGTTACGCTTACCAAGTGATAAAAGAGCCTTGAAGGTTTTTTTTACGCTTGGCAAAATATACTCGTTACCAATAGATAGGCTCGCCATGCCCCACAGCGCAAAAATAATAACAATTGAAAAGACTGGCAATATTAAGTTTAACGCTTTATTAATTTTTTTCATTTTTTATCGTGTGCAAATTAACGTTGCCCTCCTTTTTTATGTTTTTCAAAATGATATTTATAGTAAAAACGTTTAGATGCGAGCAAGACGAGGTCATCCAACGAAGTTGGTGCAATCCTATAATAATTTTAACCGCAGGGAGCGTACTTTGCGTACGCAGGAATGTGGGTAAAATCAAAAGAACAAAGTATTGTGTTTTTTTAAATAAGCCTTAGATGCGAGTTAGTGGCACAAAAAATAGCATTTATGAGGGGCGCGTACTACGTCGTACGTAACCCGAAATAAAGCGCAAGGTTTCACTATACGACAAGGACTATCAGTTTTTATTGCAAATAAGCCTTAGATGCGAGCAAGACGAGGCGTTTTGATTTTAACCGCAGGGAGCGTACTTTGTGTACGCAGGAATGTGGGTAAAATCAAAAGAACAAAGTATTGCGAAGGATATAAGGCTTATTTTATGCAAAAAAGTCGTCGCCAACAGCATTAGCCGATTGAACATTAATAGCTATTATTTTGTTTATATAATCAATAACCGATTGTTTTGCATCGCTTGAACTTTCAAAGTAAATTTTACAGTTATCAATTACCGTTGCGTTAATATTAGTTGCAACTAAGCTTGGTGTAACGCCTTCGGCTAAAACACCGTTAATTGCGTTTATTGCGCTTTCTACGTTTTGCATAGTCCAAGTAATGTTAGCGTCAAAATATTGTTTCATAGCGTTAATTTCTTGGCTGTGTTTAGCTAAAACGCTACTCTTTACCATTAAAACGGCTTGAGGATAAGCCTTTGCATTAGCATCGTAAAGTTCTTGAACGTCAACTCTAGTCCACGTTTTATTGTTAGCTACTTTAGTTAGATTTGTGCAAGCAGGTTCTGGCAATAAACCTATATTTAACACGCCTTGTTTTAATAAAGGTATCATTTCGGTTGCTTGAGCAAAATATCTTAAAGTAATTTTACCATCTACAGCAGTATCTCCAACAACCACGCTATCAAGCAAATTATTATCGGCTAAAATAGCTTTTAAAGTTAAATCGGGAACTAATCCTTGACCAATAACGCCAACAACCTTGCCTTTTAATCCCTCAAGTGAATTAGTTTCGTCACTCGACATTAAATATAAATTGCCGTGAGTAATTACCGAAACCATTTTATATGGGTCGGCACTATTAGCTTTATATAATTTAGATGCCGCGTTAACTGGCATAATTATAAAGTCAGCTTTTGCTTGTTGCATAAATCCACCGATATTTGATGATGCAACCACCTTATAATCAAAATTAGCGTTAATACCAAAGTTTTCACTATCGTTTATAAATTTTGCCATTGAAAGAGCAGGCGCTCCGTCGGGAGCAACGAAAGTATAGGTTGGTTTTTGCGTATTATCATTATTACCACCATTATCGCTACTTGGCTTACAAGCAGTACAGGTTAACGAGAGCGCAACTAATAAAATAGCAATAAGATTAACAATTTTTTTCATAATTTCTCCTTTGCACAACAAGTGCGATTTTTATTTTTTAGCGCCGTAAAGCAAAATATACTGGTAAAAAAATTACACCACGTCAATATCACTTACGGCAGATTTTACCTTAACGTTTTTTAGCCTACCAAGTTTACCGGCTAAAGCAGAAATTCTTTCCTGACTACCCTTAACGCCAATGGTAATCATACAAATATTATTCGCAAGATTAGGAAGCCCCATTCTGCCAACTATTAAATCAGCGTATTCGGTTAAAATTTGTTGAACGCTTAAAGCAACTTGCCTATCGCCCTCAATAATAATTCCTACAAATCCAAGTTTCATAAATATCTCCCTTTTTTTACAAAAACAAATCGCCGGCTGAAAGTGCGGAAAAAAACCACGCCTCAGGCGGATACAAAACTTTTACTTACTCGCGGGAAAGAATACTTTGCCGACGGCTCAGTAATTTAACTACCTGTATAATAACACGAAAGTGGCGTTTTGGCAAGTATTTTTAGCTAAAATTTTTTAAAGTTTATAAATTTTTTATAAAAATATTTGCATATTGCTAAAAAATAGTATATACTTAATAGCTGTAAGAAAAAATATTTTTCGGAGGATTTATATAATGCCTTTAGTATCTACTAAAAAAATGTTTGAACAAGCTTATAAGGGAAATTACGCAATCGGCGCGTTCAACGTTAACAACATGGAAATCGTTCAAGCTATTACCGAAGCTTGTAAAGAAGAAAAAGCTCCTGTAATTTTACAAGTATCAAAGGGTGCTCGCGCTTACGCTAACCACACTTATCTTGTTAAATTAGTTGAAGCTGCTGTTTTAGAATGTCCTGAAATTCCAATCGCTTTACACCTTGACCACGGCCCAGACTTTGAAACTTGCAAAGCTTGTATTGACGGTGGTTTTAGCTCAGTTATGATCGACGGTTCTTCTCACTCTTTTGAAGAAAATATCGCTTTAACTAAAAAAGTTGTTGAATACGCTCACGCTCACGGCGTTACCGTTGAAGGTGAACTTGGAACTTTAGCTGGTATTGAAGATGAAGTAAGCCACGCCGTTGGTTCTTATACTCGCCCAGAAGAAGTTGAAGAATTCGTTGCAAGAACAGGGGTTGACTCACTTGCTATCGCTATTGGTACTTCACACGGTGCATACAAGTTCACACCAGACCAATGCACTGTTAACGAAAAGGGTATTTTAGTACCACCTGCTCTTCGTTTCGATATTTTAGATGAAATTTCTAAAAAGCTTCCTAACTTCCCAATCGTATTACACGGATCTTCATCAGTTCCACAAGAATACGTTGCTATGGTTAACGCTTTTGGTGGCAAGATGCCTAATGCTATTGGTGTTCCTGAAGAACAACTTCGTGAAGCTGCACGTCTTGCTGTTTGCAAAATCAATATCGACTCTGACCTTCGTTTAGCTATGACTGGTACTATTAGAAAATTCTATGCTGAACATCCTGACAAGTTCGACCCAAGAGAATACTTAAAACCTGCAAGAGCAAACATTAAAGAAGTTGTACGCCACAAACTTATCAACGTTTTAGGTTGCGCTGGCAAAGCAGAAGAATGTTTATAAGATTATAAGTTTTTAACTTAAAAAATTAAACCCAATCAATTGATTTGATTGGGTTTTTTGTTATTTATTATACTTTTTAACAAATTCAAGTAATTTATCAACCGTCGTAAAGGCAACTGCCATATTGGTATCGGCAACTCCGTAATAAATAGCTATCCTTCCGTTCGAATCGGT
This sequence comes from Christensenellaceae bacterium, assembly GCA_045589175.1. Classification (GTDB taxonomy): domain Bacteria; phylum Bacillota; class Clostridia; order Christensenellales; family Borkfalkiaceae; genus HGM11416. Next base: position 5,122 of record JAZNFS010000041.1, read on the forward strand.
TATTGCACTACAAGGAAAAATACAGTTTGGCGTAAAGCCCGTAACTTCGTAAACTTCTTCGGGTGAAAGAAGATATCTATTCGCGCGGTATTTTACGATAGAAGGATCATCAAGGTCTAAAAGAGCAACACCAACGCTATAAGTAAAGCCGTTGCAAGTGGCTTGAACACCGTGGTAAATAAGTATCCAACCTTCTTCGGTTTTAATAGGAGTAGGACCTGCGCCAATTTTAATTCTTTCCCAATAACATTCGTTATTTAAAAAATTCTTCATTAAAAGTTTATGATTACCCCAGTAAATTAAGTCGTTTGAATAACTGATATAAATATTACCAAAAGGAGTGTTACCCGAGTCGCTTGGACGATTGAGCATAACGTACTGCCCGTTAATTTTTTCTGGGAATAAAACGCCGTTTCTATTAAAAGGTAAAAAGCCTGTAGGAATCATTTCAAAACGCTTAAAATCAACGGTTTTAGCGATATAAATTGAAGGTCCTTCAATATCGGCGCAAAAAACAACGTAATAAACGCCTTCTATTTTTATAAGGCGTGGGTCGTAGCAGTATGGTTTTTCAAAAACCGAGCCGTCTTGATTGTAAAAAACTATAGGCGTGCTTTGCAAATCCCAGTCCTTACCATTTTTGCTACTTCCAACGTATAAATCGGGCGTTCCGCTTTTATTTTCGCATCTAAAAACGCCAACGTATTCGCCATTAACCATAACGGCTGCACTATTACAAATATGCCAAAAATGCTCGCTGTTTTTCATATCGAACAGAGGATTATCTTTACTTCGCCAAATATAACAGTTATCATTTGGGGCTTCTTCCCAAAGCATACCGTCGTTTTCTTTATAATAATCTTTTAAATTCATAATAAACACCTACTTTACCATAAATAGTTTCGTTAAATATTCTTTATATACCCTTAATCTATGTTCGTTCTTTTTCTTATCAAAACAAACTGTTAAATAAGCCTTAATAAGGGGTTCTGTTCCTGAAGGGCGGATAATGATTTTACTTCCATCGATAAGTTCAAAAGACAAAACGTTCGATTTTGGTAAATCGTATTCGGTTTGAGTTAAATAATCTATACTCTTTGCAACCTTTACTCCTACGACTTCACTTGGCAAGTTTTCGCGCAAATTCTTTAAAAGATTTTTCATATCTTGATTACCGCTTGCGCCTTCAAAGTTAAAACTTAATAGCTGATGCTCGTAAAAGCCGTATTCTTTATAAATTTGCTCAAGTTTATCAACCAAAGTAAGCCCTTGATTTTTATAAAATGCCGTCATTTCGGTAATAATTAACGCACCGTTAACCCCGTCTTTATCGCGGACGTGAGTTCCCGATAAATAGCCGTAACTTTCTTCAAACCCAAGCACGAATCTTTGCTTTTGGTTTTGTTTTTCTAAATTAGAAATAACCTCTCCAATATATTTAAAGCCGGTTAAAACCTCAACCACCTCAAACCCGTATTTTTCGGCAAGTTTTTTAACTAAATCAGTTGTAACTATAGTTTTTACAACAATTGGATTTTTAGGCGCGTTACCATTTTTTAAATAACTGCTAAACAAATAGTCGGTTAATAAAATACCAACTTCGTTACCCGTAATTAGTTTATACTCGCCATTATGTTTAACGGCAACTCCTACTCTGTCGCAATCGGGGTCGGTGGCAAGTAGTAGGTCGCTATCGTTATTTTTTGCATAAACCAAACCTAAAGCTAATGCTTCTTGCTTTTCGGGATTTGGAAATGGGCAAGTTGTAAAATTGCCGTCGGGATAGCTTTGTTCGGTAACCAAACTAACGTTAGCAAAGCCAACCCTTTTTAAAGCCTCTGGAACGAGTTTATAGCCAGCTCCGTTAAGAGCAGTATAAGTTACGCTTAAATTATTATAACAACCCTTAGAAAGCTTTAAAATCTCTTGTAAAAAGCTTTCGGTAAGAGCCTTTGGAACGTAAGAAATAGCACCCGAATTTAAAAAACTATCAAAATTACCTTCTTCAACCGAAAATTCGTTTAAACTTTGAATAAATGGCAAAATGTTTTTAACCGCTTCATCTGTAATTTGCCCGCCGTCATTACCGTAAACCTTATAACCGTTATACTTTGCAGGATTGTGCGAAGCAGTTATCATAACGCCTATATCGGCCTTTAACTCACGAGTAATATATGATAAAAAAGGTGTAGGCATTAATTCTTCAGTTATATAAACCTTAATACCGCTACTTGCAAAAACGCTCGCAGCTCTTTTAGCAAAAACATCTGATTTAATACGGCTGTCGTAAGAAATTGCCACCTTTTTAAGATTAAACTTATTCATATAGTTGGCAATGCCTTTAGTAATTTTTCCTATGGTGTAAACGTTTAAGCAGTTAGTTCCTACCCCTAAAATGCCACGTAAACCGCCCGTACCAAACTCTAAATCTTTAAAAAAACTGTTTTCTTTTTTTACTTCATCGGTAGCCATTGCTTCGAGTTCACCTTTAAGTTCGGTATCGGTTACCTTATTTAGCCATAACTTATATTTTTCTTGAACGCTCATAACCTATTAAAAATTCCAATTTTAAAAGTGCGTGCGCCACGCAAAAATATACGACAGCGCACGAGTAAATTATTAAACTCTATCCTTCATAACGTGCTCTAATAACTCGTCGAAATTAGCAGTAGCTAAACCAACGTATTTATCAGCGCAACCATAGTAAACGTATAAAATACCATCCTTAACTACAGTACCGGTTGGGAATACGCAACCGTTATAAATACCTTCAAGTTCGAACTGCTCATCAGGTTCCATAATAAAATCTTTAGTTCTTGCAATAACCTTTAAAGGATTATCTTTATCAAGTATTAACGCACCAACACGGTAAATACCCTTATCGTCAACGCCGTGATATAAGAAGAACCAGCCGTACTTTGTTAAAATAGGAACTGTACCAGCTCCAATTCTTTGAGTTTCCCACCACTCTTCGCCGGTAATTAAAAGTTCGGGTTTAACGTATTCAACCAAGTCATCTCTAAAAGAAAGCCAGATTGAAGGCATTTTTAAACCGGGAACGTTTTTAAATTTAGGGCGAGTAATTAAAACGTACTTACCGCCGATAATTTCGGGAAATAAAACAACGTCGCGGTCGTCAACCCTTGCTTCAGTGATTCTACCAAATCTTTTATAGTGCCTAAAATCTTTAGTTGCCGCAAGACAAGAAACCGTTAAATTTTCTTTAGCATAAAAAGGTAAGATTTCGCCACGAATATCACCTTCTTCTAAATACATAGGTGGTTTAGTAACGCCTTCAATATATGGTTCAAGCCAGTATTGACCGGGCGCGTATGCATGTGAAGCGTATGTAACGTAATATAAATCACCAAGTTTAGTAAGTCTTGGGTCTTCAACACAGCCACCGTCTGGCTCGGCGTTATCTGGGCTAAAAATAGGCTTATCCGACATACGCGTAAAGTTTACGCCGTCGTCACTTTCGGCAAGGCCTAAAACTATTTTATGGCGCTTATCGTCACCTGCTGCACGATAAAGCATAACGAATTTTTGTCTTTTTTCGTCGTAAATAACTGCAGGGTTTAAAACGCAACGTTCCTCCCATTGATTTTCTGGATTTGGAGATAAAATTGGGTTGATCTTTGATTTTGTAAGTTTCATTTCATCCTTCCTTTTTATTGCTATTTTTTGCGAATTTTTAGCAACGTTCGCATTAAATTTGACATATTGATTTTTAATATATATAATACAAGAAAGGCAATTTTTATTTGCTTTCTTATAGTTATTTTCAAAGTTAAACTAGTTTAGCTTAAAATCTATATTATTATAACAAGCCAAGGAGGCGTGCTATGTATAATTTAAAATTAGGAACTTCTATCGAAACAGTTAAACCGTTAGGCTTTAAAGATGGTAACTATCATTACGGCTTACGCCAAGATTTAAACGATTTACTTTTAAATCTTAAACAAAATGGTTTTTATAGCGTTGACGTTGATGCGGTAAAGCTTTTTGTTCCAAGTGATTTTGAAGTTTATAACCAAGGTTACGAGATTATCAACTCGCACGGTATAAAGCTTAATGCAATTCACATGCCTATTACTAATTTATGGGCAGACCTTGCTTGTGAATACGAAGAAGATAGAAAAGAGATTGTTAAGCTTTTTGTTAAGCTTATTAAAAGCCTTGATAAATACAATGCAAACGCTTACGTTTTTCACCCGGGTGGATTTGGAGTTAACGAATTTAACTACCCCGAATATACAAAGCGCCTTATTAAATCGGTTAACGTTTTAACACAAGAAACCGATAAAAAGATTTGTATTGAAAATATGGCGGGCAAGCACTTTTTAGATACTTCGGATAAAATGCTTGACTTTTTATCAAAATGCCCAAACGCATACACTTGCGTTGACGTAAATCATTTTTATTTTGAAAAGCCCGAAGACGCCATTTTAAAATACGGAAATAAAATAGGCACTATTCATATTTCAGATTACGATTTTGTTAAAGAACGCCACTGTTTACCTAAAGAAGGCAATATTGAGTGGAATAAAGTTATTGGCGCGCTTGAAAAAGCAAACTATAACGGAGTGTTTAACTACGAAGTTTCGTTAGATAAATATTCGCCTAAGCAAGTAAAACAAAATTATGAAGAGTTATTTAATGAATATAATAAATAATTTTTAATAGCCTTTTAAGCGACCTTTTTTATAAGCGTCGCTTTTTTATTTTTTAGTACAACTATTTTTTTGTCATTCTGAGATTGTCGAAGAATCTAAATACAGTAAAATATTTTATCATAGTGCTTAGGGGTTTCCCCCCAAGCACTTTTTTTGATAAAACTTGTGTTAGTTATAATAACTAAATTTTTGTTTTAACCTATAGCCAATTATTAATCAGCTAATTCTAAAACGATTTCAGAAATGTAAATATCTGCAACCGTTGTATTAGCATTGGATGATGATGAAAGCTCAAGTATAGCAAATCCTTTAATATTCTTTGCATCAGCTAATTCTAAAATATTAATAGTTTGAGGTCCGCCATAAGCAGTTGTA
>JAZNFS010000042.1:0-3762 GCA_045589175.1 Christensenellaceae bacterium
AATGGCTAACGAAAATAACACAATCGTAAAAGTTACTCTCGTTAAGAGTACCGCAGGAAGATTAAAAAATCAGCAGGCTACAATCGCTGCTCTTGGCCTTCATAAGATTGGTCAATCTAAAGAGTTCAAGGATAGCCAAACACTTCAAGGTATGCTCACCAAAGTTGCGCATCTTGTAAAAGTTGAAAAGCAGTAATCATAAGGAAGGTTTATAAATTATGAAATTAGGTTTATTAAAACCTGCTGAAGGTTCAAGAACTTCCAAGAAGAGACTTGGTAGAGGTATCGGTTCAGGTCTTGGAAAAACAAGTACTAAAGGTCATAAAGGTCAATGGGCAAGAAGCGGTGGCGGTGTACGTCCTGGTTTTGAAGGTGGCCAAATGCCTTTAACTCGTAGAGTTCCAAAAAGAGGTTTCAAAAATCATTTTAGAAAAGAATACGCAATTATCAACGTATGCGATTTAGAAGCTCTAGAAATTGCAGCAGGATCAGTAGTTAACTACGAAATGCTTTTATTAGCAGGTTATATTAAAGAAGTTAAAGGTGCTGAAGGTTTAAAAGTATTAGGTTCAGGAACATTAACGAAAGCTCTAACCGTAGAAGCGGCTAAGTTTTCTGCAACTGCAAAGGCTGCCATTGAAAATGCTGGTGGTACTTGCACGGTTGTAGAAGGCTAAGCTAAAACGGAGGGCGAGAAATGTTTGAAACTATAAAAAATGCTTTTAAAGTAAAAGAAATAAGAGTAAAAATTTTATGGACGCTTTTATTTCTCTTATTGTATAGATTAGGATGTCATATTCCTGTTCCAGGTATCGGTTTAGAACTTATTTCTACTTCTGAACTTGAAAAGGTAAGCTATCTTTCAATCATGGCTATGATGAACGGTGGTGCTCTTCAACAAGGTACTTGGTTTGCAATGGGTATCAGCCCTTATATCAACGCATCAATTATCATTCAACTTTTAACGGTAGCTATTCCAGCCCTTGAAAGAATGAGTAAAGCAGGCGAAGAAGGAAGACGTAGAATTAGCAATATCACTAGATACATTGCAATTTTCCTTGCAGTAGTTCAATCTATCGGTATTTTAGTTAATTATAACGATTCTTTGAGCGCAAAACACGGTTACGAATCATTAGCAGGTATTTTATTCAATCAAGATTGGCTTGCTTTTGTAGTAGTAATTATTATGTACGCTTCAGGTACTGCAGTAACTATGTGGATTGGTGAAAGAATTACCGATTACGGCGTAAGCAACGGTGTTTCAATTCTAATCTTCGTGGGCGTTATTTCAAGCGCAGGTCAATACTTCTTAACACAAGTTGACCGTATTTTTACAAGCAGTTCAACAGATGCGTTAAATGCTTTCTGGGCTTTAGTTGGCTATATCGTTGCAATCGTTGTAATCTTTGGTTGCATCGTATTCGTTGACTTAGCTGAAAGAAAAATTCCAGTACAATACGCTAAACAAGTTAAAGGTAGAAAGATGTACGGCGGTCAATCAACCGTTATTCCTATCAAAGTTAACTCAAACGGCGTAATGCCACTTATCTTTGCGTTCTCAATCCTTTCATTCCCAGAATTAGTTATGACTATGTTCTTAAAAAGCGGTTCAAAAGCGCTTATTTGGTGGCAAACCTATATGGGAACTAGCAGTTGGTTATATATGGTAGTTTTATGCTTATTAATTTTAGGTTTTGCATATTTCTACACTTCAATCCAATTCAGTCCTGAAGATATTTCAAGAAATATTCAACAAAACGGTGGTTTTATTCCTGGTATCAGACCTGGTAAGCCAACTACCGAACACTTAAAGCGCATTTCTAATAGAATTACGTTATTCGGCGCAATTTTCCTAGCTTTAGTAGCGCTTATTCCTTCAATAATTTTCAGACTTATTGACCAAAGTTCTGCAGCAGTATTTACTGCAACGGGTATGCTTATCTGCGTATCGGTAGCATTAGAATTTAATACTGCTTTAGAATCACAAATAATGATGAAAAATTATAAGGGTTTCTTAAAATAAAAATTTAATAACTGCGCTTTGCCCTTTAGCAAAGCGCAGTTAAAAGAAAAATTATGAATATTATATTGTTAGGCGCACCCGGATCAGGTAAGGGTACTCAAGCTGCATATTTAGTGCAAAAGTACAATCTTCCTCACATCTCAACGGGCGACATATTTAGAAGTAATATTAAACAACGCACTGAAATCGGCGTGCTTGCTAAGTCTTTTATTGATAAAGGCCAATTGGTACCTGATGAAGTTACATGTAAAATAGTAGAGCTAAGGCTTGCTGAAGATGACTGCAAAAAGGGTTTTTTACTCGATGGTTTTCCAAGAACGGTAAACCAAGCAGAAGCGCTTTCAAAAATTGCCGATATCGATTACGTTATTGATATTGAAATACCTTTTGCAAGACTTTTACATCGCTTAACCGGAAGAAGAGTTTGTTCAAAGTGTGGGGCTTCTTACCACGTAGATTTTTTAAACGGTAGCACCGTTTGCGAATGTGGTGCAGAACTTATACACCGTGACGACGATACCGAAGAAACGGTTAGTAAAAGAATTAACGTATATACAAACCAAACTCAACCGCTTATAGATTATTATAAGCAAAGGGGTAAACTTATTTCTGTAAACGGTGACCAATCCGTTGAAGAAGTATTTGCTGAAATAGTAAAAAAGTTAGGTTAAGATGATATACTTAAAAAGTGCAGAAGAATTAGAAAGGATGCGAGTTGCCTGTCAAATAACGCGTGATACCTTAAATCTTTTAGAAGAAAAGATACGCGCTGGTATGACGACGAAAGAACTCGACAAAATTGCTTACGATTACATTACTGCGTGTGGTGCAAAACCTGGATTTTTAGGTTTATACGGTTTTCCTGGTAGTGTCTGCGTATCGATAGACGAACAGGTAGTACACGGAATTCCATCAAGCAGTAGGGTAATTGAAGAGGGACAAATTGTTAGCGTTGACGTTGGTGCGTTTAAAAACGGATATAACGGCGATGCGGCAAGAACTTTTTGTATAGGTAACATCACCCCTGAAAAAAAGAAGTTAGTGGAAGTAACTAAACAATGCTTTTTTGAAGGAATAAAAGATATTTGCGTGGGTAGTGCGATAGGCGACATAGGCTATCAGGTTCAAACCTATGCGGAGTCAAACGGTTTTTCCGTAGTAAGAGCTATGACTGGGCACGGAATTGGAGCAAAGCTTCACGAAGACCCAGAGGTTAGAAACTATGGAAAAAAGGGCACAGGAATCCGCCTTCGTGAAGGAATGACTCTTGCGATTGAGCCCATGATAAACATGGGAACGCACGAAGTTATAATCGACGGCTGGAAATGCGTCACGCGCGATGGTTTACCATCAGCGCATTACGAAAATACCGTTGCAATAACGGCAAACGGTGTTGAAATACTTACCCTTTAATAATAAATCGGAGGTAACAAATGTCTAAGGAAGACGTTATAGAAGCCGAAGGCGTGATACTTGAAGCATTGCCAAAAGCAACTTTTAAAGTCAAATTATCTAACGGACATATCATAACGGCTTACGTTTCTGGAAAGTTAAGAATGAATTACATTAAAATTATTCCAGGTGACGGTGTAAAACTTGAAATGAGCCCTTATGATTTAACGAAAGGCAGAATCGTTTGGCGCAGCAAAAATTAACCGCCGCGCAAGCAGAAAAATTATCGGAGGATTAAAATAATGAAAGTAAGACCATCTGTTAAGCCTATGTGTAAAGACTGTAAG
>JAZNFS010000043.1:0-4572 GCA_045589175.1 Christensenellaceae bacterium
TATTATTTTATTATAATTATTAAAACTTATTGACAAAAAAACTTATTAGGTGTATAATTTTTTTATAAAACTATATTTTAAAGGTGATTTTATGGCTGATTACGTTGGTGGCGATATGATTCGTGGTCATATCGATACTATAATCCTAAATTCGTTAATCGATGGCGATAAGGATACTAATCAAATACGTACTGAAATCGAAGAACGCGCAGGTGGCCAGTTCCAACTAAAACAAGGAACTTTTTATAGTGCTTTACAGCGTATTTCTAAACAAGGTTACGTTTTAGAATATCGTACAACCGGTGCTGACGGCGTTAGACGAAAATTTTTCCAGCTTACTGAAAAAGGTAAAGATTATATCGATAAAAACCAATCTTCCTGGACTATGTCGCGCCAGGTTATCAATACCCTACTTGATGCTCAGGCAGATAAAAATGAAGTAAAAACTTCTTTACACGAAGAAAAAGATGAAGTTTTACCTGATTTCGAGCACTCTACAGTAACTGATTTTTCTAAGTTAAATACTCAAGATTTACTAGCTGAAGAAAGCGATGCCGACCTTGTTATTTCAAGTTTAAACGACGACATGTTTGTTGATGAAACACCCGAAATAACTGAAGATGCAATAAATTCTTTGCAATCGCCGGCACAGGTTTTTGAAGCTGAACAAAGTTCAAATTCTACGCCACAAACATTTGACGACATTATGGAGATTTTAGAAAAAATCGATCGTGATGCTCGCGAAGAAGAGGAAAGAAAGATTCGTTTAGAGGAAGAAAAAGCCGAGCGTGAAAGAATTTTAGCTTTAGAAAAAGCTGAAAATGAGCAAGAAAATACTGAAAATCTTTCTAAAACATCAGATAACGCTACTGAAATTGATGAATTTGAAGTTGCTGAACTACAATCAAAAATACCAAATCAACTAGAAGAAAGCAATTCTGAAAACCTTGAACCTCAACAAGAACAAATGATAATTAGCGAGGTTATATCATCAGTTTCTACAGATGAAAAAGATGATTCTTTAGACCTTGAAAATTTACCAACTCAAAAAGAATACCGTGACGTTTTAAATAGGATTTTTGCAAGCGAAAACGTTCAAAACGTTGTTGAAATTCAGTCAAAACCAATTGAGACAGCTGCTCCAGTACAAGATGAAGTTACTGATGATACAAAGTATGACCGAATCGTTGAAGAACTTGATTTTGAAAATGAGAAGCAAGAAAATAAAAAGAAAAACAAAACCAATAAGGGTGCGTTTGATTATTCAGATATTTTAGCATTATCCGAAAAAGAAGGTTTTAAGGTAACAACGTCTGACAAAACCAATAAAAATGAACTTGGAAAAATCCTTATTAACCGACTTAATTTTCATACTTCACTAATATTTTTCATTTTAATTGCATTTGAAACATTAATTGTTGGATTAAGTATGGAAAGCGTGCTTAAATACGGCATTCCAACATACATTTATTTTTCACTAATAACAATGCTACTTCCAATAGTATGTAGCATGCTTTACTATATGGCTCCGAAGCGCACGATTGCTGAGGTAAGCACTTTTAAAAGTGCCTTTGAAACTGCGCTAATTATAACATTAAACCTAATTCTTATGATTTTAGTTTACGTTGTAATTATTGATCTTGATTTCTCTTCAAAACAAGAGTTAGCTCGCAATCTATTTGTTCCGCTTTTAATAGTATTAAACCTACCAATTTACGTAATTATTAGATATTCATTACTTGAAAAGCAAATGTATTTTTCATAAACCTACTTTTAAATTTAAAAGGATAACGAAATTTCTTTCGCTATCCTTTTTTTATTTCTTTATACTATTAAGCTTTATAAATAACTTGGCCTTCTCTAATTGTTAAAAGAACTTTGAAATTTTCTTTATCAAGTATTGCAAAGTTAGCTTTTTTGCCAACTTTTATACTGCCGATTGTGTCGTATAAACCAAGGTTTTTAGCTGGGTTTGCGCTAGCAAAGTCACATGCGTCGGCTAAAGACACACCGCAATGCTTAACAACGTTTTTAACGGCATCATTAAGCTTTAAAACACTTCCTGCAAGCGTTCCGTCAGCTAAACGTGCTTCACCGTTTTTAACGTAAACCGTTTGACCGCCAAGTTCGCTAACAGTATCACCTAAATTTTTTGCACGCATCGCATCGGTAATTAAAATTACCTTATCGTGTGGTTTATTTTTAATAAGCATTTTAATCGCAGGAACGCTTACGTGTATGGTATCACAAATAATTTCGCAAGCAAGTTCATCAATTATTAATGCTGAACCAACAACACCGATTTCACGATGAGTAAAAGGACTTTGAGCATTATAAGTATGAGTAACCTGCTTTGCGCCATTTATAGTCGCATTTAAGACGTCTTGATATTTTGCAGAAGTATGACCAACGCTTGGGGTTATAGACTTACTAGATAGATATTTTATAAAATCCAATGCGCCTTCAATTTCTGGTGCTAAAGTTACAATTTTAATAGAATTACCGCTTAATTCATTATATTTTTCAAACTCTTCGATTGTTGGACTAACAATATATCCAGCTGGTTGAGCCCCTGCTTTTGATGAGTTAATATAAGGACCTTCTAAATGTACTCCTATAACTTCAGCTCCTTCAGTCGGGCTAAGCTTTTTATAATCACCAACAGCTTTAAGTGCTTTTGAAATATTTTCAACACTTTGAGTCATAGTAGTTGCTAAAAATGAAGTAGTTCCTTCACAAGCAACTGAATTTGCTATTGTAGAAATTGCTTGAACAGAACCATCCATTGCATCGGCAGTAGCCGAGCCGTGAATGTGTTGATCAATAAAACCTGGTAATACAACTGCGTTTTCAGGCAAATCAATTGGATCAGTAATTTCGAGCGAATCATCAATGAATGATATTGTTCCGTTTTCAAAACCTAATGAAGTTTTGATAATACCTTTGCCTTCGACGTAAATTTCAACGTTTTTAAAACCCTTCATATAAATACCCCTATTTAATTTAAATTTCATCTACTATATCATTATAGCATTGAGTTAACTAATTATCAACTCAATTTTGTATAAATTAGGATATTTTTTTTAACAAATTGATTTTGAAAAGTTTAACCAGCTATTTCTTTTAGGTAATCAAAAATTCCTTTTCTATCAAGAGTTTCAGCAGCTAAACCATTAATTTCAGCAGTAAATACGCTATTTTTGTATATTTTAAATACGCCGACTTTATCGCCCTTGTTTAAAGGTGCTTTTAAGTTAGATATTGGCTCAAATTCAACGCTTACTTTTTCATTAAAATTTTTTTTGCCAAATATATAGTAATTTTGCTCGGGCATAACTTCTACCACAGGTTTTTTAGCGCACTCAACATTTGCTTCGTATTGATAAGGCGCGTTAACAGATAAAATTTGCTTATTATCATAATTTTCAAAGCAATAATCAAACATTTTTGAGCAATCGGCGAACCTTGTTTTACTATTAGATTCATTAATTAAAACGCCAACTACACGCATACTTCCACGCTTCGCTGTTGCAGCAAGACAATACCCTGCTTCGTTGGTAAAACCAGTTTTGCCTCCGTCACAACCTGCGTAGAATTTAGATAATTTATTAGTATTCGTCAAAGTAGTTTTTTGTCCATCAGGATGATTTAATTCGTCAAGATAAATTTTACTATAGTCGAAATACTTTGGATATTTACAAAGCTCTACAAGCATAATTGCAACGTCTTTTGCGCTTGAATATTGTGTTGCTTTAGGAAGCCCAGTACAATTTGAAAATAAGGTATTTATTAACTTAAGTTGTTTTGCTTTTTCATTCATTGCATCAACGGCAGAACTTTCACTGCCGTAAATTTGTTCAGCAATGGCTACTGAAGCATCATTTGCAGAAGCAATTATAATGCTTTTAATTAAATCACTAACTAAATACTCTTTATTTGCTTGTAAAAAAACTTGAGAGCCCCCCATTGAAGATGCCCGTTCACTAACTACAATTTTTTCTTCTAAATTCAAATCGCCATTTTCAATTTTCTCAAATGCTAATAGTAAAAGCATAATTTTCGTCATGCTTGCAATTGGTAAACGATCGTTTTCGTTTTTACTATAAATTAGAGTTTTGCTTTCAGCATCAATAAGATAAGCACTTTTTGCACTAACCGATATTTCATTCGAGGCAAACACTAATACGTTGTTTGCGTGTATTGTACTAAAAACTAAAATTAATAAACTGATAAATAAAACTATTTTTTTCATAATAAATACCACCTTTTAAATGTATTTTGTGCAGGTGGTGTTTTTTTATGATTTATAAATATAAATTTAAAGGTCTAATTATAATACCTATCGTAATAAACTCCCATAAAAATACAATTATGCTAAACATAAAAAAGGTAAAAATTGCAAGTAAATAATGGTTTTTTTTACATTTTTTCAACTTACTACTACTATAATTTATCGATGCCATAGTGCTTAATGAACAAAATCTAAGCAGTGAGCAAGGGATAACTGTTATAAGATAAATGATTATGCCAATTATCGAAAAAGCACAATAAAAATGTGGGATTGTAACTGAA
>JAZNFS010000044.1:0-4327 GCA_045589175.1 Christensenellaceae bacterium
CATCTAAATTTGATGTGTTTTTATTTTCAGTGGACATTTTGCACCTATATAATTTTTTATTTATTATACAATATTTAGTGTTAAAAGTCAACCTGTCTTATATGAAATAACAGGCAGACTTTTACGCCTACCTGTTTAATATTTTATCTATTGCCTTTTGCGCGGTTATGCGTTTTACAAAGCATTTCGCAGTTCGCTTTATCCGTTGCTCCGCCGTTACTCCAAGCAGTAACGTGGTCGGCATCCATTTCCGTCAATTTCCAAATGCGAGTTTTGTTGTTGTTTGTTCCTAACGCGCATAAAGGGCAATTTGAACATTCGTTTTGTTCAGCTTGTTGTGTTTGTGTTTTATAAACAGTCTTTTTTGTGATTTCGTCAAAAATTCGGATATTCAATAAGCTCTTATCAACGCAACCGCCTAAAATATATTCAAATATGCCTTTACGGTCTTTTACATAGTAATCGGATAACAATTCTTTTACGAGTGCGGACACTTTATTTCTATCATAGGATTGCCTGTGATACGTTTCGTATAATCTACCCCAATCCAATCCCTGCATTTCATCCTCGACATCAATAAACACGCTTGAAATCCAATCAATTACGCTGTTAAAATATGTTTTCAGTTCGTTGATATTGTTATCATAACGGTGCAGACTCATATATTTGTCGATATTATCTTTATCCAAATACGCTTTACTAACCCAAGCCAACGCTGTCCGCAAAAAGTCTTGACGATTTGCGTTTCCTCGAATATATGCGCTCCATTTTTGGATATTGGAATTTCCGCTGTTGCTAAATTCTTCTTTTGCAAGTGTAACAAATGGACCAGAATAAATTGCGTTTGCCAACTCTTGTTCGTTCAATGGTACACCTGTAATATTGATTGTCTTAAACCATTCTTTAATTTCCGTTTCCGTGCCTGCACATTCGTATATTGTAAGTTTTGTTTTTAAAACTTTTTCTTGCTGGTCTTCAGGCATTTTACTAAACCAATGGGGGAAACCTGTTGTATCAGCAATATGAAATTTATTTGTTACAAAACGCCCAATACTTGTAATGCGCTGTTGCCCGTCCAAGACTTCAAATTTATCTTCCGCGACTTTAACAAAATAAATAAGCCCGATAGGGTAACCTTTCAAAATGGAATCTATAACGGCAACGTCTTTTTTGCCGTCTGCATAGATATAATTTCGTTGGTATTCGGGCTGAATGGTAAGTTTGCCCGAAAGCCCAAACAATCCTTTTCCCTCGTATTCGTTATATGTAAAACCGTCGCATATTTCAGCTATCGTAATATCCGTTCTTAATGTTGTTTTCATATTAAGACCTCTTAAATTTTATAAAAATTCGTTTGTACTGTTTTTCGCCATTGATTAACGGTTGCGCGACTTTACTTTCCTCATCCCAAAGACCGCAAGAAAAACCGCGCCCTTCGCTTTCTGTTGCGCCGATAATGCTGAATTGTTCGGGGTTATATTTTTCCAAAAACGTAATGGGAACGCCCATAACGCCGTCATAATCGCTGGGAATAGAATCCGTATAAGGAACTTCTATTGCGTTATAATTATCATAATGAGGATAACCGTTTTCCCTTATATCCTTATGTTTACTGAATTTTATATTATCTGCCATTGTCATAAGGGATAAGGGTTGGTGGCGTCTACCGTGTTCCAAATTTGTAAACCACGTGGACGATACGTTTTTCATATTCACGCCGTTAATTACTTTATCAACGTTGGCAGGATTTTTACTTTCAAACCAAAGCCCGCCACTCCATTCCGTTCGCCCTGACCACATTTTATTTTCTTTAATTAAAGGGAAGATTTCTTTATATGTAACGCTGTTTTTATTGCCTATAATTAAAAATTTCTTTTCTTCTTCAAACAACCACGCTACAAAATCTCTATATAATGAAAACGGTGGATTTGTGATAATAATATCAGCTTCATCACGCAGGGCGCATACTTCACTACTTCTAAAATCGCCGTCGCCTTTAAGGTATTTCCATTCTAAATCGTTAATGTCAATATTTCCCGATTTGTTTTTATCGCGTGTTAAAGTGAAAATCTTTCCGTGTTTTCTTGTTTTTTTACTATCAAAATGCGGAGCTTCACTTTCAAAAAGAGAAAGTTGATATGGATATTGAAAACTTTTGCTTTCCATTGCGTAACTTGTACTTATTAGTTTTTTAATGCCGAAACGTTCAAAGTTTTGCGCGAAAAAGCGTGTAAAATTGCTCCATTCGGGGTCATCACAGGGAAGTAAAATCGTTTTATCTCTAAATACATTCGGGTTATATTCAAGATAGGCGTTTACTTCTCTTTGAATGTCGGCAAGTTGAGTGTAAAATTCGTCGTTTTTTGCTATTTTCGCATCGGATAATTTTTTGTTAGCCATAGAATCACCTCGTAAATACGTTTTATATTATATCGTATTTACGATAATAAGTCAACTTATTTACGAATTATAATTAACGTAAATAAGTAGTATAATAGATAAAAGGTGATTTATCTATGGATGTAATTGAAAGAATTGAAAAATTGAGAAAAGAACGCGGTTGGACGGTTTATACGTTAGCATTAGAGGCAGGTGTAACGCAATCAACACTTGCGACGATGTATCAAAGAAACACACCGCCCAAAATTGAAACGTTGCAACTCATTTGCGAAGCATTTGGAATTACGTTAGCACAGTTTTTTCTTGAAGATGAAAAGGTCGAGATATTAAGCTCAAAAGAAAAGGAACTTTTGACGGCATACCGCAAACTCCCCGAAAATAAGCAAAAAGCATTATTAAGTTTAATTGAAAGTTAAAATCTTCCCCCGTAGGAATTGTGTTCCTACGGGGAATTAGTTTTTTGTAGTTCAAGTAGTTGTAAATAAAGGAAATTTATGGTATAATATAAAAAAATAAAAGGAACAAAAGATGAGTAAGAATATTACAACTTTATATCACTATTGCTCTACAAGTTCATTCTTATCAATTATAAATAATCAATCAATTTGGTTATCCGATGTAGGCAAGTCAAACGATGCAAAAGAATTAAACATATTGCGGCAACGTTATTACGACTTTATCTATAGAAAATATAACACAACGGCAGATGAAAAAGAAAAAGAATGTTGTAAACTATTGCTTGCCGTTGCTACTACTGATGGGTTTAATAAAGAGGTTAGTTTATTAAATAGAATGGATTTAGCTCAAGAACTTATGGACGCTTATAGAGGCATGCGTGCATATTGTTTTTGTACTACCGAATTAAAAGATTCTTTAGGTCAATGGCGCGGTTATGCTGATAATGGTAATGGTTTGGCTATTGGTTTTTCAAAAAAATATCTTGAGAACATCAAAGGGCGTAGTTTGCTTTGTCCAATTTCGAACTTCTATATGTTGGGTGTTTCTTATGAACGAAAAAATATGGACGATATTTGCAGAGTTTTATTTGATTCTTGTGAAAAAGATTCACCGCCTCATTTTTTAACGCAAACGCTTGAAAGATTATTTCATCTATCTGTCTTTTTTAAGGATAAATCATTTAAAGAAGAAAAAGAATGGCGAATTGTTTTTACGATGAACGATAAAACAATTGATAAAAACCTTTTAAATTTTGAATATTTTGAAAAAGTGGCAGAAGAAAAATACAAGAAATATTTTAATACTCCTGCATTACGTTTCACTGCTCGTCCTAATGATATAGTTTCACATATAGAGGTCGGGCTTGCTAATTTCAGGTCTGCAATTAATCATATTATTATTGGACCCAAGTCCAATTTAAGCGAAAATGATGTAAAACAATTGTTAATTAGTAAAGGGTTTCTCAAAAATATGAATGATAGAGGAATAATTGTTTCAAAGTCAGCCTCAAGCTATAGGTAGATATAAAATAGCCGTATACAAATGTGATAAACAGGTGGAATGCTAATGAGTAGAGATACTATTTTTGATTTAGTGAAGAAAAATTATAGCATTGAAAGAGAAATTGAAAAAATTTATAAAGTTTTATATATAGAAAGCTTTTTTGGTAAATTCGCAAGAGATAGGGAAACTAAAAAAGAATATTGTGTTGAAGACTATAGTTTTTTTGAGTTTGCAGATAAATTCCTCTTTAATTATTTGCCTGATATAGGGACGTGTCTAAATATTGAAGAATTTATTGAAACAGTTGACGCAAAGTTAGAGTTTGGCAAAAAAAGTAATATTACCCAAAACAATGTGGTTAATTTTCTTGAAATCATTGAGAATCTTTTGTTTATATATTTTGAAAAATTTGATATGCTAAAAAGGAAATACGGCATTGATTACTACTCAGAACCATATAAAGAAG
>JAZNFS010000045.1:0-16288 GCA_045589175.1 Christensenellaceae bacterium
GGATGAATTTAAGCGGATTAAATAGATTAAAACAAGTTCAAGCATATTTTTAACTACTTGACCGCCAGCAAACTTAATCGGTTGATTTCTAACGGGTATATTATTTTTACCAGAAAGGTAGGTTAGCCCTTCCTCGATGGCAACGATTAAAAAATTTGATATTGCGGGTGAAACGATTAACGGCTTGTGTATTATACTGTCGATATTATCGCACTCACAATCGAAACTATATATAAACAAACTGCAACAAACGTTATTAGCGCGTATTTTATGGCGTTCGTTTGGGGAATGCAAAAAAGCTTGGTTTTTTGAAAGCGTAAACTTATAGTCGGGCGTTTCAATAATAACGCTACCCGAATAAACGAAAATTAATTCCCAAGCGTCGTGATATTCGCCGGCAAAAGAAAAATCTTGCGAGTGAAAATAAGAATACGTACTATAAAGTTTTTTGATTGTGCAAGCAGGTTTAACCTTTGTTGCTTGCAAAGTTATATATTTGTAATTCATAAGGCTATTATAACACCTTAGGTTTTTTTTGTCAACTTTTTTACTATAATCATAAGAAAATATAAATTGTTGAAGAATTTATATATTTTCTTTAGGTTTCAATAATGTTATAATGAGAATGAAAAAAAATAGGGGGAGTATAGATTCCAAAAATGCAAAAGACTAATTTAAAAGCAAAAGGATTCAAAAAAGATCAGTTTATATTTCTTTGTGCTATATTAGCTATTCCTACAATTTCGTGGCTTGTTTTTTGGCTTTACGTTAACTTTAGTGCTTTTACGATGGCATTCCAAAACCAAGAAGGTAAGTGGGATTTCATCAATTTCGAGCTATTTTGGCAGTCACTAACTAGTCCGTACGGACAAACTATTGGGCTTTCGCTTAAAAATACTTTCAAGTATTGGATGGTTGGCGCGTTCATTAACTTTCCAATGGCTGTAATAATAGCATACTTCTTATTTAAAAAAATTCGTTTTCACAAATTTTTTAGAATAATGTTTTTTATGCCAGTTCTTTTAACGGGTGTTATTTTGGTTGGCGTTTACACAATGGTTATTAGACCAAACGGCATTTTAGATAGTTTTTTAAATCTTTTTGGTAAGGCTGTTCCGGAGACTGGGTATTTAAACGATCCAGCAACGGCTACCAACGCCATTTTGCTATATTCTATTTGGACGGGCGCGGGTACGACTATAGTTTTAGTAGGTAGCGCAATGGCACGTGTTCCCGTTTCGGTTTTAGAAGCAGCGGAACTTGACGGTTGTAGCCCAACAAGAGAGTTATTCCAAATAATATTACCGCTTATATGGCCAACCCTTTCAACGATGGTTCTTTTAACCTTTACAAACCTACTTGCTTCAAGCGGACCTATTTTACTTTTTGCTCCTTCAGGTCAAGCTGAAACTTCTACTTTAAGTTTCTGGATTTACAAACAGGTTTACGGTGTTGGTGCATTTGGTCAAACGGGCGGTACTGAAAACTATGGTTTAGTAAGTGCTGCAGGTTTAATCTTTACAGTTGTTTGGGTTCCAGTAATATTATTTATTCGTTGGTTAACTGAAAAAATACCGGTGGTGGAATACTAATATGATGAATCAATTAAAAATGACTAAAAAATCAAAAAGAAGGGGTTTCTTTGTAAAAGGAAACCTAAAACAAAATATACTATTTGGCTTTGTATTCCTATTATTTTCGTTATATGCGCTTACAATGATTGCTTCATTTTTTATACTTATAATGTCTAGTTTAGAAAGCGCCTTTCAGTACGAATATAAGTTGGGAATGGGTTTACCTTTTAGTTTTCCCAAAAAGTTAGTGTTTGATAACTATGAGTTTGCTTTTAACAAATTAGAATATCGCGGAGCTTCTTTCTGGGGCTTGGTAATTAACAGTTTATGGTATACGGCAATTGCAACTATTTGTCCGTTATTTGCAAACGCGTGCGTTGCTTACGCCGTTTCAAAATATAATTTTAAGCTAAAAAACGTTTATTACGGCGTTATTATTTTCGCAATGACTATTCCTATTATGGGAACTACGGGCGCGTTTATGCAATTAATTGCCGACTTGAAGCTATATAATAAAGGTCCACTTTTAAATATGACTACAAGTTTTATTCCCGGCGGAATGAGTTTCTTGGTGTTATACGCTTTCTTTAAAAACATTTCTTGGGAATACGCAGAAGCGGTTCTCGTTGACGGTGGCGGACACTTTGTTATATTCTTTAGAATAATGTTACCTATGGCAATACCTGCGGTTGGTGCGTTAGCGTTGGTAAACGGAATTTCGGCGTGGAATTCATATTTAGACGT
The DNA here is from genome assembly GCA_045589175.1 of Christensenellaceae bacterium. Classification (GTDB taxonomy): domain Bacteria; phylum Bacillota; class Clostridia; order Christensenellales; family Borkfalkiaceae; genus HGM11416. The sequence goes on from JAZNFS010000045.1 coordinate 2,319, forward strand.
ATTATTATATAATCCCGATTGGCCAACCCTTGCAAGTGGTTTATACGGGGTATCGCAAACCTTACCGCGTTTAGGAAATACACCTGCATATTACGCAGCGTTGGTTATTTCAATTATTCCTATTTTAACGGTTTTCATCGCTTTCTCTGATAAGGTTATGTCAAACTTTACGGTAGGCGGTTTGAAAGGTTAATTTAGAAACTTAAGTAGATTTAAATTTTGCTACAATAAATTATTGATTGTGGCGAAAAAAAATAAAAAAACAAAATATATTTTGGAGGAAAAAAATATGTTTAAAAAAAGTGCACTTTTCTTATCACTAATTCTATCTTGTGTAGCCATGTTTGGCTCGCTTGTGGGATGTAAGGGTAATGGTGGCGGACCCAACGACGGAGGAAAACCTATCGACCCTACTAACACGAACAAGTTAGAAATTTACCTTTACAACGCAGGCTATGGCTATGAGTGGGCAGAAGATATTTTAGCTGCCTTTGTTCAAGAACCATGGGTACAAGAAAAATACCCTGGAATTGAAAACAATGCTCGCGTAGAACACGATGAAGTTGCTACTCACGCTTCAGACTTATTATCAGCTTCTTTAAGCATAAACAAGTACGATATCGTTATGGGTTCGGGGTTAGAAGGTAAAATTGGACCTGACTTTAACGTTCTTGATTTAACCGAAGCAGTATATAACTCTACAGTTCCAGGCGAGTCAGTTCTTTATAAGGATAAACTTTTAGATAGTTATCTTGATTCTGCTATGTATCGTGGTAAAGGTGACGTTGTAACTGCACCAAGCTATTATCAAGTAAACTGGGCAAGCGGTATGACTGGTATTATGTATAATGAAACCAAGTTAAACGCTCTTGGCTTTGAAGTTCCTAATACAACTGATGAACTTTTAAGCATTATGCAAACCGTTAAAACTCGTAAGACTGATTCAACTTACTCTCAAAATACTTCTTTTGCAACTTATGGCTCATCTACTTACGTTAACTATTTATTCTACACTTGGTGGGCTCAATACCAAACTTCTGAAGAATACGTTAACTTCTATAACGGTATCGACTCTAAAACAGAATCTCGTTCACCTGCAATCTTTAGACAAGAAGGTATTTACGAATCTTTAGCAGTTATTGAAAAGATTTTACACAAAAACAGCGGTTATACTTGGGTGAACCCTAATACTGGTAGAGAAGCTTACAGAGAAACTCAAAACAGAGTTTTATTAGGAAACGCTTTATTTATGTCAAACGGTGACTGGGTAGATAACGAATTAAAAACATTACGTGACGGCTTAATTTCAGAAATGGGTAGAGCTGATACTGTAAAATTAATGAGCGTTCCAGTAATTTCTGCTATTAGAGAAAGAACTCCTTCTATCACAAGCGACCAAATGCTTTCAGCAGTTGTTGAAGCAATCGACGCAGGCGAAACAAGTTATCCAGGCGTAGAACCTGAACACTTTGCAATTATCAAAGAAGCAAGAGAAGTTGTTTACTCAATCGGCCCTGGCCACAACGCTTGTATTCCTTCTTATGCAGTTGGTTCTGGCCCTGCAGTTGACTTCTTACGTTATATGGCAACCGATAAAGCTCAAGAAATTTATATTAGAGCAACTAACGGCGCAACTTTACCTTTTGAATACAATTTAAAAGAAAAGAACCCAAGCTTATACGCAACTATTTCACCTATGTATCAAGGTGTTATTGATCGTTTTACAAACCAAAACGTTAACATTTTACCTGCTCAAAACTCGTTCGCTTTAGTAAAATTCGGTAATCTTTCACCTTTCTCATCAGGCATACCTTTTGAAGATTTCACAACTGGTAAATCTGCTGGTAATTATTCATGTGTTGCAGAAATGTGCTATGAAAGAGAATACAAATACTGGACTGAAAACAATAACGCAGTTTGGAAAAACTGCTTAAGACAGGCAGGTTTACAATAATATTTAAATACAATCAAGGAGATATTGTATGAAAAAAAGAATAGCAACTTGTTTGTTAGCCTTATCTTTAATGTTCTCTGCTTGTAGCGGAGGGCAACCTAACAGTAGTGGTGGCAACGACAATAACAACAAGCCCGTTACTAACGGCGAAGTTGAAATTTGGAGCACTTACGCTACTGAAAAGATTTTACAAGACAAAACTGATATTTATGATGACGTTCGTATGCCTGCGCACGTAAACGTTGAAGCGTGCAAGGGCGAATACGAAGGCGCACAAGTAATTTTAACAGCAACTAAAGACGTTGGTTCTTACAACGTTGAAGTTATGGCTGATCTTGAAAGCACATCAGGTAACCTATTTAAAAAGGAAAACGTTTCTTTATATCATCAAAAATATATGAATATTGAAGAAGCGTTCTTCAATCAAAACAATCCGGTTGTAGGGCAATATCCAGATGCTCTTTTACCACTTGAAACAGCAGTTGAATTTGAAGAAAACAAGATAAAAGCAGGTAACAATCAAGGCGTTTATCTTACTTTTAACGTTCCTGTAGATCAAGCGGCAGGCGAGTATAGTGGTAATTTAAAAGTTACTTACGACGGCAAGCAAAAAATAGTTCCTATTTCACTTACCGTTTACGATTTAACTGTTAGCCAAGAAACAAGAAGTATGTCTTACTTTAACTTAGGCTTTACTCAATATTTAGGTGAATTGGACGGCACTCAAAATATTTGGAGAGCTTACGTTGAGGAAATGATCAAATACCGTCTTGCTCCGGGATCTGTTATGATGACAACTATGCCTACCGAAGAAAGCTTGAACGCTACAATTGAAGAAATTGTTGATTTAGTAATGAATCACGGACTTTCTACCGTTTCAGTTCCATCGACATGGAGAACAGGCTCTAATTTGGTTAACTTTATTACTAAACTTGCTGAAAAGAGTATTGAAATCGACTATAACCTTTTAGATCGCGTTATTGTAAAAGGTACAGACGAGCCTAAGGTTTATCAATTAGATAAAGTAAAAACAGAAACACAAAACTTTAACAATTCTATTAATTTAGCATTACCTAAAGTAGCTGCATTAAAGGGTGCAAGTGCTGAATTTATAAACGAATTACAAGAATCCGTTAAGAAAATACCTCTTATCATTACCATTAACTACCAAAGAAATGATGAAACCAACGCAGCAAAGATTGATACTTACTGCCCATTCTTCTCATCATGGCATACTGAAGCTGATCGTGCTCTTTACGAGGATCAAACTAAAGGTCGTTGGTGGTATGGTTGTTCAGGTCCTCAACCACCTTATCCAAGTTACCATACCGACGATACTTTAGTATCTGCAAGATCGGTTGGCTGGATGATGAGTGAATACGACGTTGTTGGTAACCTATACTGGTCGATGACCGTATATGCACAATACGACGGCACTAAATATTCGCCTATCGACGATTATTATACTGGTAGAGCGGATCGTTATCCACAATCTAACGGTGACGGATATTTATTCTATCCAGGCGCGCCTTACGGTATTGACGGCCCAATCCCAAGCATAAGATTAGAAGCTATTCGTGATGGTAACGAAGAATACGAAATCCTTTATGACTTAAAGAAGGATTATGAAGAAGCAGGACACTCTTTTGCTGATATCCAACGCGTTGTTTCCGACCTTATTTATTCTGGAACAATCGTTAAATACGGCAACCATTCTGCTCGTTTTGCCGAAGCTCGTAAAGCAATTATTAATTTAGCTATGTTAGCTAAAGAAGGCGTGTTTGTTACCGACGTTGAAAACGATCAAAAGGGTAACGTTACTTACTCAATCGTTGCAGATAAAGATTACGTTCTAAAACAAAACGGCACTACTTTAAGCGGAACTGTTAACGGCGAAAATAAAAATTACACAGTTAACTTATCTTTAAGCCAAGATAAAAACTATTTTGATTTAACAGTTGAAACAGGCGATAATAATTACGAATTATCAATTTTCGTTGGTGGTAAGGTAACGTACAATAATGCAAGCGAATTATATAGCACGAATTTATTTACTGATAGAAACGCAAAAGCAACCGTAACTCTTGAAAGTAATAAGGTTCACTTAAAGGTTGGTTCTGTTACAAACAGTCACCAAAACGTACGTTCAAGCATATTTAACGGTATTACGTCAAACGTACAAAAATTAGTGCTTGAAATAGAAAACCCAACTCAAAGCGACATTTACGTTCGTATCTTAGTTCGTTATAAAAACGCTACTTTAGGTACTGAATGGTATAATGGTACTATTAAACCTGGATTAAATATTTTAGAGATTGATTTCAGCGGTATGCAAATTAGTAGCGCTATTGAATATAGTGATTTCTACTTTAGTGAAGAAACGGGAAATCATTCTGCAAAGAATATTTACATTAACTCAATGACGGTTTACTACAAGTAATGAGGTGTGAAAATGAAGCGAACTATTAAAAATATTTTTGCAGTAATTTTATTATCTGTTAGTTTAGTATCTGCCTTTGCTTGTACTCCACCTGCTAACAATAATAATCAAAATCAACAAAATCAAAAATCAAACGAAGTATTGTTTGCAGATTTTGAAAGTTGGGCACCAAACTTCCAACTTTGCCGAATTTCAAACTATTTTGGTAAAGTAAGTATGAATACGGATGAAAAATACGTGCACGAGGGTAAAAGCTCTGCACGTATCGACCCCGTTGGTAACGGTTGGATGTATTTTCCAACCAAGTCAGAAACCTTTGGCTTTGATTATACTGACTTTACTCACGTAGATAGTATTCGTATGGAAATGTATAACCCACAATCAACTAATGAAACCGTAACGGTTGGATTAGTTTACGAGCCTTACGCTTTAGATCAATTTACTCGTGCCGGTGGCAAAGAATTTACCTTAAAACCAGGTTGGAATACATTGAATTATTATATAGAACCAGCGCTTGTTAACGTTGTTGCAAGCTTGTCTAATATTAGCGGTATCTATATGATATTCGACCCACTATTCCTTTACGAAATCACCGATACAACTCCAAGATATTATTTAGATACAATTAGATTACGTTACAAAGAAGAAGCACATACAACAGAATCTTCATTTGAATTTGCTGAAAATGAAATTATGGGCTTTGAAAAGTTCTATGAATCTAACTTCTATATCAACGAGTTTGGTATTGATATGAAGATTATTAAGCCTTCGGAATACGGTATTAATGCCGTTGCTGGTTCAAAGGCTTTAAGAATGGTTCTTCCTGCAGCGGCATCTGGCGCTTGGAGATATTATTTTGAAATAATGGGACCATTTATGAGAAAGAGTCCACTTGGTAATTTAACATCAGAAGAGTTTAATAACGCATATTTCTGTTGGGATATATATAACGGAAGTAACTCAAGTTATAACGTAGTTGCAATTTTTGAAAATGCAAAAGCAAACAACGAGTATAAGTTAGCAACTTTCCCAGCAGTTGGCGAATGGACTACATTTAGAGTTAAATTAACCGACATTGAAGAGGCTATGCCTGGTTGGAAGGATAATATCGGTTCTTTCGTATTGAGTATCCTTGATAACCAAAACGTTGAAAGAGAATTAATTGTAGATAATTTCCATCTAGAATTTGATTCATAAAAAAAAGTAAAATTAGGAGGAAAAAAATGAAAAACAAACTTATTGTATTACTTTTAACAATAGTATTTGTTGCTACGTTTGGTGTTGCGTGTATCAATATTGATTCAAAAGCTAAACTTATTGATTTTAAAGAAACCCAAACAGAGGAGGCCGTTCTTTACGGTGAACTATACGAATTACGTAGAGTAGTTGTTGACGAAAGCGGAAACGAATATCTTCTTAGCTATGAAGTAAAAGATTCTGCGGGTGCGCCTGTAACAGTTATTGCTAACTGCTTTGAAGCTGTTGATTTAGGCGGTTATACCATTGTTTATACCGCAACGATTTCAGAAAATGACGTTCGTACCAGCACCGTTACCGTACCTGTATATGACGGAGAAGGTCCTGCAATTTTAGTTGGAGCACTTGAAGCTGGTGAGATAAATGTACCATACGTTTTACCTGAAATTTCATTTAACGACGTTTCTAGTATTGAATTAATTACTATTAAAGTTTATTTAGTAGGCGAACAATTAACTGAAATTGCTCTTACTGAAAACGAAGGAGAATATAGCTTTACACCTAACCAAGAAGGTACTTACCGTCTTTCAGTATATGCTAAAGACTCTGCAGGTAATGAAAGCACTCTTACTAAGGAATTTTTCGTAGAGAAAATTTTAGTTGGTGAAGTATTCAATCCAGTTTCTTCAAAAGCTAAAAATCAAATTTATCCTAGTAGCAACAACAACGTTTTTGCTGGGGCAGTTGCAGAAGTAGTTACAGTTGAAGAAAATAACGACCCAATTTACGGTGGCTCATATATGCGTTTTGAAGCAACAAATCCTAACGGAAACTGGGCAAATCTTTTACTTGATGCTCGTTTTGAAACAAGCGAATACGCATCTTATCAATACGTTAACGTTTGGGTATGCCTTGAATCTACAGCTACTGCATCTATGAGCGTATTATTCTTCAACGATGCTAATTACACTCAATCTGTAAAAGCAAACGAATGGAGATTAGTTACTATTGAAGCAGAAAGATTCTTTGCTGGTATAAACGATGCAAATACTTATTTTGTAGCAGCTAAATACAATGCTGAAACTACAGCTATTCGTATTGGTGAAATACTTGCTGTAAACCCTGCAGAATTAAATATTTCTAACGTTGAAGACGCTATTTTAGAAGGCGAAAGCGTAAACGTTGAATTTACAGTAAGTGCAGATCCTGCTGATACTGAATATAACGTTTTAGTAAATAACGCAGAAGGCGAAGCTTTTGAAGCAGTTGCTTTAGGAAACGGCAAATATCAAGTAACTTTATCTCAGTTAGGTGAATATACAGTTAAGGCATCTGCAACAAACGGCAAATATGGCGTTGCAACAACAAAGTTTGCAGTTGTTGAACCTAACAGAATCGTAGTTGACGGAGAATATGCAAATAATACTGGTCTTGGTAAGCAATTTGAAGTATTTGGAGCTCACGTAGAACGTGGCGAAACAATTACCGAAGAAGAAGTAACAGTTAAACTATACGCTTTAAGCGGTGAAGAATGGGTTGACGTAACGGATGCAATTGCAGACGGCAAATACGTTCCTACTGCTTTAGGTAAGATTAAAGTAGAATATAGCATTGAAGGTATTGATGCAGTATCATACGAAATTGAAGTTTTAGATTACTCAGTTGTATTCAATCCTGCGGCTGAAAAAGCAGGTAATCAAGTTGAGTTTGGTACAAACAGCACGGTATATCAAGGTGCACAAAAGTTATTCGTTACAGCTGAAGAAAACGACGACGAAACATACGGTGGTGCATATTTTAACGCAACTGCTATAGAGAAGAGCGGTTGGGGTAACCTTTTTATTTACCCTAAATATACAGCAGAAGAATATGCCGATTACGACGTAGTAACTGCATGGATTTACATTGTATCAGAAAATAACAATCCTATTAACGCATTATTTGCTATGAGCAAACACACTATAGAAAATATTGTTCCAAATCAATGGGTACAAGTTTCTATACCTATGGATAAGTATATAGAATCACTTGCAACAGGTACACCAGTATTTATTGCTATTAACTATGCTAGTACTTCAGCTACCGCTGTATATATTGGTGAAATAGTAGCGGCAGATCTTGCTGAATTATCTGTTTCAGATATCGAAGAAACTATTTTAGATGGCGAAAGCGTAAACGTTGAATTTACAGTAACTGCTTCTCCTGCTGATGCTGAATACGAAGTTTCAGTAATTAGCCCATCAGGTGCAAAATTACAAGCAGAAGCTTTAGGCGAAGGTAGATACCAAGTAGCTGTTAGCGAAATTGGCGAATATACAGTTAACGCATCTGCAATTAACGGTAGATACGGTAAAGCAAGCACTAAGTTTACAGTAGTTGAATCTGTTAGAATGATAATTAACGGCACTTATGCTAACACTACCGGAATGGGTAAAGAATTATCTCTTGTTAGCGCAAGCTTACAACGTGGCGAAACAATCACCGAAGAAGAAGTAACAGTTAAGTTATACTCTTTAGTTGGTGAAAACTGGGTTGACGTATCAAATGAAATTGCCGATGGTAAATACGTTCCTACAGCTTTAGGTAAACTTAAAGTTGAATATACTTTTGAAGGCCTTGATGCTATAACTTATGAAATCGCTGTAGTTGATCCTACTATTGTATTTGATCCTGCTTCAGAAGGTGCATCTTCACAAATTTCTGCTGACAAAAAAGCGTTTAATAATGGCCCAGCTGCAACCTTTACTTTTGTAAGCGATGCAGATAATAATGATGAAACTTACGGCGGTGCATACGTTAGAGTTGGTACAACTGTTACATTGTCAAGTTCTAAATCATGGGGTGATGTATTAATTACACCTACAAGCGACTTAAATAGTTATTCGGAATATACAACTCTTTATGCTTGGATTTATATTGAAGGTGTTAGCGCTTCAGCTACCGTAACCTTCTTTAATACTACTATTACAGAAACTCTATCAACAAATCAATGGGTAGTAGTTGATTTTAATGTAGCAGATTTTATTGCAAATGGAACAAATCCTTTCTATGGCTCAAATTTCTTTACTGCTACTTGGGGTATAACTGGTGTTCGCGTTGGTAAAATATTTGTTGCAGAACCTGCTGAATTAACTATTTCAACTATTGATGAAACCACCTTAGAAGGTGATAGTGTAAACGTTGAATTTACAGTAACAGCTTCTCCTGCCGATGCGGAATACGAGGTTGTAGTAGAAGATCCTCAAGGTGGCGCATTAGACGTTGAAGCATTAGGCGAAGGCAGATATCAAGTAGAAGTAACTACGGTAGGTAATTATACTGTTAAAGTATCTGCAATTAACGGTAGATTTGGTACGGCAAGTGCTCAATTTACAGTTAAAGAGCCTGTTGAAATGATAGTTGACGGTACTTACGCAAGCACTACCGGTATGGGTAAAGAATTAACGCTTATCGGCGCGCATATTGAACGCAGTGGCGTTGCTACCGAAGAAGTTGTAACCGTTAAGGTTTACGCTTTAAACGGCAGTGAATGGGTTGACGCATCATCTGCAATTGCCGATGGTAAATACGTTCCTACTGCTTTAGGTAAAATTAAAGTAGAATATACTTTTGAAAGTGTTACACCTATCTCTTATGAAATTACAGTAGTTGATCCAAGTATCGTATTCGATCCTGCTTCTGAAAGCGCATCTTCACAAGTATCAGGAACTGGAGCTGCTTACAACAACGGTAAAGCAACTTATACTTTTGTGAGCGACGAGCAAAATATTGATGAAACATACAGTGGTGCATACGTACAAATTGGTTCAACTGAATTAGCAACAAATCTATCCAAGAACTTCTGGGGTGATATAAAAATTGCTTCTGCTAACGCGGCAAGTAGTTATTCAGAATATACAAAAATTTTAGTTTGGATTTATATTGAAAAGAATGGTGATGATGCTGAGGTTGCTGTATCACTTTGGGGTGGCACTGCTCAAACTATAATGACAAATCAATGGGTACAAGTTGAAGTTGATGTAGTTACCTTTATGGCAAACGCATCTGGTAATTTCTATTCAAGAAACTTCTCAGCTAATGGTACTTGGGGTTATCCTGGTATCCGTGTTGGTCAAATCATTGCCGTATAGTAAAAAACTTAACAAAAAAATTTAAAAACACTTAATATTTTAAGTAATACTTAAGGATAATTAGGTAAAATAAGTAAAATAAATAAAAGGATGAGTGGGAGAGGGATTTTGTATCCCTTTCCCACGAAAAATAAGAAGAAATTATGCAGGTAAAAATTGCAATATTAGGGTATGGTAAGCGTGGTTCAATCTACGCTACGTATGCAAAAAATCATCCAGACAAATTTAAAGTAGTTGCCGTAACAGAAACGGATGCTATTAAACGCGAAATTGCAAAGGCAAATCATAACTGTCCTGTTTTTGAAGACTTAAGTGAAATGCTTAACTCTAATTTAAAAGCAGACATCATTGCCGTTGCAACGCAAGACGTAGATCATCCCGAACATGCGGTAGCTTGTATGGAAAAGGGCTTTGATATCCTTTTGGAAAAGCCTATTGCAACCACTGAAGAGGGATGTGAAAAGATTCTTTCTGTTTCTAAAAAGTGCGGTCGCAAGGTTATAGTTTGTCACGTTTTGCGCTATACGCCTTTTTATACTCAAGTAAAGGAAATTATCGAATCTGGCGAATTAGGCGATATTTTGGCTGTTTACACCTCTGAAAACGTGGGGTATTATCATCAAGCACATTCATTCGTTCGTGGTCCTTGGGGTAATAAGGAAAAATCTAGCCCCATGATTTTAGCAAAGTGTTGTCACGATATGGATCTTTTATCTTGGCTAATAGGAAAAAAATGCCAAAGTGTTGCATCCTTTGGTGATCTTACTTATTTTAAAGAAGAAAACTCACCTGAAAATAGCGCAAATTATTGTTCGGATTGTAATGCTGATTGCATATACAGAGCACAATATTTATATAACAAATATCGTTGGATGGCTGGCTATTTTTCGCAAAAAAGCGACTGGCGAAGCATTAAGAAAGAACTTGTTCATTCACAGTACGATAAATGCGTATTCCGTTGTGATAATAACGTTGTTGATCATCAAGTATGTATTTTTAACTTTGAAGGTGGAATTACGGCTTCACACACTATGGATGCCTTTAGTAATAAAATTTATCGCGACATTAAAGTACACGGCACTAAAGCAGAATTGTTTGGTATTATGGAAGAAAATATTTTAGAAATTCGTCCGTTAGGTGGAAAAGTTAAGCGCGTTAAAATTGATAAAATTAAAACTGCAGGTGGGCACGGTGGCGGTGATGATGGTTTGATGTACGAGATTTACAACGAATATAACGGATTGCCTACAAAATGGATTACTTATATTGATCATTCTATTCAAAGCCATAAAATGGCATTTGCGGCAGAAAATGCACGCATCGAAAAAACAGTTATAGATATTGAATAATGGAGAAAAAAGATGTATCAAAGGCGTGATTTTGAAATATTACCGATTAGTGCACTTGAAAAAGTACGCGGACATTTACGCCCACAGCTTTTTGAAAAAGAAAATAGCGCTCTTGTAAAAGAGCGCTTTGGTTTTCAAGTTGCATATCGCTGTATAGGTTACGGTACGTTTGGTATTAGTTACGAACTAACTGGTGTTGATGAAAAAAACGTACAAGTTTATGCTGTTAAAGAAGTGCCTTGTACTTATTCGGCAGCCGCTTGCTCTGATGATTACTTATTAACTTCAGATTCTTGCTCTATGCCCGATTTGCTCTCTCCTATTTCAACCGAAACAGGTATCGTAGCGCGTGACGGGTATTGGCAAGCTCTTTATATTAGTTTAAGTGATTTGCCTGCTGGTAAACACAAACTAACCTTTTCGCTTTTTAATAGCAATAAAGAACTACTTGGCAGTATAAATTATACTTTAACGGTTATTGATCAAGTGCTTTGTGGGCATAATTTAACTTGCACTTACTGGATACATTACGATAGTATTGCTGAATATTATAATTTGCCACTTTTTAGTGAAAAGTATAATCAATTATTAAAATCGTATATTTGTGATGCGGTAAATCACGGTTTAACAACGCTATTAACTCCTTTATTTACACCTGCGTTAGATACCGAAATAGGTAAAGAACGAATGACCGTTCAATTGATGTGTATTGAAAAAATAGGGGATAGTTATAAATTTGACTTTGCACGGCTTGATTGGTTTATGCGTTTTGCCAAGGATTGTGGCGTGAAAAGTTTTGAAATGTCGCATTTATTCACGCAATGGGGTGCTAAGTGCGCGCCTAAAATAGTGGCAACAGTAAACGGCGAAGAAAAAAAGATTTTTGGCTGGGAAACAGATGCTTTATCTAATGAATATAAGGCGTTTTTAGGCGAGTTTTTAACTTGCTTACGCGCTTGGCTTATTGAAAAGGGATATTATCAAAGTTGCTATTTTCATATTTCAGATGAGCCTAACGCCCAAACTTTTGAGCACTATAAGGCGTGCTCTATGTTCGTAAAACAATATTTGCCCGACGCAAAGTTTATGGATGCTATGTCGCACGTTGAATACGTAGAAGCAGGGCTATTAGATATGCCTTTCGTTGCAACAAGTGCAACCGATTCCTTTATTGAAAAGGGAATAAAGGATTATTACGTTTATTATTGCACAACTCAGCGCGATAATTTTTTATCTAATCGCTTTATGGCAATGCCCTTAGAGCGTACGCGTGTTTTAGGTTTGCAAATGTATCAAAATAACGTGCGTGGCTTTTTGCATTGGGGATATAATTATTACTATTCTTTTTTAACTAAAGAAAAAATCAATCCTTTTGCGGTAACCGACTGTATGGGGCGTTATCAAAGTGGAGATTCGTTTATAGTTTATCCCGGCGAAAAGGGTGTTTTAGGATCTATTAGAAACGAAGCTTTTTATCAAGGATTACAAGATTACTCGGCATTAATGCTTTTAGAAACAAAACTTGGTAGAGAAAAGGTTTGTAAGTTTTTAGAAGAAAACGGTTTGGCTAAAAACTTTCACGATTATCCAAAAAGCGCGGGCTGGTTGATTGAACTTAGAAAAGAAATTAACCGTTTATTAGAAAGTTCTACCTATTAAAATAGTAAAAAAATTAATATTAATGATACGGAGGAATAATTAAATGTTAAGAAAAAAATTACGTTTAGTTTTAAATTGCATTTTAGCATGCGCGCTTTTTTTAACTGGCTGTAATGGCGGTGGCGCTGATTATTATACTTCGGATGCGGCAAGCGCTGCTGAAACAGCTTTAAATATTTGTTTAGTTAAGTAATAAAAAACAAATAATATCTGCTATAAAAAATTGGTAAAAAAGTCGTTGTTTAAGATAATTAATAACGATTTTTTTAATTTTATATTTTGTATAAATGCTGATAATCGACTTATAGCTAAGCTTCTTTAAGAAATTTTATTAAAAATTAAAAACTATTGCTAAATAATTTATTAACTGTTTATAATTGTATTATATAAATTTTTAATTATATATTGACAAAGTGTGTAACATGGGTTATAATTGACTAACAAAACATTAGTTAAGGAGAAGTATTATGCAAGTAGTTGTTAATAATCCAACCTATGGAGAAATTGTTTATAACGAAAGTTTTTGGACGGGTAAAAGAACATTAAAGATAAACGGAGCAGAAGCTAAACGTTTAGAGGGTAAAAATTACGCTATTAATGATACAATGGCAAGATTAAAAGGTAGTTATATTGGTGGAGTAAAACTAGTCATTGGGGTTGATGAAATTGAAATAGTACCAAGCCCAAAGTGGTATGAAATATTATGTGCCCTTTTTTTGTTGGTTTTTGTTACGGTATGGGGTAATAGCGTGGCTCTTTGCTCAATAGTTCCACTTGTGGGTGGCGTAATAGGGGGAGCGATAGCCGGTGTATGTGCTGTTTTAAGTATATTTTTAATGAAAATGACTAATAACGTAGGTTTTAAATTACTAATTTGGTTAGGAATGTTTGCACTTACGGTATTGTCTTGCTTTATAGTTGCATTAGCGCTAATAACAGCGATGATTGTATAAAATATGATTTTTAAATTTTATTAACGTAATAAATAAAGCACATTAATAGTATTACGCTTAATTACAAAAACGATTTTAATGAATATAAATTTATTTTGTAGGTAGTAAGAATATAGTATTTTACTATACAAATTTATATCAACTTAACTAATACAAAAATAACAAAAGCCTTGCTATAACGCGATTAGCAAGGCTTTTTGTGTTGGATTTAGTTAAAATAAAACTTTTTGTGTTAGTTTGTTAGCATAACCCCGAGTTTTAAAAACAATACGGTTGTTATTTTGTTAG
>JAZNFS010000046.1:0-8109 GCA_045589175.1 Christensenellaceae bacterium
AACTTTTTTTATAAAAAATTAGTGTGTGTAATGTAAAAACCTTGATAATAAGCGGTTTTTGTGATATAATGAATAATAAAATTATTCACGGTAGGTTAACAAATGTCAAAAACCGAATACAAATCTTCCGACATTAAAATACTTGAAGGGCTCGACGCAGTACGTCTTCGTCCAGGTATGTATATAGGCTCTACAGGGCCAAAAGGGTTGCACCATATTTTATGGGAAATAGTTGATAATGCAATTGACGAGGCTGCAAACGGATTTGCTTCGTGGGTTGAAGTTAGATTGTATCCAGACGGTTCGGCTTCAGTAGAAGATAACGGTCGCGGTATTCCCATCGATATTCACCCAACTGCAAAGGTTTCAGGGGTAGAGGTTGTGTTTACGCAACTTCATGCCGGCGGTAAATTTAATAACGATAATTACAGTTATTCAGGTGGTTTACACGGTGTTGGCGCATCTGTAACTAACGCTTTATCCGAATGGCTAAAAGTTGAAGTTTATAACGGAAAAACTACTTACGGAATGGAGTTTTCAAGTTATAAAAACAAAAGTGGAAAATATATTTCAGGCGAACCAAAAGCACCGCTTGCCGATACGGGCAAAAAAACTAAAAAGCGCGGTTCTTTTATACGTTTTAAGCCCGACGGCAGTGTTTTTGAAACTACCGACTTTAATAGCGAAGTTATACTTAAGCGCTTGCGTGAATTAGCTTTTTTAAATAAAGGTATAAAAATTGATTTTTACGATGAACGTCAAAATCCCGTATTAGAAAAGCACTACGAGTTTGAAGGGGGTATTCAAGATTTCGTTACCTATCTTAACGAAGGAAAAACTCCACTTTATAGCGAGCCTTTATATGCAAGCTCGGAAAAAGACGGTATCAAAATTGAGTTTGCTATTCAACATACCGACGGCTATGCAGATAATCTATGTTCTTTTGTTAACAATATTCCAACCGGTGAAGGCGGTATGCACGAAACGGGCTTTAAATCTGGTCTTACAAGGGTTTTAAACGATTACGCACGTAGTCACAACCTTTTAAAAGAAAAGGAAGATAATTTCGTTGGCGAAGATTTTCGTGAGGGAATAACTGCGATTTTATCAATTAAAATGAAAAACGTACAGTTCGAAGGGCAAACGAAAACAAAGCTTGGAAATCCTGAAGCTCGCCCTGCGGTAGAAGCGGTTACTGTTGAAGAACTTACAAAACTTATGGGAGTTAAAAAGCTTACAAAAATATTCGACTCCATTATAACCAAGGCACAAGGCGCGGCAAAAGTGCGTTTGGCTGAACGACGTGCAAAGGAAATTGCTCGAGCAAAAAACGGCGCGGATATGATGCGATTAGTTGGTAAACTTGCATCTTGCTCTTCAAGGAAGGCAGAACTCAACGAATTATTTATTGTTGAAGGTGATTCGGCGGGCGGAAGCGCAAAACAAGGTAGAGATCGTCAGCACCAGGCAATCTTACCACTTCGCGGTAAACCTCTTAACGTTGAAAAAAAGCGTATTGACGAGGTTTTAGGAAATGAAGAAATGTGCTCTATGATAAGCGCGTTAGGAACGGGTATAGGTAGCGATTTCGACCTTAAAGGTTTAAATTATCACAAAGTAATCATTTTATCAGATGCCGATCAAGACGGGGCACATATTAGAGCAATTTTATTAACTTTCTTCTTCCGCTACATGAAAGAACTTATTCAAGAAGGGCACGTTTATATTGGTATGCCACCACTATATAAGGTTCATAAAAAAGATATAGTTGAGTATGCCTATAGTGACGCTGAACTTCAAAAGAAAATAGAAAAGGTGGGCAGAGGATATTCACTTCAAAGATACAAAGGTCTTGGTGAAATGAATCCTGAACAACTTTGGGATACTACTATGAATCCACAAACGCGAATACTTCTTCGCGTTACTTTAGAAGATGCTGCGAACGCCGACCGTATTATAACCACTTTAATGGGGGACGCGCTTGAAAGCAGAAAGCAATACATTCAAGAATACGCTAATTTTAACAAAGAAGATTCGTTTAAAGCAAAGATTGGAATGGACTAAAATAGTAGCGTTTACCTAACGCTAACGTGCAACGTGAATTTTAAAAACACTGATTCTATCAAGTTAAACTCAAAGGAATAACAAAATGGAAATTATTGAAAAGAAAGAGGGCATAGTAACTAATTCGCTTGAAGAAGTGCTACATAGTTGTATGATACCATATGCTGAATACGTAATTATGGACAGAGCTCTTCCAAGAGTTGAAGACGGATTAAAGCCCGTTCAAAGAAGAATACTCTATTCAATGTACGATCAGGGTATGCTTCCCGATAAAGATTTTAAAAAGAGCGCAAGGGTAGTCGGCGATTGCTTAGCAAAATACCATCCTCACGGCGATAGTTCGGTTTACGACGCAATGGTTCGTATGGCTCAACCTTTTAATATGCGTGCACCTTTAGTTCAAGGGCACGGCAACTTTGGTTCTATCGACGGTGATAGCGCCGCTGCTATGCGTTACACCGAAGTGCGTTTACAATCGCTCGCGCTTGAACTTTTGCGCGATTTGGATAAAAATACGGTTGACTGGGATTTAAACTTTGACGACTCGTTAAAAGAACCTGCAACTCTACCTGGTAGATATCCAAACTTACTTGTAAACGGTTCGTCGGGTATTGCGGTTGGTCTTGCTACAAATATTCCGCCACATAACTTAAGCGAAGTTATCGATGGGGTTTGCGCAGTAATAGATAATCCCAAAATTAAGCTCGAAGAGCTTATGAAAATCATTAAAGGCCCAGATTTTCCAACGGGTGGTTATATCGTTGGCGGTGATGGCCTTAAAAAGGCTTACGAAACGGGCAAGGGTAAAATTCTTATTCAGTCAAAAATCAACGTAGAGCAAGGTGATGGGGAAAAGAAAAATATCGTTATTACCGAAATGCCTTACCAAACCAACAAGGCGGCTCTTTTACGTAAAATTTCTGATCTTGCTGAAAAAAATAAAGATATACTCGGCGGTATTGCCGACGTTTGCGACGAATCGGATAGAAAGGGTATGCGCGCCGTAATAAAACTTAAAAAAGACGCTGACCCCGATAAGATTATTGCATTTTTAAATAAAAATACAGGTTTACAGGTTTCTTTCGGCATTAATATGGTTGCCATCGCAGGCGGTAAGCCTCGCCAAATGGGACTTGTTGAAATTTTAAGCTATTATATTGAATACCAACGTAACGTTATCGTACGTAGAACGCGTTTCGACCTTGATAGGGCAAAAGAACGTGCTCATATTTTAGAAGGGCTTATAATAGCAGTTACTAATATCGACGAAGTAATACAAATTATCAAAAAATCGCCCGATACTGCTACTGCACGCCAAAATTTACGTAAGCGTTTTGAAATTACTGAAAAACAGGCGCAAGCAATTCTTGATTTAAGGCTTGCAAGACTTACTAAGCTTGAAGTTGATAACCTTAAGCAAGAATTAGCAGAACTTAAACAGCGTATTGAAAAACTTCAAAAGATTTTAGATAGTAAGCGTTTACAAATGTCTATCGTTAAAGATGAAATGCGTGAAATAAGAAAGAAACACCGAGAAGAACGTCGCTCGGTTATAGTTGGTGCGATTGATGAAATTACCGTTGAAAAGTTTGATGACGTTCGACCTATTGAGCATTTCGTGGTTGGTATGTGTGCTAACGGTCTTATTAGAAAGGTTAAACTTTCTTCTTATAAACGCATGCTTAACGAAAGCGCACCTAATAAAAAAGAACTATTCTTATATTCATGTAAGGCAGATACCAACCAAACTATTCTTGCCTTTACGAATATGGGTAATTGTTATAAAATTGACGTTGAATTATTACCTGAATCAAGGGGAACTTATGCTCCGGGTATCAAGTTCGAACAGCTATTTAAAAAGGCTGGAACTGAAGAAAAACCAGTCGCAATGTTTACCGTTACAGAGGGTGAATCTTCAATGCTTAGCGGTAAGCTTATGTTCTTTACCAAAATGGGGTACGTTAAACTTTCCGACTGGGCAGAGTATGCCGTTAACAAACAAATTTTCCAAGCAACTAAGCTTAAAGATGGCGATGAGCTTTTATTTGTTGAAGAAAAGCGCGAAGGTGCACAATTATTCTTTGCTACCCAAAAGGGAATGTGTTTATATGCAGAAAGTGAAGTTCCCGAACAAGGCAGAATTGCGGGTGGCGTAAAGGGTATGGACGTTGCAGACGACGACCACATAATTTATGCAACACAAGTTGACGACGACTTTAACGGTGAAATTTTAGTAGGTACAAGTTTTGGTACGTTTAAGCGAGTAATTTTAGGAACTATAAATAAGCTTGCAAGGGCAAGAAAGGGCGTTAAACTTATTGAACTTGGTGACCTTAATACTGAATGCGTAGTATTCGTTAAATGGCTTTCAAGTGGCGAAAAAGTTGATTTTGCTATACTTGATAGACTTGGAACGCTTTGCTATGCCGACAGTTCGAAAGTAGTAGTTGAAAATAGAACTACCAAGGGTAAACCTATTGCCGGCGTAGGACTTTGTCAACCCGAAAAGGTTTACTTAATTGCCAGGCAACTGTAAGTTTATAACCCCGGTGAACAACTTAATATCTAATGCGGAAAATGATGAAGAGTTGTTTTTAGAGGATATAAACTTATCAAAACAGCAAGAAGAGAGAGCAAAACAAATTTCATTCCGCATAAAGCCTAAAAGTGAGCAAAATTTTTTAATCGAAAAGCAATCTTTAAAGGAAGAAAAACAAAATAATAGTGAGTTTGGCAAACAACCAAAACTTGATGATAAACAGGGTGATAAAAGCGGTCAAATAGACGAGAAGCCTTCTTTAGAGAAAGTTGAAGATAACTGTAATCATGCTACAGAGCAAAAAGATGCTTGTTTACAAAAGGTTATTTGCTTAGAAGACGCGATAAATCAAGGCAAGAGTTTGATAAAGGAAATCCATTTGCAAATAGCTGATATATATAAAGAACATTTTGCAAATAGTGCTTTTGCTTATTCTTTGAATGAAGTTGCTAACGACCTTGAAAGATATTTGCAAGCCTTACTGCTTTTATCTTGCTCAACGAATAAAAAGCTAAGCGAAGAAGAAATGAATTTTATTTGGGCGGTACTTTCTCGAGCAAACGTATTTGAGGGAAGTTCTTCTTTTGAAGAATCGCTTGATAAAGCAAAAATTCTAACAAGGGTTAATCCACACGCGCTACTATTAACGGTGGCGGTTGATAAGTTTTATAAAAAAGATCAAACGACAAAATTATTGACTAAAGTTTATGATTTATATCTTTTATCGTGCAGTTTAAAAAATACTAAAATAATAGATAAAAAACAGTTGCTTGAGGCACAATATAATTTTGCTTTGGCACAGGGAGTAAATATAAATGACTAAAGAGATTGAATTTCGAATATCCGTTACGGGTGATCTTGGTAGTGGAAAATCTACAGTTTGTGAAATTTTGGCAAGCAGAATGAATGCCGAAAGGGTTACTCTTGGCGCAATTAACAGAAAAATGGCAATGGAAATGAATATGGATGCGGTTGAGTTTAATAATTTTATCGTGGGTAAACCTGAATACGATAAAATATTTGACGATTATCAACGCGCTTATGAGAATAAGGCGGGCAGTTATATAATCGATTCAAGGCTTGGTTTCCATTTTGTTCCATCTACTTATAGTTTTTATTTAAAAACAGATATTGGTGAGGCTGCCAGAAGGATTATGAGCGCGGGTAGAAGCTCGGAAGTTTACAGTTCTATTGAAGAGGCAATTACAAAAATTAAAGAAAGGCGTTTGGCTGAGCAAATTCGTTTTCAACAATGCTATGGGGTTGATATTTTAGATATGAATAATTACGATTGTGTTATTGATACCACGTCTCTTACACCCGAGCAGGTTGCTGAACAAATGATTAATCAATATATGAATTATAAAAAGGAGTTAAAATAGTATGCATTGGGCTGAAAAATTAGCAAGAGAAATTATTGAAAGAAATCCTAACAAAGAAGAATACGTGTGCGCGGCTGGTATTAGTCCATCGGGCTCGGTACACATCGGTAACTTTAGAGACGTAGTTACTAGTTACTACGTTGTTCGTGCCCTTGAAAAACTTGGCAAAAAGGCAAGATTATTATTCTCGTGGGATGAATACGATAGATTGAGAAAAGTACCTTCAAATATTGCAAAGATTACCGAAAATTTTGAGCAATATTTAGGTATGCCATACGCTGAAATTCCAGATCCACACGGCGTTTGCTCTTCTTATGCTGAATATAACGAAAAGGAATTTGAAAAGTCTTTAGAAGAATTAGATATTCATCCCGATTATAGATATCAAGCAAAAGAATATACTTCAAACAGATACGGCGAAGGTATTGCTTTTGCTCTAAAAAACAGAAAGCAAATTTACGACGTTTTATTAAAATATAAAACTCAAGAAGAAGATGCTGAAGAAAGAGAAAAATACGCTCCCGTTAACGTGTACTGTTCAGTTTGTAAAAAAGACGTTACTGAGGTTTTAAGTGTTTCGGACGACGGCGAAGAACTTACTTACCGCTGTAAAATTTGCGGACATACCGAAACTGTAAAGGTAAGAGAATACGGGCATATTAAGCTCGTTTGGAAGGTTGACTGGCCAATGCGTTGGGGTGTTGAAGGAGTTGACTTTGAACCAGGCGGAATCGATCACGCTGCTGCAAGCGGTAGTTACGTAGTTGCAAGTGACATAGCTAAAAATATTTTAGGCGTTACTCCACCTTTATTCCAAGGTTATGGATGGCTTTCAATCGCTGGTATGGGCGATATGCATTCTTCTACAGGTAATAATATTACGCCGGGCGCTGTTTTAAAGGTTTATGAGCCTGATATGATTAGATGGTTGTTCGCTAAGTACTCTCCAGAAGCAGGCTTTGCATTTAACTTTGATGATACTATTATCCGTCACTACAGCGAATTTGATAAAATGCTTGAAGCATATAAAAACGGCGAAACGGATGAATATAATACCGCTGTGTTCGACTACTGTATGGTAAGCGGTAAGGACTCTTACTCTAAAGTTCCTTTTGGTGTTCTTGCTTCAGTTGCTACTATCGTTGATTTTAATGCACAAGCGGTAAGAGAAATGCTTGCTAAAATAGGTGTTTCTTTTGATGAAAGAGATGAAGAAAGGCTTCTTCGCGTTAAGAACTGGATTTGTAATCATCAACCAGGTAAATTATTTAAGTTATTACCTGAAAAGAACGTTGAATATTTCAATAACGCTCTTGAAGATGAAAAGCTTGCGGTTCAAAAACTTTACGAGTATTTATCAAGCGCCTCTTCTGTTGAAGAAAAAGAAGTTCAACAATATTTATACTCTATAATTAATGATCCTAACTTAACAAAGAAGGAAAATACCGCTAAACAAATGCGTTTCTTTAAGGTTTTTTATAACGTATTATTTGGGCAAGATATGGGACCAAGACTTTACTTATTTCTTGCTGCAGTTGATAAAAATAAATATTTACATCTTCTTCAATTTTAATATTAAAAATTATTTTTCAAATTAAATAAATAGGGCTATATGTTCATAAAATGAGTATTCGTTGCTAAAAATTAGGCGACAGAATACTCTTTTTTGTTGCAAAATAACAAAATTAGTATGATTAAAGATGATGTGATTATGAATATGTTCCTTGTCCAAATGAGTTGCAACAATATATTCGTGTTGAGAGTTGGTAAAACTGTTTGTGAGTTTTACTCCAATTTCATGAGCTGTATTTGCATCTGTTTCACCGGGAGAAAATGACTGGATTACATGTTGTGCCAAAGTAAAGCAACGTTCACTTCCCTTTTGCTTAGTAGATAAAAACATATATTCAGCCGATTCTTTTGTACAACCAAAAGTAGAGATTAACATATCATCCGGAACTTTGGTCGGATTTATTATATAATCAATTGCTTTGCCTAATGTTTTTCTAATAGGGTGGACTTTAGTAATTGCCATATTGTTTTCATAGCCTCCGTAAGGTTTTTCATATCTGATTCATATATAGAATCGGTTCCATTTATTTTGTGAGCAATCTGATTTATATT
>JAZNFS010000047.1:0-11097 GCA_045589175.1 Christensenellaceae bacterium
ATAAAAAAATTATACAATTAATTGGAATTAAATAAATTGTAAGTGATGATATGAAAACAATTATTCCTATTCCTAAAAATGCAAAAAATTTAAAAAAGCAATAGCTAAATACACTAATTTCCTTATCAAATATAATTATATAGTTATTAACTACAGAATCATAAAACAAGATACTATCTAAATTTGTATTAAAAAAAATCCCAAGCAAAATGCCAATTATAAAAACTATTAATGAGATAATTAAATACGTTTTAGCATTCTTTAATGAGTGTAATGCAAATTTGAAGTAATTTATCATAAATAAAACAACTCCCATAATCATTATGAGAATTGTTTTTAATTTATGCATTCTATATTTAAATTAGTTTAACGAGCTTATCATTTTATTAATTAATATACCGTAGCCACGTGTTGAATCGTTTAAAAATACGTGCGTAACTGCCCCAACGATTTTACCGTTTTGTAATATAGGGCTACCGCTCATACCTTGAACAATACCGCCGGCATATCTAATTAGTTTATCATCAGTAATTTTTATCATTAAATTTCTATTGCCTTTATCATTTGAATCAATCTTCACTATTGAAATCGAGTATTTTTTTGGTTCTTCTCCCCTTATCGTAGTATAAATTTCTGCATCTCCTAAACAAGCGTTACCGATTTCAACTTTTTCTAAGTTTTTAAAATCATCGTAAGAAGTAAATTTTCCTATTAAACCTATTGGTGTATTGCTCGTTACAACGCCTAACACCTCGTTTCGAATAATACTGCCTTGTAACTCGCCTGCTTTTCCTCTTTTGCCTTTAATCACGTCTGTTATATTACATTTATAGGTCACACCACCAGCAACACTTAATAGCGCTCCTTTTTCATCGGTTATAGGATGCCCAAGCGAACAAAAAGCCCCATTCTTGTCGATAATAGTTACCGTGCCAAGCCCTGATAAATAATCACGAATTAATAAACCTAGTCGGTAACTTCCCCCTAAATCTTTTTTGGGATAAATATTTTTTATATGCTTTTCACCGTTTGAAAGTATTTCGGCTAAAATAAATCCACTTTCATAATTTTCTAAAACTTTATCTATATCTTCTGCTGAGGTAACCTTTTTACCGTTTAAAGATAATATATAATCGCCAGA
Source organism: Christensenellaceae bacterium (assembly GCA_045589175.1). Classification (GTDB taxonomy): domain Bacteria; phylum Bacillota; class Clostridia; order Christensenellales; family Borkfalkiaceae; genus HGM11416. The sequence continues at coordinate 1,142 of JAZNFS010000047.1, forward strand.
TTTGATGCCTGCATCTTTTGCTGGCAAATATATGTCGTCTTCACATATAACCTCGCTTAACCCAACTACTAACGCACCTTCAGCAGAAAGATCAAAGCCTAACGGAAACCCACCGATATAATAAAAATTTGAAGTATCAGCATAAACTGCACTAATATTAGTAGTTAAAATAAGTATAAAAATTAAAACAGAAATAACTTGCTTAAAAAATTTAATCTTCATTTTTCCCCCGAGCATTAAGTAAAATTAGTATGTTCAGTATAAATACTTCTATGCGTATTATAAAGATGAAAATAAATTAATAAAGCTAGTGAAAGTTATTCCATTAAGATAAATAAAAAAGGTGCTATTGCACCTTATTTTAATGAGTTTTTATACTCAATTGATTCTTGAAGCATATTACTTGCATGTTTCATAGCGACTTCGTCAACTGAAGAACCGCCAATTAAGCGAGTGATTTCTTGAATTTTTTGTTCGTTTGATAAAACTTTAACGTCGGTATAAGTTTTTTCTTCATTTTCAAATTTATAGATCAAAAGCGATCTATCGCTCATAGCTGCAATTTGAGGTAAATGTGAAATAGCAATAACCTGACGTTGTTTTGATATTTGTGCAAATTGTTTTGCTACAGTCGTGGCGGTTACACCGCTTATGCCAGCGTCGATCTCATCAAAAATGTATGTACCAAGCCCCGACGATAACTGAGTTTTTAAAGCTAACATAAATCTACTCATTTCGCCACCGCTAATAATTTTTGAAAGTGGTCTAACCGGTTCACCAGCGTTTGCGGAAAATAAAAACTCCACTTTGTCAAGTCCAAGACTATTAATCACAATTTCAGTAGAATATTGCGGAAATTCACCAAAATCAACTACGAATTGTGCTTTAGGCATTCCTAACTCTTTCAATTTGTTAACTACTGCATTTGCAAATTTAGTTGCATACTGCTTACGCTTTTTAGAAAGATTAAGAGATAAATCATAACAGCTTTTATGGTGCTTATTGATATTTAAAATAAGTTCAGCATAAGTTTGATCAAAATTTAAAAGTTGATCGAGTTCACTTTTAGCATTTTCGTAAAATTCGTTAATCGCTATTAAATCTTTACCATATTTGCGAAAAAAAGAATTATAAACGTCTAATCTTTGTTCGATATCATCAATATTATCATCAACATCTAAATCGTATAAAACAGCACTTATAACTTCGCTAATATCACTAATTTCATCACTAACAGCGTTTAAACGGTGCACCAAACTAACATATTCATCACCTAGGTCTTGAATAGATTTTAATGAATGTTCAGCTGTAAACAAACAATCAACAGCACCATTTTCATCATTTAACGCTAAGTGAGCTGAGCTCAATGCTGTAGATAATTTTTCAAGGTTTATAAGTTTATTTTTGCGCTGTAACAACTGTTCGTATTCGCCCTCTTTTAGGCTTGCTTTATCAATTTCGTTGATTTGATATTGTAATAATTCAATTTTTTGTTTTCTACTTTCTCCGTCACCACCAAGTGATAGTAGTTGTTTCTTGCATGAATTTAAGTTGGCAAGAGATAAGCTAAGTTCTTCTAAATAATTTTGAGTTTGAGCGCCATAATCAATACATTCTAATTGATTTTGCTTTGATAGTAAGGAAAAATGTTCACTTTGACCGTGAATGTCAACTAAAGCAGCCGTAATTTTTCTAAGCATAGTTGCCGTTACGTTTTCACCGTTTAACTTTATGTATCCATTACCGTTAATATCAAATTTACGCTTAATTATTATTTCATCACCGGCATCTATATCATATTCAGCTAAAAAATCGTTAATTTTAGCTGGATAATTACGAAAAACACAGCTAACGATACAAAAATCTTCGCCGTGTCGTATCATATTTTTATCAGCTTTTGCGCCCAAAACAAAATTAATCGAATCTAAAATGACCGACTTTCCTGAGCCTGTTTCGCCCGATAAAATATTAAGTCCGCTTGTAAACTCAATATCTGCTTTAGATATTAAGGCAACGTTTTTAATGTTCAAACTTACAATCATAAAACAAAATTATAATAATTCCTGTAATCTTGATGCAACAAGTTCAGCTTCTTGGCTATTATGAGTAACAATAAGCAAAGTATCGTCGCCAGCTACGCAACCAACGATTTCTTTATAATTTAAGCTATCAACCGTAGCACCAACAGGAGCACCGTTACTTATTAAAGTTTTTACAACAATAAGGTTTTGAGCAGGAACTATAGAAATAACTGCCGCTTTAAATAAATTTAGGAACTTAACGTTATCTATTTGCTTGCTTTGAGTAACTTGCGCGTAACGATATTTCTTTTGAGTACCGTTTACTTTGATTAATTTTAGCTCGTTAATATCACGAGAAACTGTAGCTTGTGTTACGTTATAACCACAGTTATTTAAAATAACTATAAGTTCTTCTTGTGTTTCAACTTCATGTTGCTTAATAATATCTAAAAGTTTTTGTTGTCGTTTAATTTTTGACATTGTTACCCCCGATTTGACCAATTCTTTAGTTTGGTATTTAATACCGAATAATAGTCTTGTTTACATGCTATTCTTATTGATAGTTTTGATTTTTGGATTTTTAAACAATTAATTCCTTCTAAAGCTGAAACAAATCTTCCATCTGCAAAAACTACAGGTGGTGCAGTAGCTTTATCAAAGGATATTTCAGCTAAATGTTCATCATTAAAAACTATGGGACGCGAATTCATAGAATGTGAGCAAATAAAGGTTGCAATAAAAGCGTTTACTGATGGGTGTAATATTGCACCGCCCGCTGATAGAGAATAGGCTGTAGAACCAGTTGGGGTTGAAATAATTATTCCGTCAGCTACAGCCCCTTGCACTACTTTATTTTGAATTTTTAATTCATAAAAGTTTGTTTCACTACACCTTGTATGATTTCGTTCAATGATTACGTCGTTTAAAGCATAATAATTAACGTCCTTTATCTTAAACTCGAGTAATGTTTTATTAACAAACGGAACTGTGTTTGATTGCAATTCAAATAAAAGCCTATCGATTTCACTCGGTAAATATGCACTTAAAAACCCCAAACTTCCGGTATTAACAGAAATTATAGGTGCGTTGCATTTAATTGCGTACTGTACGGCTTTTAGAGTCGTACCGTCACCACCAAAACAAATTATATAATCAACTCTTTCACATTCGTTTAAATCAATAAAATCGAATTTACATTTTAATTTAAATTCGTTTAAAAATTCTTGTGAATTTATGTCATTTTCTTTACAAAGAAAACCGATTTTCATAGAATTACCCTTTATAAATATTCTCAAAAGGTTTACTTTTGGAATTTAACTGCAAATACATAATAAATTCTTGATTTTTGGATTTATCAATAGTTACGGGAACAATATCGAGTACGGAAATACCACAATCTAAAGCAAATTCATATAAACGCTTAAGAATTTTTGAAATAATTGTATTATTTTTTAAAATTCCGTTCTTCATTTTTAAACGCTCTTGAATCTCAAATTGTGGTTTTATTAGTGCTAACATATAACCGTTTTCATTAAGTAATGGCACTAAGCTAGGCAGAATATATTCAAGCGAAATAAAACTACAATCGACAACGATACCATCAACTTTATTACCAAAATCATTTACTTTCAAAAAACGCGCATTCGTTCTATCCATAACTATAACTCGGTTATTAGAACTAATTGTTGGATCAAGCAAATTTTCACCAACGTCAACACAGTAAACTTTTTTTGCCTCAAAGCGAAGCAAACAATCGGTAAAGCCACCCGTTGAAGCACCAACGTCAATAAAAACTTTATCTTTAATTTGAGGGTTAACCTTATTTATTGCTCTTTCAAGCTTGTCTCCCCCGATAGATACGTATGGCACTTTTTGTTGTATAATCTCAACTGTATCACTTTCTTTTATATCGTATGAAGCTTTTAAACAAGGTTTTGCGTTTATATAAACTTCAGATCGAGCAATACCTTCGCTTGCTTTATTTCGCGATTTATAAAATCCTTTTTCAACCAAATAACTATCTAAACGCATTAACTTTTCCTATCTTTCATATTAGCATAAAATTCCATAAAAAATGAGTTATTATCGATATTTTTAAGAATTTTTATGATTGAATTATAACACTCGTTTATTTGTTTTTCAGTACCCTCTTTTCCGTAAACAGAAATGGCGGTTAATTTATTTGAATAATCGTCTTTTCCAATTGTCTTACCAAGATTTTTAAACTCACCAGTAACGTCCAAAAGGTCATCGCCAAATTGAAAAAGTTTGCCCGTGTAAAAACCTAATTCAACTAAATGATCATAAAGCTTACCATCAGCAATTAAAGATGCCATAACAAGTGGTGCCGTTAAAAGCTTCCCCGTTTTATTTAAGTGCGTTTCATATAAAACTTGCTCTTGATTATCAATAGTTTTATCTTCATAATATAAATCGTATGCCTGGCCGTTAATCATACCGTTAACGCCCGAACAGGAAAATAAATATTTTACAGCGTTAAAAGTACCTTCAGAGTCGATAGACTTTAGTGCTAACTCCATTGCTGAGTTTAATAAAGCATCGCCTGCAAGTATTGCCATTCCTTCACCAAATACCTTGTGATTTGAAGGCTTTCCACGTCTAAAATCATCATTATCCATTGATGGTAAATCGTCGTGAATAAGCGAATACGTATGAACACATTCAATTGCCAAAGCAAGTTTTAAATATTTTGTATAATCTATCCCTAGCATTTCTAGGCAAGATAAAAACATTACTGGTCTTACCCTCTTGCCTCCTGCAAACAAACTATAACTTACTGAAGCTTTTAGTTCATCATGACAACAAAGCGAGTTGGCGAAAAGTTCAATTTCTTTTTCAATTAACTGTTTATAATGAGTATAAGTTGAATTATAATCCATAATTAAATATTATTTTGTTTTTTACAAGCAGTAACGGTATTGCTTATAAGCATAACAACCGTCATAGGGCCAACACCGCCTGGTACTGGCGTTATATATGAAGCATGCTCGCTTACTCTTTCAAAATCAACGTCGCCGTAAAGCTTCCCATCAACGCGATTTATACCAACGTCGATTACCACTGCCCCATTTTTCACCATATTCTCAGTAACTAGATGCTTTTTACCAACCGCAACCACTAAAATATCAGCCGTCTTGCATATTTCATCCAAATTTTGAGTACGAGAGTGGCAAATCGTAACCGTGCAGTTTTCTTTTAATAGTTTAAGAGCAACTGGTTTTCCAACCATATTGCTTCTACCAATTACAACGGCGTGTTTGCCAGTTAATTGGATATTGTATCTTTTCAAAATTTCAATAATGCCCTTTGGTGTACAAGGTGTAAATCCTTCGTAATCAAAAAAGCAATACCCGCCACTTAATGGTGTAAGTCCGTCAACGTCTTTTTCAGGAGGAATATGTGTTAAAATTTTATCTTCATCAAGACCTTTAGGTAAAGGTAATTGAACCATTAAGCCATTTATCGAAGTATCGCTAGCTAGCTTTTTAACCATTAATTCAACCTCTTCTTGGGTTGATTTTTCACTCATTCTTACAACGAGAGAACGAATGCCAACTTGTGTGCACAAACGTTCTTTAGAAGCAACGTAAATTTGAGAAGCTGGATCGTTACCAACTATCACGATTGCAAGCGAAGGAGTTATCGAATAATTATCGCTAAGTGTTTTACATTCATTTTGTAGTTCAAGTTTAATGCTTTCAGCAAGCTTTTTACCATCTAAAATAATTGCCATTAACTTTCTTGCCTCTTTTTATATTCAGCTAAAATTCCGTTTACAAAGCCCTGACTTTTTTCCCCAGAAAATACCCTTGTTAGATTAACTGCTTCGTCAATTGCAACGATTTTGGGGACATCGTCAAAATATGTCATTTCGCACAAACCGATAAGTAATGCACATTTATCAGTTAAAAATATTCTATTTAATTTAAAGCCTTGCGATAAATTCGAAATCAAATCAAGTAGGTGCTCTTTATTTGCTAAAATTTCGCTATAAAGTTTGATTGCAAACTCCGCGTCTTTTTCGTTTAATTTATGCTCGAAAAAAATTCGACGCATAAATTCATCGTCACGTTCTTCACAAAAGCAATCTCTGTATAGCAATTTAAATACTGCTTCTCTAGCATCTTTTCTCATAAAATAATCCTATTAGTAAAATATATTTGAAGAAAGGCAAAAAAGTCGCTTAAAAAATAAGCGACTTATTAAAAATTATTCGTGATCAGAATTGTCAAAGTTAACGGTAACAACGTGTACGTCAACCGTGTCGATTTTATAATCAGACATTGCTTCAACGTTGTGCTTAATGCTTTGTTGAATATTATAAGCAACGTCGGGAATGTTAAATCCGTAATCAACTGCTACCGTAACATCAACCGAAACGTTAAATTCACCAGAAAATTCTAAAACGATTGCATCGTTTGCCGATTTGGATGAAGAGTCGAAAGATACGCCCTCAACTTTTGGTACGGCAAGCATAATTATGCTTTTAACAATACTGCTGTTATAAACAACGTTTCCCGATGGAATTGAATTTTTATTAGTTTTTGTAGCCATTTTGTCACCACCAACAATTAAAACTTAAGGCAAAATTACTTTTGCATACTTATACAATAATAGTATAACATATTTTTTAATTATTTGATAGTATTTTAAACCAATTTATTTTATTTTTTTAAAAAATTATGAAATTGGTATAATTCTTACGTTTTCAGGCGATGCATTTATCTCTTGAAGCAAAACTGTGTAAATACTTACGGCATCATCTGTTGTAAAATTTTCATCTTCTACAACTACTGTAACAGTTTCTGAATCAATACCCATCATAACAACGATATTTGCATATCCTTGCGCTTTGATTAAAGACTGTAAATATAGCTCTTTTTCAACGTTTTCAGTAATTCTTAATTTAGTAGCCAAAGCCTCTTCTTTGGTTTGTGAACTGCTTTCTGCATCGTTAATAATACTGTCTAGATGTAAAAGTTGTTCATTAATACTGCTTGAATGCTCAGCTTTATATTCTGAAAAATATGTAGCCGTAGTAACTGTTCCTTGCGTTCCGTTATTATTGTCGATAAGCAAAAAATTTGCAACAGCAGTAACTGCTAACAATAATACCATTGAAGATAAAATAATAATCTTTTTTCTTTTTGACATAAATAATTCTCCTTTATTTAATAAATTAAGCGATTTACTCGCATATTACCTCATCGTTAAAATTTCAATTTTTTCGCTTTCGATATCCAAAAAAGTTTGAGTAGCACACAATAATGAAGTTTTTACCTTAATATTCTCTGCTCCCTTAGCGATTATTACAACACCGCAAATTTCAGGATAGATTTCACTAAGTACTATTGGCTTACCAGAAACTAAAACAGGATATTCTTCGCTTACAATTTCTCCATTTTCATTCGTAATCTTTTTTTCAGTAGCAATTTCAGTGGTCGTACCGCGTTTTACTGAAATTATAACCGTTACTTTACCAGCACCATCGATTTGGGATAATTTTTCCGATAATTTATTTTCAAGTTGGCTAACGTAATTTTCAACCGAACCGCCTTCATTTGAACCTTTGTCTGCTTTAAAGGTGGAAAGAAAAATAAGCATAACAGCTAAAAGTGCAAAAAATATTATTATATATTCAAGTTTAATTTTTTTAAGTTTATCTTTTACCTTTTCAATTGACCAAGCCATTAATTATAACACACTCCTTATTGATTGAGAACTGTTCGGATAAAAGCTCTTTAATAATTAACGGTATATTTATATGCTCGTTATTATTTTTAATAACTATATCCGAAAAAGAAATTTGAATTTTTTTTAGTGGATTACCGCTAATTGTATCGTCAAAAACAAATTTAGCGGATTTTAAGCTTAAATACTCACTCAGCTTTGTGTTAGCGATTGTTAAATAATACTTTTCTCTACAACTTTGAGTATATTCTAAATAAGCTTCGTCTATTTGTATTTGAGCATCGTAATTAAAATCAAATTCAAAATCGTTTATACTAATTTTTGTAAGTGGAGTTATTATTACTAAGATGCTTAAAAGAGAAACAGCGAACAAAACCGACTGCTTATTTTTGCCATCTGGCAACAATATTTTTATTAAATATCCCATTACACTAACAAGCGTTATCGTAATAATCCAAGTATTCATCATTATCCCCCAATAGCGCTATTCGTGCCAAGCATTAAAATGATTGTTAAAAAATAAATAACAAAAACCATTACTAATAAACTTACAAGCATTGTAACTACCTTTGACATACTGTTAAAAAGCATTGAAATACGATTATCAGCAATCGGTTGACTTAAGCCAGATAATAATTTAAGTAATAATGAAAAAATTACAATACGAAAAAGCCCTTTAATAAGAGAAAAAAATATTACAAATATAGCAATACTGCCAACGGCATTTTTTAAAAGTATTGTTGCAGTAAGTACTAAATCTACCCCATCTTTAGCAATCCCACCAATCAATGGAAGTCCACTACCAACGGCATATTTAAGCGCACGCAATGATATAAGATCATAATTTGATGCGGTTATTCCCTTAACCGATATAAATATTGAAAAGACTGCAACGGTTAAACCAATTAACCATTTAAATAGTTGCGCAAAAAAATCGTTCACGCCTTTTAAGGTGTATTTTTCAGAAAGTGCTGATATTATCGATATTAAGCTTATCGCAATAACTATTGGAAATAAGATTTCATTTATTAGTGCATTTATGCCGTTTGCAATCAACACGCACACCGGACGATATACTCCCGATGAGGCGGTTGCTCCGCTTGAAGCTAATAAAGTAAGAAGTAAAGGAAAAATCGTTTGTGTTTGTCGGCATAATCTATCGATTATCTCTTTTGTACCGTTAATGACAGCCGTAGTCTCATTAAAAAGCAATACCGCAATGCCACAATAACAAGCGGTAAAAATTATATCTGAAAACTGCCCCTTTGAAGGCTTAACTGCAGTAAAAACAGAATAGACGATAGTCAACGATAACAAACTTAAAAAAACAGTAAAATAATTTTTATAATTTTCTTTTAGGTAGTTTAATATTAAAGAAATAATTTGGTCAAAAGATAGATAATTGCCCTTGATTGCTTCTAATATTACATTTTTTACATCACTATCATTATTAATTTCATTTAAGAAATCTTCAAGTATAGTTAAATCTAGTCCTTCAATTAATTGTTCAACGTACTCGCCAAGCGAAAAGTCATCCGATTCGGCATAAACTATTACTATTGGCGTTGCGGTTATAAAAATGATAAACATTAAACAAGCAAACTTAATTATTTTTTTCATATTAACCAATGAATTCCAAAACGATTTCTGCCAAACATTTAAAAATAGGTATGCTCATACAAAAAAGAACAATTTTACCGGCAAAAGAGAGTTTGTCCGCCAAGCTTTTTATTCCAAAGTCTTCAATAGTAGAAACACCAAATTCAATCAAATACGCAACGAATATTATTTTCAAAACAACAGTAAATAATGAGCTGTCAACGTTTATACTTTTTATGAAAGTTTGAAAAATTTCAAGCGTGGTTACAAGATAATTTAAACTAAAAAACAAAATTATCGTACCGGCGCATAACAAAACCAAAATATAAAAATCGCTATTAATAGATTTTAAATAAAAACATAATATTGCACCGATAATTGCAATGCAAAGAATTTTGTAAATGTCCATACTTAATAAAAATTAAATAATGATTTAATATTTTCAAAAAACTCTGCTATCATTGTAATAACCATTGTAAAAACAATTATAAGCCCTGCAATTCCAACCAACGTAGCGATATCTTCACGTTCTGATTTTTTTAATATTTGACAAATAACGGTAATTAAAATTCCCACAGCTGCAATTTTAAATAGAATTTCAACGTTCATTTTACACCATAATAA
>JAZNFS010000048.1:0-5762 GCA_045589175.1 Christensenellaceae bacterium
TCCTGAAAACCTAAACTTATCTTGGCATTCAAGATATGAAGAAGCACACCACTTTAAAACTACTACGTCTAATTTATTTTCACCGTTGTTAACAAATTTGGTTATATCAAACTCGCTTGTAGCGTGCGAAATTTGAGAATATCCCTTAAATTTGCCGTTTACATAAAGATAAAACGCGCTATCAACACCTTCAAAATTAAGATAATACTTTTCGCTATCACTTTTATTTAAATTAAAATAGCGACGGTAATGCCAACAAGGATTATCATAAGGTGTAAAAGGCGGATTTGCTGGAAAAGGATAACGAGTATTGATATATTGAATTTGGTCAAAACCATTCATTTGAACGCATGATGGAACAACTATTTTTGACGCGATATACTCATTTAAATCCACGTTATCAATATTTTCGTGTTGATATATCTCCCATTCTCCATCTAATAAAACAAAGCGTGAACTTGAATTCCTATCGATTATTCCATACCGATATTTTATACTATCGTTGTTATCAAAAGGAATATAATAACACCTATCTTTTTCAACGCCTATGCGGTCAAACTTTTCAAATTCTCTATTATGCAACATAATACTCTCCGTTTAAAATTTTTATAGTTATTATAAAGTCTAGTTTACTCTACTGTCAAGAGTTTTTTCTTTCTCTATTCCTTTACTAAACTTCAAAAAAAGTAGAATCACAAGTACTATTATAGCGGCTATGGCAGATAAAACTTGTTGAGCGTAAACGTTAACACCTAAAAACTTATTACCGTTATTTTGAATAAACGTCACTAAAGCACTTGCCGCTAGCGTTGCTAAAAATCCAGTCAGCCCTGCAATAGTCATCCTTAACGCTAATGCCCCAACTCTTTCATCCTCACAAACAGAACCATATGCAAGATTCATTTCGCAATTATCAATACCCGCCATTGCAACAGCATTTAAAATATAGTAAATTATAAATAAAACTTTTCCGTTTGAAGGAGTTGTAAACGCATTAATAAACAATGATAAGAATCCAAAAAAGTAACACAGTTTTAAAACTTTAACAAAAGATTTATCTGCAAGTTTACCTATAGGCTTTGAAATAAATGCTCTAAAAATAGAGCCTATTGCCGTTATTATAGAAATAAACGTCATTGTAAAAGACAGTTCTTTGATTTGATAAGTGCCATAAAACGGCGTAGTTATATAAACGGCAATTCTCCACAAAAACGTTATAAAAATAATTTTTAAAAGATTTTTGTTTTTTAAAAGTTTACCTAATGCAATATTTGTGGTAGTCTTTTCAACACATGGTTTTTCTTTAGAAAAAATAAGCGTTACAGTATGCGATAAAGTAAGAACTAATATGCCTATACTACAAAAAATAAACGAGCCGTATATATCTCCTTGTGCTTCAAATTTATCCATTACAGAACCAACAATAAAAGTAAAAATCATTCCACCAATCAAAGAAATTCTCTCTTTTGTTGCTGTAAAACTTCCTCTTTTATTCTCATCTACAGTTGACATCAACCAATTGATTTTATGTGGGTTGATAATTTGACTAATAATATAACCGACTAATAGAAAGAAAATAAATAACACAGTCTTTGTTGTTTTAGAAAAATTAAAAAACGGCACTAAATACACTAAGGCAAAAAACGTTTGGTTTATCGTATGAAATATCGTAACCCACTTTTTAACTGGTTTTTTGTTTGCTAAAAATAAAGCAACTATTTGAAACGTAGACGCAAGTGAAACAATGCCCGTAACTATTCCAGTCAAACTGTCGTTCATTCCTAACGTGCTAGTTACCTTTGCTATGTACGCGCCTGCTAAAAGCAAATTTATAAAATATTCAAACGCGGCTTCTAAAAGATAGAGAAATCTCGTTGTTTTGTAAATATCTTTTCCCATAGTTATACGATTTCAATCTCCTTCGGAACAGAAAGTTGACTTTCAATTTCGCCTTTTTCATTTAATTTATGTTCAACCTTTACTAAGCCATAAGGCGTAGGATAAGACGCTTTTATGTGCGTTAATCCACTTATAGCCGGATTTATACGAATTTTTTTCATTTCAGCACCTTCAAAAGTGATACCAGCGACAATCTCCATTAAATACGGTATAACGCCTGCAGACCAACCGTGACAAAGACTATGCCGATACCCCACATACCAAAACGCACCGTAATCTCCGTGAATATCTTTTTTACCTTCTTTTGGCAACTCATCAATTCGTCCGCAGTTATTAAGCCAATCAATATCAAAATCTTCCCAAAACGAAGTTGCGCCGACGGACAACATACCGCCGTAATATTCTTTCATCATAGAAAGAGCCATCTCTGGTTCTCCGCATTTTGCAACGCCAAGCAAAATAGGATAAGACATAAAGGTTGACATACCCTTTGCTCTACCGCGAAGTAAAACTTCTTTATTGTTTTGGCTTACGTCACCAGACCAAACACCAAGTCCTGCCATTTGCTTATAGGAATTAACGTGCCTTTTATCTTTTTCAAGTCGACTTAAAATATTCTCGCAAATGGTAATATCTTCTTCGTTCTGCTCTAAATAATAACTAATTTTTTTAATGGCAATTTTGGTAAGATAATTCATACCGGAAAATCCATCTTCGCGTTTTTCTTTACTCTCGCCTTCTTGATAATAAGACGGCCAATCTATAAAGTTATCGCCGTAAACGGTTGTACCATCTTCTTTAACACTTAAAGAAATCTGCTCTATAAGCCCCTTTACGTACGGAATATACTTAACGAATAAACTCTTATCTCCCGAATACTTAAATTCGTCCGCTAAAATAATAAGCCACCAAAGAGAATATGCAGGAATACCGTTCATCCATTTGGGAAGAGGTGTTTCATTCATTGCGAAGTCAAGCGAATTAACAACTTCTGGAATACTATTAAATAAGCATCTTGCCGCCCTAGTTTCAGGATATAAATCACCTATCCAAACTAATCTATCACGCTTAATACCATCCCAAAAAACGCCGTTTTGTAAACACAAACGTAAAGTATAACAAGCGGTATCGCAAATTTTATTAACTAATTCGTCATTACACCAAAAAGAACCAACTTGTTCTCTTTGGTCAGTATCAACGTTTGCAACAATAGCTTTAATTTTTATTTCGCTTTCTTCGTTTAAAGAGTCAAGTCGCAAAAATCTAAACCCTGTTTGTCCAAAAGGCATATCAGATAAAAGTTGCAGTTCAACAACCATATCTCTATTAGCGTGATTGTTGGTAGCGTTCTTATAGCCTATTTCTGCGCAGGTTTCACCCACCGACTCACCAAAACGAAGTCTCACTTCTGCCTTTCCAGTTACGTGATAAGTTAAAATTCTTACCCCACCTGAAAGTTCCTTTCCAAAATCAAGAATTATACTTGATTTTCCTTTCATTACAAATAAATCGGTGTCAAAAAGTCCGACTTGTAACGTTTTCTTTTTTAAAAGAGAAACGCCGTTAGACGTTTCTCCTTCGGTTTTTATTATTCTTATAGGCTCTAATGTAATCATAATTATCCCTTTAACACTATAGCAACTGAACGCAAGGGATATAAAGCCGTCGTTAAAATAAATTTATCGCCGTCTAGTTTTCCTTCCGCTCCGAAAATTTCAAAATCTTTATATTCTTTATCCAACTGCACGGTTAAATCGTCAATAGTATCTTCCCAATAGTTTTGAACTAATATCGCTGTGTCTTTACCGTCAGTTTTACATACAGTATATGCGCTTGAACACCTGCTTGAAACATATGGTAGTTTGTTACCTATAAACCTAACGAGTTGCTCTTTTCTCGGGTAAGAAAGCAAAAGTTCGTTATGCCCTTCAATGTATGCCATATCAAAAAGATACACCAAAAATTCGGTGTTGCCGACCTTACGAATATATGACGCAGGAAATTCGTTTGCATTTCGCCCTATAAAATATGACGAAAGTTCTATTTCGGGAGAAAGTTCACACTCGTAATAAGCGGGCGTATCCGTTTGCATCCATATTCTCAAACTAAAACCGTCAATAATTTCATGCTTTGGCAGTTCGGTAGGTTTGTACGATTTTATACCTAAATCAATTCCCATTTCATTTTGCAGTATAAGAGCCGATTTTATATCAACAATTAACTTATCGGGCAGTTTTTCAACTTCTTTTACGCTATCGCCAAAGGCTACTGCAACTGAAGATTTTCCACAAGTTAAAGGTATCCCCTGAACACTAAACAATGCTGGGGAAGAGGGAATTGACAATCCTTCCATAATTTGAACTTCGCCTGCAAATTTTTCAGGCAACCTCGCGACTTCCATTTTACTCATTTTTTCGTAAATTTTTACGCCGACGTCGGTTTTCCCACTAAAATTATCTTCAATAAATTTGTAAAATTCTTTATTTTTTAAATGTTTTTCATAATAAGTGTTTTCGAAATACGGGCTTGTAAACTCGCCAGAATATGAAAAGAGATATTTCTGTCCGTTTATTCCTCCGATTGCTCTTATTGCAAGGTCAAACGCCTCGCACATAGCGGCAGATGTATAATACGCACTACGGGGATAAGTATCTCCTTCATAGAAAAATTCAATTTTTCTTCCTTTTGCCCATTCTTTTTGAATACGCACGTATTCAATGACCGTAGGCGTTTTTTGTCCAGTAAATCTACCGCCAAGCATATTAGTTTCGCACCAATACGGCGCACCGGTAAGCCTTAAAAACGGCAAAGTATCGCCAGCCATAATTTCTGAAAGTTCGAATGCGTCAGCCCCTTCTATATCAAAAGAGGTATAACCCGTAGCAAATCCTGCTCTTATAGATGGATTTACTTTATTTATAGAATCTCTTACCGATTGAGCAAATTTTCTTAAAGAATCGCCTACGCCTTTTAGCCAAGCCTTACGGTATTTTTCGTTATAACCGGTAAAGACTAACTCTTTCATTTGTTCAGCGGTAACGTTTTCACCTAAAATTTCTCTATATATTTGCATATGTTTTTCACAAAAACACCCAAGGCCGGGTACTACGGAAATACACATGTCGTCATCTAACATTATCATATCCGGATTAGTACTTGCGAACTCTTCTACTACTAATCCAAAATCCTCACGAAAACTTTCGTCTTCACAACAAAAACCCGTAATATTTTTTTCGCGCCAGTCTTCCCCACCAACGCCTATAATAGACTTCTTTCTTATATATTTACGCGCCTTTTCTTTTGCACTATCTGGAAGTTTACTTCCAACTCCAAAACAGTTAAACCAAACACCAACGGTAAACCCTTGCGATTTTAAAATATCAACGCAAAATTTTATATCTGCAATATGTTTCTTAACCCTTTCCTCAGTACCAAACCAAACTTCATTTATATCTGGAACTATAAAAACGGTTTCAGCACCTGCCATTTTTAACTTTTCAACATATTCTTTTCCGTTATCTCTTATTTGCTTGTATCCTGCAGGAACATAAAGTTTGTAACGCATATAAATCCTCTGTGATTTTATTTTGCGATGCCTTGGGACAACCCAAGGCATCGCACATTAGTTTAAGTCAATAAAATATTAACCTTGCTTAAATATTAAGCATTTGCTAAACATACGGGGATAGGCAAACCGTCTGCGTCAGTTGTCCAGAAAGTCTTATCCCAAGTTGCAACTTCTGCTTCCCAAGCAGATTTATTTTCTATCATTTTTGCTCTACTTCTATAACCTGCAAAAACATTAAGACCTGCGTCTTCACAATCTCCACAAGGTTTAGCATAATCGAGCCATTGTAATAATA
>JAZNFS010000049.1:0-36546 GCA_045589175.1 Christensenellaceae bacterium
TCAAATCTTTATAATCAAACAAGTTGCTTTCTTTGAGAACTTCCACGAGAATATCAACAACAGGCTTTGCCCAAATGGAAGAAATCGCGGTACTTCCTATATTACTTATCCTTTGGACTTTTGGAAGAACTTTCTTTAACAAGGTTTCTTCTTCTAAATACCATTCTTTCCAACACTCTTGATGTTCTGTTAAAATGATAGGAAACAACTGCCACAGTTCTTCTAAACTCATTTCGGTTAATTTTTTGCTCATTATACACTCACTTGTAAATTCTTATTTATCGATGAGTTAATTATAGCACACTTTCGCCAATAAATCAAGGCGAAGCCTTGTATCTTTAATGAAATCGTGCGTTGCACGATGAAATCCGAGCAAACTCGGATGAAATCTTCAGCCTACGGCTTCAGATGAAATTAAATCCGCCTCCCTTAACCCTGCGTTAGCGGGATTTCATCGCGTAGCGATTTCATCCACGTAAGTGGATTTATTCCGACGAAGGCGGATTTAGTTGAAAAAAGCACACATTGTCTTGGTAGACAAATGTGTGTTTTTTTCTGGTGGAGATGGGCGGAGTTGAACCGCCGTGTTGCATAAAACCCCAAGAACCTTCTACATACTTATCCGATTAAAAATCTTGTCGCTCGCAGTTAATCGGCAAACAACTTACGACAAAGCCCGTTAAATTCCGCAAAAGCGCCACCGGCAAAACGCTTATGCCGTTCACCACGTAAATGATGCCCTATCCCTGCCCCGTGGTATAACAAGGTAGAACAACTGCTTTAATTAAGCAGCAAATGCGTAATTGTTGTTAGCATTTAATTTTAAAAAGTTTCCATATTTTAACGCAGCTATGGTCTGCGGTATGCTTACACCTTCCAAACCGTATACAGTCGAAACCAAAACACCCCCATATTTTATTTGTAGTGTACTTATTTTAACACTTTTCTATTTTTTAATCAAGTATTTGATATAACTTTAATAATGCCGATATTAAAGTAAATTCACCATTATCGGCATTAAATAAATAACAACTACAACAATAGCGCCAAGCGCTAAAGCCATAATATTAAAAATCTTGTTGAATTTATCAAATTTATCAAGTTTTTTATAAAAAATTAAATACAACGCTAAAAGTGCTCCGCCCAAAAGCATGCAAATAACGCCTAAAATTAACCCCTTTGGTAAATAAGTAACTTGCACTTCACATTCACCAATTTCAAGTTCAACAGCTAAAAGGCCGTTAACCGAAAAAAGATTAGCTTTTTTGCCGTTTACCTTTGCTTTGTATCCTTCATCATAAGGCAAGCAAGTGATAAGAGATTGCCCTTCATTGGCATATATTTTTCCATTAACACCCTTTGAATTTATTTGAATATCGCCACCTATAGCGCTATTAACTGCATTTTTAAGAATATTTTTATCAACCGAATAAACTCCAAACGTCCTGCCGTAAACGTCGTTTTTTAGTTCAACCGTTACGGTTATAAGTGCATCTTTAAAAGTGCCTAAATACAGCGTTCCGTTATTGGTTTGCTTTGGCCAGTTAGTTGCAATAACCGTGCTAAATGAAGAATTTTGTTTTTTAACTGAAATTTGCTTTATATCTTCTAACGTCCCCTCTTTTAATGCGTTTGAATAGTTATTAAAATAATCGAAATAAAGGCTTTGTTCACCCTCAATTTTAAAAACGTAGGTTATTTGCGCTTTTTGGTTATTATCTTCAATAGCGTAATAAAAATAACCGTCGCTACATTTATCAATAACGTTTGTTAAAGTTTTGCGCTCGTATTTTGTATATAACCCATCAAGCCCAGTTAAACGCTTAAATAAATTGTTTTGTATTTGCCATCTTTCAAGAGTTTGATCACTAACGTTTTCCCATTCGGTATTGATTAAAAAGGCGCAAGGAAAAAGAAACTCACTTTCTTTAGCGTAAAAGTTTTCACTTTGATAAATAGCGCTTGCGCTTTTACCGCGATATATGCTGTATTTATTGTTAAGTAAAGCGTCGGTAAAAATATTACCACCGTTTGAGTGAACTTCAAGCCAATATGAAGAATAACCTAACTCTTTCATTAGCATCATATACGAATAAGAATTTAATGAAGTAAAATGTGAAAGAGTGTTATACCCCATTGCTCCAACCAAATTAACGTCGTAATGTTTCGACTGTGATTTTACCCTATAAAATCCTTCGTCGGTAATCATATTTTGCGTTTGTAAAGCCAGTTTAAATTCACTGTAATCGTTTGCAGGTTTTGTCATATAAACGCTTGCGGAAAAGAATGCTTCAGTTATACAAAGTATAGCTATAACTGCGTAAACAGCTATTTTATGTGTTAATTTATAGTGTGATGCAAGATAAAATAAACTAATAAAAATAAGCGGTATTAAATAATAAATCGTTAATTGTTTAAAGGAATCGTTGTTGCCCCAAAGCGTTTTTGAATATGCAGTTATAATCTCTTTGTTAGTGGTATAAAAGCGGTAACTAAAACTTGCGAATGCAACACAAAATGCAACCGCAAAAATACTTAAAAATAGCCTTAGTCTTTGATTTTTAGTGTTAATCGAAAGCAAATTGTCTTCAACTCTTTCCTGTGTTAAATTAGTAATTCCTTTAAGAGCAAGCGTTATACCTAGCGCAACTGTTATAAATGAATATCTTGTGGGAAAACACATATAGCTAAAGGTTTGCCACGCCATTGCAATAGGCTCGATAAAAGCAGGTATTAAAGTCAAAATAAATAATACCGTTTGTCCATCAATTTGATATTTTTTACTACTTTTAATTATGAAAGGCAATAATATTATTAATGAGTAAAACGATGGAAGTGACGTTTGAAATGGTGGAAAAAATCCTTTATTTTGTAAGCTTTCAAAAATGTTTCCCGTTCGCATAGATGATAGATACTGCAAAAAGCAAGGTATTAAAACTATCATTGAAAGCATTGCCGAAATAAATGAATTTATAATAAAATGTTTTAAAAATCTTTTATTTTCTCGTCTATCAAATATAAAGTAAGTGCCGGCGTATAGACACAAAAACACCACTATCGCATAGCCCAAATAGAAATGACAAAGCATACAAGCAAATAAACTAATTACGTAAAGCAACGGACTTTTGCCCTCGCGCATTTTTAAAAGGCCTAAAAGAACTAAGGGAAATAAATAAAAAGTATCTAGCCAAGAAAGTATTTGATAATACATCATTGCCCATCCGCTAAATGCATAAAGCACGCATAACGATAAAATGATAAACGGATTTGCATTTTTAACTGCATTTTTTAAATATATTGCCATCGTAACTGACGCTGTGGCTAACTTTAAAATAACCATTACGTTAACTGCACAAGGCATCATTTCTTTTGTAAAAAACACAACTAAATAGGTAAACGGCGAAGAAAGATAGAAAAAGTAAACCCCAATAAAGTTTATACCACCTGCGTTTTGTAGCGATAACCAAAAACTACTCTTCCTTTCCAAAACGTCTTTAAAGCAACATAGTAGCGGTATAGTTTGTTGATCCATATCCGCCCAACTAATAGTTTTTACACCAAACGGATAAATATCGTTCGCACTAAAAAGTATTGCGTAAATAATTATAACTACGATTGGACAAAAAAGTGGTATATATTTTTTTATAAATTGCATAACACCACCTCAGTATTTTTTAATTTCTCGCTCCATAGCTCTTTTAATATCTTTATCCATAAGTGCTTGTTTTTTGTCAAAGGTGTGTTTGCCTTTACAAAGCCCAATTTCTACTTTTATTAAAGCGTCTTTAAAATACAATTTTAATGGAACTAACGTAAACCCCTTTTCGCTAACTTTCTCGGCAATTTTTCTAGTTTCGTATTTATGAAGTAACAAGCGCCTATCCCTACGAGCCTCTTTTACGTTATACGCACCTGATTTATCGTAAACGGAAATATGCATATTCTTGATGAATACGCTTGCTCCCGAAATAGAACAGTAACTGTCTTTTAAATTTACGTTACCTAAACGAATTGATTTTACTTCTCCACCATCAAGTGAAATGCCTGCTTCATAACTATCGATAATAAAATATTCGTGTTTGGCTTCTCTGTTTTCGCAAATTACTTTCATAAATAACCTTTTTTTATTGATTATATTGTTAAAAAGTGCCGTTAATCGACATATAGCTACACTTTTTATATTTTTTGAACGAATGAAAAATATACTCTTGCGCGCTCGTATGAAGTTCCAGTTAGCTTAACTACAACTCTTTCTCCCAATTTAAAAGAGTGTTTAGTTGATTTTAAAGTATAATTTTCTTGATGAAATTCATACTTACCTTTAGGTAAATCTTCAAGTGGAATAAGCCCTTCTGCGCAGTTTTCTAAACGAACGAAAACGCCAAAAGAAGTTACTCCGCTTATAATACCCTCAAAATAATCACCGATAAACTGCTCCATAAACTTACAAACGTATAAGTCGTCTATTTCGCGTTCGATTTTATCGGCTTTTTTTTCGCTTTCACTGTTACTACAAGCAATTTCCGCGCATTTTGTTGCATAATAATTATCAATTTCAGGAGCTTGACCTTCAATAACACCCTTTAAAATTCTATGCGCTACAAGGTCGGGATATCTTCTAATTGGTGAAGTAAAATGGCAATAACATTTTTCATTTAAACCAAAATGCCCCGTATTTTCATTTGAATATATAGCCTTTTGCATAGAACGTAGCATTACGTCACTTACAACGCCTTTAATATCGCTGTTTTCAAGTTCTTTTAAAACCTTTTGAAAATCCATTGGATATTCTAGTTTTTGCGGAACTTTTAACCCACAACCACGCAAGAAGGCTTTAAAGGCCGATACCTTTTCAGGGTCGGGTTTGCCGTGCGTTCTATATATTAGCGGAAGTTCGCTATAATATAAAAATTCAGCCACCGCAACGTTTGCCGAAATCATAAATTGCTCGATAACTCTTTCGCTTTCAATACTTTCACGCCTTGCAACAACAAGTTTGCCCTCCACAAAAGAAATACGGCACTCGTCAACGTCAAGGTCCACCATACCCCTTTTTTCGCGCCCTAAAAGCATTAAATTTTTAAGTTCACGCGATAGCAACAAACTGCTAACAATCTCGCTATATTCTTTTATCAACTCTTTATTGCCATCATAAATCGCTTGCACTTTATTATAGGTTAAGCGATAATTTGAATTGATAATCGACTTATAGAAGGACTTATCAATTAAATCCCCCTTTTCGTTAAAACACATTTTAACAGTAACGGCAAGCCTATCAACCTTTGGATTAAGTGAACAAAGATTGTTAGATAACTTCTCGGGAAGCATAGGAAAAACCTTACCGGGAATATAAATACTCGTTCCTCGTTTATATGCTTCTTTATCAGTTTTACTGCCAATTTTTACGTATGCCGAAACGTCGGCAATATGAACGTATAAAACGTATTGATTATTTTCTTTATAAATTGAAATAGCATCGTCAAAATCGCGAGCGTCTTCACCATCGATAGTAAAGGTTAAAAGTGAAGTAAAATCTTCGCGATATAAATACTCATCCGCATTAATTTCTTCGGGAATTTTTTGCACTTCCTTTATTACTTCTGAAGGAAATTCGTTTGGAACGTCGTTGCTTATTAGCACGCCGTTAACTTGAGCTTTTATATCAAACGGATTACCTAAAATATCGGTAACAAACCCTTCCGGCGAGCCGTTTGGTGGATATGCTACTATTTTTACCGCAACCTTTTGCCCAGTTTTTGCATTAAGGCCATGCCCTTTGGCAATATAAACGTCGCTACCAAAAGAACTATCGTCTGGTTCAACGAATGCGTAGCCCTTTTGAGCGTAATAAACACCCGAAATTCTACTTATACCGCGCTGTAAGATTTTTACTACCTCAGCTTCGTCACTTGAACCACTACTAGAAAACAACCTTTTAACCAAAACTCGATCACCTTGATAAGCGCCGTTTAAATACTTGGGAGGAATAAAGAGATCTGCCTCACCATCTTCCCTTATCAAAAATGCAAAACCTCGTTCGTGGCGCTTAATTTTGCCCTCTATAAGCGAAGTGTTTTGTGGTAAATAATAGCGTGAGCCTAATTCAATTATTGCTTTTTGTTTTTCAAGTTCATTTAAAACATCTTCAAGCATTTGTTTTTCTTGATAAGATACAGCCGAGCATTTTTTTGCAAGACTTTTAAAAGAAAGCCCATCTTTGCCCGCCGTTTCAAGTGAACTAAAAATAAATTCAGTAATTTTCATACACAAACCGTATTATATGCAATAAGATATAAAAAAGCGACTTAAATGATTAAGTCGCTTACTTTTGTAATGGTAATCGTTAGTTCTTAGCCAACCTTTAATAGCATTTGGATAAGATAGAATGCAACCATTAAAACTACTAAAACAATAATACAAATAACTGTTAAAGTACGAAGTTTGCTTTCTAACGTTTTTGATTTATTTTTACCATAAAAGGTATCTGAAGTGCCATTGATAGCGCTGATACCAGTTGAATTACCTGGTTGAAGCATTACGACTATAATAATAAATAGAGCGCAAAGAACTGATAAAATTAAACAAATTAAGCTTAACGCTTTATAAAGTTCGTATGAAGCGCATAAATTAAATAAAAATCCCATTAGTATTCTCCGTTCGCGAAAATATCGCATATTATAATTACCTATGAATTATACCACACCAAAAAATTTATTACAAGCATTTTTGCAATCATTTTTAGCATTTTTTACAATATTTCACTATTTTTTTATTATTTATTTAACAATTAAAGATTTTCCAGTCATTTCTGCAGGAATTTCTTCACCCATAACCTCTAAAAGTGTAGGTGCGATATCTGCAAGTATTCCGTCTTCACGTAAAGAAGCGCCCTTGTACTCTTCACTTACTAAAATAAATGGCACTAAGTTAGTTGTGTGAGCAGTAAAAGGCTTACAGTTTTCGTCAAACATCTTATCCGCATTACCGTGATCGGCAGTAATAAGAGCGCTACCGCCCTTTGATAAAACGGCTTCAACAATTTTACCCATACATTCTTCAACTGTTTGAACTGCTTTCACCGCAGCTTCAAACACACCTGTATGCCCAACCATATCGCAGTTTGCATAGTTTAAAATAATAACGTCGTACTTATCACTTTCAATCTCTTTAAGAACTTTTTCGGTAACTTCATAAGCACTCATTTCAGGTTGTAAATCGTAGGTCGCAACCTTTGGTGAAGCGATTAAAATTCTATCTTCAAGTTCAGTTGGTGCTTCAACGCTACCGTTAAAGAAGAAAGTTACGTGTGCGTACTTTTCAGTTTCTGCAATTTTTAAATGTTTATGACCTTTCTTTGAAAGATATTCACTTAAAGTATTTGCATAAGTTTGTTTACCAAAAGCAACAGTAACGTTTGTAAAAGTTTCATCGTATTGAGTAAAGCATACATAAACAGGATTTAAAAAGCCCGTTTTTCTCTCAAATCCGGTAAATTCGGGTTCAGAAAAGGCTCTTGTAATTTCGCGAGCACGGTCGGGACGGAAATTAAAGAAAATAATGCTGTCACCATTTTCAATTAAACCTAACGGCTTATCGTTTTCATAAATCTTAGTTGGCAACACAAACTCATCAGTAACGCCCTTTGCATAACTTGCTTCAATTACTTCGGCAGCGTCAGTTGCTCTTTCGCCAACACCTAAAGTAAGCATATCGTAAGCTTTTTCAACTCTTTCCCAACGATTATCTCTATCCATAGCGTAGTATCTGCCAGAAACCGAAGCTATTTTACCAACGCCGATTTTATTGATTTCTTGTTGCAAATCACGAACGAATCCAGCACCCGAAGTTGGAGAAACGTCACGTCCGTCTAAAAAGCAATGAACGAAAACCTTTTCAGCACCGCGCTGTTTTGCCATTTTAAGTAATGCGTAAAGATGTGTAATATGGCTGTGAACCCCGCCGTTTGAAAGCAAGCCGTATAAGTGAAGATTTTTTCTGTTTTTTACAGCGTTATCAATAGCTTTTATAAGCCCTGCGTTTTCAAAAAATTCACCACTACCGATTTCGTAAGTAATACGTGAAAGTTCTTGGCGGATAATTCTACCTGCACCAATATTTAAGTGCCCAACTTCGCTGTTACCCATTTGGCCATCGGGAAGCCCAACGTCTTCACCGCTTGCACCTAAAAGAGTGTGTGGATATTTACTTTTTAAATTTTCAATAACTTTTGCGTTTGCTTTTGCGATGGCATTGCAATCACAAGTTTTATTTTCACCATAACCATCCATTATAAACAAACATACTGGTTTATTTTTCATATATTCTCCTTTACTTAACTTACGCCCTTTCTATGTTTTGAAAGGGCGTAAAGTGCAGTTAATAGCGTTATAAGCTTATTTGTTGTAATTAACAACTTGCGCAAAATCAGTAGCTTTTAATGAAGCGCCACCAATTAAACCACCGTCGATTTCTTCTTGAGCCATAAGTTCTTTAGCGTTTGAACCTTTCATACTTCCGCCGTATTGAATACGAACTGCAGCCGCACACTTAGGACAGAAAGTTTCAGCAACTACCTTTCTAATAAAGCCGATAGTTTCGTTTGCTTGTTCGCTAGTAGCAGTTCTACCAGTACCAATAGCCCAAACAGGTTCGTAGGCGATAACTAACTTAGTTATATCTTCAACGCCCTTTAAGCCTTCCACGGTTTGACGGCGTAAAACTTCTTCAGTTTTGCCAGTTTCTCTTTCTTCTAAAGTTTCACCGATACAAACGATAGGAATTAAACCTTTGTTTAAAGCAGTTAAAGTTCTTTTATTAACTGTTTCGTCGGTTTCGCCAAAGTATTGACGGCGTTCGCTATGACCAATGATAACGTATTCAACCCCTAAAGATAGTAACATATCGGCAGAAATTTCACCGGTGTACGCGCCACTTTCAGCAAAGTGAACGTTTTGTGCGCCAAGGTGGATATTGCTTCCCTTAACCGCTTCACTTACAGCGTAAATATCAGTTGCTGGAACGCATACTACTACGTCACATTCAGCATCTTGAACTAAAGGTTTTAATTCGTTAACTAAAGAAGCGCCTTCAACGGGCGTTTTGTTCATTTTCCAGTTTCCTGCAATAATAGGTTTTCTCATTTTAAATACACTCCAAGTATATTAATTTATTTTTTTCTTGCTTATTATACCACTATTATAAATTAAATGCAATTATTTTAGCGCAAATTACGTTTTTTAATATTACAAATATTAAATTTATACATAAAAAATCCCAACCGGCACAGTTGGGATTTTAATTTTGTTTTGTTTTTTTAATTTCGCCACTACAGTAAAATATATAAGCTTTACTGCAAATAAGGTTTAGATGCGAGTTAGAGTGATGAAGTAGAGCATTGGCTGAAGGGAATGTACTTTTGCGTACATGACCGAAGACAAGCGCAATATTTCACCGCTATAACGAAGTATATAAGCCTTATTTTTCGTTTAAGCAAGCAATACCAGGCAACTCTTTACCCTCAAACAATTCAAGTGAAGCACCGCCACCAGTTGAGATGTGTGTCATCTTATCAGCATAACCAAGTTGAGTAACGGCCGCTGCACTATCACCACCACCAATAATAGTAGTTGCATCAGTTTGAGCTAAAGCGTTAGCAACTGCGTTAGTACCAGCAGCTAAAGTTGGGTTTTCAAAAACACCCATAGGACCGTTCCAAATAACGGTTTTAGCGCTCTTAACAACAGAAGCATATAATTCTCTTGTCTTTTCGCCTATATCTAAAGCTTCGCGATCAGCTGGAATAGAACCTACGTCATAAGGAACAATTTCGATTGGAGCATCAATTGGATCAGGAAAACCTGCAGTAGTAACAACGTCGATAGGAAGATAAATCTTTTTACCAAGAGATTCAGCCTTTCTTAACATTTCGCTACAGTATTCAATCTTGCTATCATCAACTAAAGAAGCACCAACTTCATATCCTTGACCTTTTAAGAATGTATAAGCCATACCGCCACCGATAATTAAAGAATCACATTTTTCAAGTAAATTATCTATAACTTTAAGCTTATCAGCAACCTTAGCGCCACCTAAAACAGCAACGAATGGTCTTACAGGTTGTTCTAAAGCACCACCCATAACCGTTAATTCTTTTTGAATTAGGAAACCGCAAACTGCAGTTTTTACTAAACCTTGTTCAACGATAGCTGCAGTAGAACCGTGTGAACGGTGGGCAGTACCGAAAGCGTCGTTAACGAATACATCGCAATAGCTTGCAAGCTTAGCGCAAAATTCAGGATCTCTTTTTTCTTCACCAGCTTCAAAACGAGTGTTTTCAAGTAAAACGACTTCGCCATCTTGAACTTCGCTAACAGCTTTGTCGGCAGATGGACCAACAACGTCGGTTGCGAAAACAACTTTTTGACCAAGTTTTTCAGCAAGTCTTTCAGCTACTGGAGCTAAAGAATATTTAGGAACTACTTGCCCCTTTGGTTTACCCATGTGTGAGCAAAGAATAACCTTTGCTTTGTTATCGATAAGATATTGAATTGTTGGTAAAGCACCGTTAATTCTTGTTTCGTCGGTAATTTTACCGTCTTTCATAGGCACGTTGAAGTCAACGCGAACAAGACACTTCTTACCAGCTACGTCTACGTCTTTGATAGACATTTTATTAAGCATATTCATAAATAGAATGCACTCCTTATTTTTTTTGTCAATAGTATTCTACACTTTACCAAACGAATTGTCAAATATTTTTCTTTTCTTTTAGGTTATTTCAAACTATTTTATTAGTTTTTATTGGCAATTTTTTTAAATTTTAATTTAAACTTATGCATTTTATTGTTTTTTTGAATATTATCAAGGAATAAAAACGAATAAACATAATTAACAAAATTGCAAAAATATTTGAGTATTGGGGTTAATATCAAAGTTACGGCAACGTTAAAAATTGTGTGAAAGTTTGCAATACTTCTACCTATCCCCGAAGAAAAAGCTGAAAGATTGGCTATTTTATCAGCATAAAAAACTAACGGTAAAAAGAATATGGCAACCCCCGTAACGTTAAATGCAATATTAAAGATAGAACATTTTATACTCTCTTTTCCCATCGATAGCGAGGATATTATTACAGGCAAACAAGTGCCGACGTTTGCGCCGAGTATTAAAAAAATTGCACTTTCAAAGTCGAGCAACCCCAAACTTCCCAAAACTATCATAACACTACTTACTACCGAACTACTTTGCAAAATAGCAGTTATTATAAATCCGTTTAAAAGCAATAATAAAGGGCTTTTTTCTTTAAACAACGACGTAAACCATAGATATTTTTCAAAACATCCAACCGTTTCAGTTAAAAGTTCAATGCCTATAAAAATAAATCCAAAACCAAGCGCTGCAAGACCTATACTTTTAAGGCTTTGCTTTTTACAAAAGTAAAGCAATAAGCCGATAAACGCAATAAAACTACCGATAGCCGTAACGTTAAAATTCGATATTGTTGAAAGAGAAACAAGCTGTGCCGTAACCGTTGTTCCTATATTAGTACCCATAATTACCGCACAAGCTGAATTAAAAGAAATTATACCCTTTTCAACAAAAGTTATAACAATAATATTTGTTGCAACGCTACTTTGAGCAATAGCTGTTACACCAATACCAGTTAAAATTGCCCCATATTTATTAGAAGTTGCCCCCCTTACGAGTGAACTAATTTTACCGCCCGCTACTTGAGATATACCTTCGCTTAAAATTTTCAGCCCGTATAAAAAAATGGAAATTGCACCTAAAAGAAAGAAAAGATTTTCGACTAACAAAGTAATTACCCTATACTTTTATAGTTTACGACCTTTTCTTTCTTTTTATGATAAAATTAATTATGAAAACTACACCAACCAACCCGTTAAGTGCCGTTAATCGATATATACAACGATTTTTATAAAATTATTATACAAGAGTTTGGGTGTTTCTAACAAAGGTAAACTTTACCTTAAAAGTATCGTCGTTAAGGTTAAGAGTACCGTTTTTAATATATTTTAAACACACAAAATCTCCACTATTTTCAAACTTTCCAAGATTGATGGTTTGAGTATCAACGTCCACTTCTTTAAAGCATTTCGCCATTATCACTTCTTCGTCTAAATTATTGCTCGAATCTAAAGTTATGTTTAATTTAGATATCGTACCGTAATCGTAATTCTTTTGTGCTGAATTATAACATTCGGCATGTATATCGTAAAAGTTTAAATAATTTGATTTAAAAACTATTTTCGACATACATATGCTATTTGAAACGCCACCGTTTGTGTTTTTATAATACCCCTTACTATCAAGAGCAAAATTATATCCTGCACTTAAATCTTCAACCTCGATAGTACATTCAGGCGCGCTACTTAAAACAACCACTTTAAACACTTGCTCGTATCGTTCGTTGCCAACCGTCATTACAACACTTACGTTGCACTCACCTACTTGCGAATAAGATGAAAAATTAATAGTAAGCAAATTGTTTTGCGCTGTAAAAGAATTAATATTTACTATTTGAGAATTTGAACTTTGAACTGAAAACTGCGGAGTTTGAGAGTTTACTACACCATAGCTGAGTTTAATTATATGATTTTCATTCACTAAAACCGTACGCTGACCAGCATTTTCCACTCCGCTTGCTTTACAAACAATTTTTTCAACAATACCGTTATTTTTCCAAACGTCAGCATTTTTATAGTGATATATTTGCTCGCCTTTAACCGCTATTTCCACAGCACTATCTGTTCCGTTTTCAAAATAGGTTTGCTGAGCAAGAATTGGCAGGTTTTTAACCTGTTGCATATCAATTTGACTCAAACAGTTCATACCTGAAAACTTCTCGCTAATAGACAAAACGTTAGGAGGCATAATCACTCTTTTTAAGTAGCGGTTATTAGCCAAAATATTTGATAACTTATATAAACTACTAGGCAAATATATATCAACCAAATTATAGCAATCTTTAAACAAATTATCATCCATTTGCACTTTCTCACACTCAAAAGTAACTTTTGTCAACAACAACATACCTAAGAATGCGTATTCACCTATATTAGTTACACTTTTAGGAACTATAATCTCGTTAACATTTTTACAACTACTAAACGCGTAGTCACCAATAGTTTTTAAGTTTTCGTACAAATTGATATATGAAAGCGCCGAGCAATCATTAAACGCATAATTGCCTATCGAGTTAACCGCTATCGGCCATACGACCTTAGATAACTGACTACAGCCGTTAAATGCATAATTACCTATTATATTTACGCTATCTGGTATAATAATTTCATTTAACGATATGCAATTATTAAAGCTATTCTCGCCAATCTCCTTTAAATTAAAAGGCAAAGCTACTTTCTTTAAATTAATCGCACCATCAACAAGATATCCGGTTAATTGGGTGTAATTGTAAGGTAAAATCAAATGCTCAAGCGAATAACAATTAGCGCATATATTCTTTCTGCAATTAGTTGACGAGCCCGTTGGAATTACTAAACATTTAAGCTTATTGCAATTATAAAAACCGTGAGTTTCAACCGTAATACCGCTTGGCAAATTAACCTGCTTAAGATTTACACAATGCGCGCACGAATATGCACTTGCAAAAGCAATTCCACGCCCGTATTCTATTTTAGTAATAAATTTTTGATAATCGCGGTGTGAATTATTAATCTCGCCCAGTATGCCACAATTTGAAGTATTCGTTCCCAAGTATCCAAGCACGTTTTCGCCAAAACTAAAGGTAACTACGTAGTTACCTACACTAGGAAAGGTATGTTCGATAGTTTGCTCACCAACTGTGGTGCTCGTTTGTTTTGAACTTCCGTCGCCAAAATCAACCTCTACTCCACTTGCGCTGTCTTGAAAATAACAAAAGTGTAACGTGAGCATATTTTCATCTGTAATATTCAAATGTACCCTTGTTTTTCCATCACTGGTAACGTATAACGCACCGCAATAAACGTTATTTTCATTTACGGTTATACCACCGCCTTCAATTGGCATGTTACTTGTCCACCCATCAAAGGCATACCCATCGATTTCTGGCGGAGTAGGAAATGGTACGAAGTCGCCCGTATTAGCGCGTAATTGAGATATAATATTACCGCGAAAGTCAACAAATCTAACCCAATACGCTCCTTCCCCTTTAATATCGTCATCTACGCTGTTAACGTTAACTTGTACCCTATCAAAACCTATGCACCCGTCTGGCGGAATATAGTCACCGTTTGATATAATTTGTTTGGTTTTTAAAATAGGTAAAACTTCAATGTCTTCGTTGCAGTATTTTTTATAGGTTTTTAATTTAATACCATTTTTATTAGATAATTTTAATATCACGTTACACCCCCACCGTTATAGTTCTAACAACGTCACTTATAGTTGATTCACTATATTTCATCTCGGTTTCAGCACCCTCTATATCTACCATAAAAAAAGAAGTATTAGTACGTCTTACAGCCATTACCATATTGCCGTTTACAATTCCAGTAGCTACGTGATAACCAGCATTAACCACGCTAACGAAGGAAATTTGATCTTTAACGTTAGTATTTTTTGCACTTATTATATGAAACATGCACTTTGAAGTTCCGTTTTTTACGGTAATCGTATGATAATAAAAAGTAGCAGGCTTTGCATACAACTTTCCGTCACTTGCTATTCGTATAGGGACGGTATCATAATTATAGGCAGTATCTGCTTTTATCATTCCATAGTTATCAGCAGTCGCAACGCCGTAAAGTGCACCGAAGTTATCACTTTGTCCGTCGTCGTAATTAATAACCAATTCTCCATCAGTAATTTCTATTGAATCAATGCTTTTTCCCTTTTTTGCCTTAACTTCAAAAGTAGTAGTACTTCCGTCGCTTTTTTTAACGATAACTGGAGTGACGGTATAGCCGTCGGCATCACTTATAGTCCCTTCCTCGATTGAAAGAATACCAACCCCTTCTTTACCAGCTGTACCGTTGCTACCATTACTTCCGTTTTTGGCTTTAACTTGTGCGGTAAACGTTGTTCCATCACTTTTATTAAAAGTGACTGGGGTAATAGTATATTCGCCTGAAAGACTTTCACTTCCACTCTGCGCCGAAGTTATATCACACCCGTTTTTTGTAAAAATATTCACAGTGTCTTGCGTTTGGTCACTTTTCACAAAGGTGACTGGTGTAACCGTATATTCACCCTGTTTTTGGCTTTCACTAGAATAAACTTGCTCTATTCCAACACCTTTAATAGTTTCAACAAGGCCACCACCCTCGCTTTCGCCCATATAAGCTTCAAGCCTATTTGCTTGCCATTCTCCGCTTTCGTTAACGCTTAAATATTTTCCCGCGTCGCTTTCATCAACTTCGGGTAAAGAATCGCTATATGCAAGCGCCTTTGCCGGAAGATATTCGCAATAACCTGCCTGTACGTAACCGTTTGTTAACAAGGCCTGGGCAAATTGCTCTTCGGTTAAAGAGCAAGTAACAAAATTTTCTTTAACCGCACTTACGCAAAGGTCGCATACCTCACCATTTTTTATCCTTATTATACAGTTAAGTTTTGGTTGTCTTTGCGCGTTATTAGCCTCTTGTAAAAAAGTTTGATAATTTTCAAAAAATAACCCAAAAGAAAGATTGTTAACCTCTTCTTTTGTAGCATAAGTTTGACTTACTTGTGCTTTGGTTGTATAATCTGTGTTCGCTTGCGATTTTGTTAAATAGTCGTTTGTGGCTTGAGTTTTTGTTAAATAATCTGTACTTGCTTGAGTCTTTGTTAAATAATCTGTGCTTGCTTGAGTTTTACTCAAATAATCTGTATTTGCTTGAGTTTTACTCAAATAATCTGTATTTGCTTGAGTTTTACTCAAATAATCGCTGGTTGCTTGCGCCTTTGTTAAATAATCGCTTTGCGCTTTTTCACTTGTTAAGTAGGTTTTGCCTGCATTTTCGCTAGTTAAATAGGTGCTACTAGCTTGCGATTTTGTTAAATAGTCGTTTGTGGCTTGAGTTTTTGTTAAATAATCCGTACTTGCTTGAGTTTTACTCAAATAATCGCTGGTTGCTTGTGCCTTTGTTAAATAATCGCTTTGCGCTTTTTCGCTTGTTAAGTAGGTTTTGCCTGCATTTTCGCTAGTTAAATAGGTGCTACTAGCTTGCGATTTTGTTAAGTAATCGTTTGTGGCTTGAGTTTTTGTTAAATAATCCGTACTTGCTTGAGTTTTACTCAAATAATCTGTACTGGCTTGAGTCTTACTCAAATAATCGCTGGTTGCTTGCGCCTTTGTTAAATAATCGCTTTGCGCCTTTTCAGTTGCTAAATAGGTTTTGCCTGCTTGCTCACTTGTTAAGTAGGTTTTGCCTGGATTTTCGCTAGTTAAATAGGTGCTACTAGCTTGCGATTTTGTTAAATAGTCGTCTGTGGCTTGAGTTTTTGTTAAATAATCTGTATTTGCTTGAGTCTTACTCAAATAATCTGTATTTGCTTGAGTTTTACTCAAATAATCTGTACTGGCTTGAGTCTTACTCAAATAATCGCTTTGCGCCTTTTCAGTTGCTAAATAGGTTTGCTCTGCTTTTTCGCTTGTTAAATAATTAGCGTCGTTATTAAGAAGAGAAACGTCGTTACCCTTTCTTAAAACCTCTTCTTTTAAAGCGCGTTGAAGCTCGTTTTGAAGTTGAATAATGTGATTATATTCAAGGCTAACCCTTGGTAATCCATCCTTAATAGAATTTTCTATTAAAACCTCAAAAACGTTAGTGTTTAGCACCTTTTCGCCATCGTCACTTTCAAATGACAACTGACAAGCCAAAATACCGTTTATAGCCGTAACCTCTTCGGTTATCGCCCAATCGATAAATAGCTTGTCATCTTTTTTAACAGAATAAAGAACGCTTTTAGTTTTTTCGCCCAAACGGTTTTCGGTTTTAACGTACACGTGCAAATTTTCAAGCGATAAATCGCGATAGCTAATAGGACATTCAAAAACTATCGTATCAACGTTTTTATCACCGCACCTAATTACGCTTGCGCTCAGCATAACCTTTTTATTAATAATTTGTGCTTTCATCAATTTCTCCTTATTGACTACGCACGCTTCCCAATTTTGATTATATCACTAATTTTTTAAAATGCAACAGTTAACTGCCACTTTTTTTTTGCAAGTTTTAAAAAAAATTTTAAACACAAACAAATTATTTATTTCATAAATAAAAAGAACCAATAAAAGACCTTTCGTCTAACGCTTAAGGTGACAGCTCCTGTCATTCTAAGCAAAGCGAATGAATAGTCGAAGAATCTCACTATAAAAAATAAAAAAGTGGCGGTATAAGTTTGTTATCGCCACTTTATATAAAATATTTAATTTAATAATTTTTATATTTTAATAAATAACTAAATAATAAATTTATTGTTTTTTGCAGGGGCGTTAGCCAATTCTTCACGCTTTTCTTCGTAACCCTTTCTGCCTAAAAGCGCGTAAGTAGCATTCTTTCCACCCTCAACACCAGGTTGATTGTAAGTATCAATGTTAAGCATTTCGCCAATAAAAGCGGTTTCCATTTCAAATAAGAATAATAATTGACCGATAGTAAACGCGTTCACTTCAGGAAGATAAATAGTGTGATTTAATCTCTTTTTAACGGTTAATGCGTATTCGGTAGCTTCTCTTTCAGCAGTAATTAGTTCGTTCATAGTATGACCGCATAAAAAGTTGACGTCGGGGAACTGCTCGCATCCATTTGAAATAGCAACCTTAGTTCTATAATTTTCAACGGCAAGGAAGGTAACAACCTTATCAAAAGGGCCTTCGGTATAAAGTTGAACTTGACTATGTTGGTCGGTAACGCCAAGCGATTTAACTGGGGTTTGACCAGCATAAACTAAAACACCGTTTTTATCAACTGCTTTACCTAAACTTTCGCCCCAAAGTTGACAGTACCAATCGGCAATATATTTTAAACTATCGGCATAAGGCATCATAACCGAAATATTTTTACCGCGATTAATTGATAAATATTGTAATAGCGCACTCATCATTGCAGGATTTTTCTTGTAATCTTTACGCATACACATTTTATCCATATATCTTGCACCGTCAAGCATTAACTTAATATCAATGCCTAAAACAGCAGCAGGAAGTAAACCTACTGGGCAAAGCTCAGAAAATCTTCCGCCAACCGAATCTGGAATATAAAAAGTTTTTAAACCTTCTTGCTTGGCAATCTTAATAAGGTTACCCTTTGCGCTTGAAGTTGTTGCAATCATATGTGATGCGGCCTTATCGCCTAAACGTTTTTTCAAAATATCCATAATAATTAGATATTGAGTCATCGTTTCGCTCGTTGCACCGCTTTTCGTAATTACGTTAAATATAGTTTTTTCAGGATTAATAACGTCGAGTAAAGCTTCCATTCTTTCTGGGTCAACGTTATCTTCTACGTAAAACTTAGGTGCTTTACGTTTTGACTTTGGTAAATCGTTGTGATGTAAATGACAAAGCGCTTGAAAAACCGCTATAGGACCTAACGCGCTACCGCCTATACCTAAAACTACGAAGTTTTCACAGTTTTTACGAACTTCTTTTGCGGTTTGTAAAATATCTTCAACTACTTCATTTTGATTATAAGGAAGTTCGGTCCACCCCATCATTCCCTTACCGCGGTTAGCTTTAACAACTTCATACGCGTGATTGCATAATGCTTTACTATTCTCAAAGTCCTTTTCGGTAAAACCCTCATCTCCAACGAAGGTGTCCATCATATTGTTGTAATCGAGTTTTACGCGCATCTTATCACGCATATCATTATTCCATCTCATTTTTATTTACTCCTTAAAAATTTTTTGCCTTATATTTCTAAGATAGTCAAGTGACTCTTTTAAATTATCATAACTATCAAAATTTTCCTTATAAACTTCTATTAAACAATTACCTTTAAAACCAATAGCGTAAAGCCTTTTAAATAAATCTTCAAAATCAAAAAATCCTTTTTCGCTCGGTAAAGCGGTCTTACCCATTTCATTAACGTCGCTTAAATGAACGGTAAGCAAATTCTCGCCCATTTCTTCAAGGTATTCTTTATAATTAAATCCACTTTCACGGGCTTGTTTTATATCTAAGCAACACCTAAGGTCTGGCGCGTATTTTTTAACCTCTTTAAAAAACCCCGGCTTATTATAATATGCCCATTCTACGTTTTCAAGGCATACGTTCATATTGTATTTTTTTGCAATTTTAGTTAGTTTATCGGCATATAGCCCAACTTCTTGATAATTATCGTACACAATACTGCGTTTAAAACGTGCTTTTCCGTGCAAGGTATAACAAGATGCCCCTAAGGTTTTTCCAGTATTTAAACAACTTTCAAAAATTTTAATAGCATCTAACCTAGCACGCTCGCAAGAAGAAAAAAGTTGTGGCTCAAAGTGGGTATTTAAAGTGTGAATTGAATGAACTTTTAAACTCCCCAAATTTTTCTTAAGTAGGTTTGCGTAAGTTTGTGTATATTCGCTATACGTTTCTAAAAACACTTCACATACGCGAGAATCTAAACTATTTAGAATTGGTAAAGCATCTTCATTATACGCTCTGCCAAAAAGTGAAGCTGTTGAAATCCCTATTTCCATAATAATTACTTTTACATTAGTTCGCATCGGGAGATAAAGCCCGATGCGAATAAAAACTATATAATAAAATTAGTTAGGTTTTAACCTTATAATTTATTTACAAATTCAAAAAACGTGCATATAGGTCGATTAACGCACATTTAAAGTGCGTAAGGTATCTTAAATTTCAGGATCTATTAAACCTAAATCGCCGTCATCACGAAGGTAAAGCACTTTAACCTTTCCACTTTCTTTATCTAAAAATACGTAGAAAGTATGTCCTAACATTTCAAATTCTTCCATAGCTTCATTTACATCCATTGGAACAAGTTTAAACTTTTTAGTTTTAACAAGTTTAAGCGGACGAAGCTCTTCGGTTGAAAACATTTCTTCTTTAAAAGCATTTTGCTTTAATTGTTTTTCAAGTTTAGAACGGTGCTTGTAAATTTGCTTTTCAAGTTTTGGTAATACTATATCGATAGCATCGTAAAAGTTTTCTGCATAGCCTTGTGCGCGTAGCATATTATTTTTGTAATTAACTTCTACTTCTAATTTGCAAGTTCTTGCATTTTCTTTCTTTAGATAAATTCTACATTTTGAATCTTCTTCAAAATATTTATCTAACTTTGCAACTTTTTTAGCAATAACGCTATCTATTTTTTCATTAACTTGATAATTTTTTGCAACTAATTCTATTCTCATAAAAGTCCTCCGAATTAATATATTTTGTCGTAGTAAATTTCGTCGTTTTTACCATACAAACGAACTTTATCTCCCTTTACGATACGGTTACCGATAATCTCTTCAGATAAAAGGTCTTCAACCTCGCGTTGAATAACTCTTTTTAGCGGTCTTGCCCCGTATTCAGGATCAAAGCCATGGTTTAAAAGGACTAATTCTGCCGACTCATCAACGGTTAAAGTGATGCCTAAGCTTTCAATCCTTGATTTTAAATCGGTTAGAAGAAGTTTTAAGATTTTTCCGCATTCATCCTTTGTTAATTTACGGAAAGTGATTATATCGTCTATCCTATTTAAAAATTCGGGCTTAAAATGCTTTTTAAGCGCACTTAAGGTGATTTCTTCTTGGTCAACGGCAGGTAAAGAATTATTACCGAAACCAAGCAACGCGCTTTGTTTTGAGCATTCACTCGCACCAACGTTAGATGTCATAATAATTATAGTGTTTTTAAAATCTACAACTCTACCCTTATTGTCGGTTAATCTTCCGTCGTCAAGCACTTGAAGTAAAAGATTAAAAATATCGGGATGAGCTTTTTCAATTTCGTCAAGTAAAATTAGCGAATAAGGATTTTTTCTAACTCTGCCGGTAAGTTGCCCTTCTTCATCCGAGCCAATCAAACCAGGTGCAGCGCCTATAAGCTTTGCAACGTCGTGCTTTTCCATATATTCGCTCATATCAATTCTAATAATAGCGTTTTCGCTACCATAAACAGCCTCGGCAAGTGCCTTTGAAAGCTCAGTTTTACCAACGCCCGTTGGACCAACGAAAACGAATGAGCCGTTAGGTTTCTTACTATCGCTTAAATTTGCTCTAGTTCGACGGATAGCGCGAGAAACTGCATTTACAGCTTCTTCTTGTCCTATAACTCTTGCGTGTAAATAATCTTCAAGCTTTTCAAGTTTAGCGCGTTCTTCCTCCCCTATTTTTGTTAGTGGAATACCCGTCCACTCGCTAATAATTAAAGCAACGTCATCACCGTTTATTAGGCGACGGTTATAAGCGCGCTCGTCGTATCTCTTATTTTCAACAACCTGTATTTGAGCGCGTAATCTGCTTATCTTATTTTCTATTACGCTTTGTTTAAAATAATCGCCTTTATCTCTAACGTATTGATATTCGCTTTTTAAAGCTTTTATTTCTTCTTCTAAACTTCTAAGCTCACTGCTATATTCCATAGAAGAAATTTTTACGCGAGCCGCCGCTTCGTCGATAAGATCAATAGCTTTGTCGGGTAAATTTCTGTCAGTTATATATCTATCAGAAAGTTCAACCGCGCTATTTATAGCGTCGTCTGTAATTTGAACTTTATGGTGTGCTTCATATTTATCACGCAAACCAAATAAAATTGCTTTCGCCTGTGTTTTTGTTGGTGGGTTTACGGTTATAGGTTGAAATCTTCTTTCAAGCGCAGGGTCACCTTCAATATACTTACGATATTCGTCAACGGTAGTTGCTCCTATAACTTGAAGCTCGCCACGCGCAAGTTCCGGCTTTATCATTTCGGCGGCATCCATTCCGTCGTTAGTTGCTCCTGCCCCCACTAAATTGTGTATTTCATCAATAAAAAGTATAGTTTTGCTATCACTTTTTAAAAAGTCAATCGCCTTTTTAAATCTTTCTTCAAACTCACCGCGATATTTAGCGCCTGCTATAAGACCAGAAAGATTTAAAGAAAATATTCTTTTTCCTATTAAATTTTCAGGCACTTCGCCACAAACAATAGCTTGAGCCAATCCTTCAACTATCGCACTTTTACCAACGCCGGGCTCACCCACTAAAACGGGGCTATTCTTTGTTCTTCTGGATAAAGTTCTAACAACCCTTTCAATTTCTTCCGTTCTACCAATAACAGGATCGAGTTTATTTTCAACAGCCCTTTGAGTAAGAAATATACCAAAACCCTCAAGAGGCGTTTTTTCTAACGAATAATCGGTAACGTATTCATTTTTGGTGTTACCTTTTACCATTTCATCATCTTGGCTAATAACGTTAGTTAGTTTTCTTTGTTCGCGGTTAGCAAAAATTACCGAACAAACTCTTTGCTTTAAACTTTCAATTAAAACACCGTATTTACGAAGTATTGCACACGCTCTATTATCAACGCTTTGTATTAGCGAATATAACATATGCTCGGTACTAACGTAATTAACTAATGCTTGTTGTGATACCCTTATAGCACCCATCAAAACGCTTTTACTGTTTGGGGTAAATTCAGGTTTACCGGTACAAGTTCCTAATTGCGTAGTTTTTTTAAGTTCGTTGGTTATAGTATTAAAATCAAAACCAAACTCTTTTAAAATAACTGAAGCTGCCCCTTCGGTGCAAGAAACAAGCCCGTATAATATATGCTCCGTACCCACGTAAGAAAGCTTATAACGCTTAGCTATTTTACCCGAGTTTCCTATAGCAATTTTTAAATTGTTAGTGTAGTTATTTTCATTCATTTTATCTATTTATGTGATCGTATATTTTAAAACTTATATAATAATCTTTTTTAAACAATTCCTTACGTATTCAGCCCTAAACCAGTCAATAGCTTCATCAACGGCTCTTTCGTCACTTAAATCATTTACTCCTTGTATACTACTTTTTAAAAGGGCAGGGCGAGCTGTAACTAACAAATCGTCTAAAGCTAAAATCTCTTTTACAGGAATAACGTTAAGCATAGCACCCATTTTGAAGTTTGCTATTAAACTGCAAAATTCATTATATGAAAGTAAACGTGCGCTCGTTAAAATTCCGTATGCCCTAAAAACCTCGTCTTGTACTTTAGCCTTATTTTCGTTATAGTAAGTAAATAAATTAATATCTTCAATATCGGCTACTTCTTGGGTATATTTTTGAACTTCGTTTACAAGATAAATATCTTGACGATTAAGAGTTACTTCATTGCTTACTTGGTATAAATAACTTTGCCCAGTACTGCCTTCGCCAAATACCCCACGAATAGTTAAGCCACGCTGTTTAGCCTTTTGGTATAACGTTTCTATCATATTCTTTTTACAAAGAGCAGGTAAAAACATCATTGCCGAAGCTCTTAATCCACTACCTAAGTTGGTAGGGCAAGCCGTAATATAACCTAATTTTTCATTTTTGCTAAAGCGCAAATTATTATTAAGCCATCTATCGAGAGGAACAAGCTTTTTATAAGCGGTTAAAAGATCGTATTCTCCTTTAACTATACACTGCTCGCGAATATGATCTTCTTCGTTTATCATTACCGACAAACTTTCTTGTTTATCAACTACTACCGCACCAGAAAATGTATTTTTTCTAAGTGCTTCGCTTATTACGTATTTTTCTTTCAACTGTTCGGCAGTAAGAGCGGACACCTTGTCCATCTCGTATAAATCAAAAACACCAAATTTACTTATAGCCGAATAGCATCTGTTAATAATTTCTTTAGCCTTTTGCTTGTCCTTTAAAGTTGAAGCAAAATTATATCCTGTTAAATTTCTTGCAAGCCTTACTCTGTAAGTAACAACAGTACCACGATTTACATTATTCACAACTGTTGAACCTGCCTTATTATAGGATTGAGCTCGGCACTAAAAACTTCGTAACATCTTGCGCAACCAACGATTAAAGTGCCGTTAATTTGCTTTAAGGTTCTACCACAGTACGGGCATTTTCTTTCAGGAACAACCAAAGCCTCGCCACCGCGGTTAAAACAATGCCTGCACACGTTAAGTGTTTTTACGTTACCATTAACCAC
Source organism: Christensenellaceae bacterium (assembly GCA_045589175.1). Lineage (GTDB taxonomy): Bacteria > Bacillota > Clostridia > Christensenellales > Borkfalkiaceae > HGM11416. The sequence goes on from JAZNFS010000049.1 coordinate 24,077, forward strand.
TTTATTAAGTTGTCGTTCAGCAGGATTGTTTTTGCAAACGTCGCAAAGCATGGTATGTTCTTCCTCTTCTATAATATATAATATACTAAAATTTACTATTTGTAAATAGGTTTTTTAAAATTTCTTTACCAAATCTTTAAGATATTTTTTCATTTTATCTTTTAACTCGTCGTCTTTTAAAGAAAATTCAACGTTGGCTTGTAAAAAACCAAACACGTCACCCATATCGTAGCGCTCCCCTTCAAAAGCATAAGCAAGCAATCCACCCTTTTGAATATCAAGCCCCAACGCATCGGTTAGTTGATATTCGCCGTTATATCCTGGCTTAATATTTTTAATATTTTCAAAAAAATTTGCTCTTAAAACGTATCTTCCAAGTGGAGCTAAATCGCTTTTTGCAGTACCCGGTGCGGGTTTTTCAGTTATAGCAGTTAGGTTATAAACACCTTGCTGTTCACTATCGTACTCGCAAGAAGCGTACCTTGAAACGCTTTCGTAACCTACGTGCCTTACCCCTATCACGGTTTTTTGATTTTTCTCGTAAACCGAAATCAACTGCTTTAAAACGGGAGTTTGTGCACACATCAAATCGTCACCAAACAATACTGCAAAGGGTTCGTTTTTAATATATTTTTCTGCAAGTAAAACTGCGTGTCCCGTTCCCTTTTGCTCTTCTTGAGTAATATAAGTTATTTTAGCAAGCTTTTGTGGCTTTTGAACCACCTCTAAGCTCTTTTGGTTATCTCTCTCTTTAAGAACACTTTCAAGCTCGTAAGCGGGCGAAAAATGCTCGCTAATAATATCAGCGTGCTGCCCTACGATTAAATATATTTCTTCTATCCCACTATCTACCGCTTCTTGAACTATGTGCTGAACAGCAGGCACGTTTATAACCGGAAGCATAGTTTTGGGTAAAGCTTTTGTAAAAGGCAAAAATCTCGTTCCGTAACCGGCAACGGGAATTATGGCTTTTTTAACTTTTTGCATTTTTTCTCCTAAAAACTAGCTAAAAATTTAATTAAATAAACTTTTTAAAACAAGAACTTAAAAAAAATTTTAACGAAACTTTAAACTATTTCGTACCAAATAGTCTATCACCTGCGTCACCAAGACCTGGAACGATATAAGCGTGGTCGTTAAGTTTTTCATCAAGTGAAGCTACGTAAATTTCAACGTCGGGATGAGCTTCTTGAACAACCTTAACACCTTCGGGCGCAGCGATTAGATTCATAAGCTTAATATCCTTACAGCCTCTGTCTTTAATAAATTGAATTGCAGCTACTGCACTACCACCAGTCGCTAACATAGGGTCAACGACGATAATCGTTCTTTCTTGCGCGTCAACGGGAAGCTTGCAGTAATATTCAACAGGTGTGTGAGTTTCTGGATCGCGATATAAACCGATATGCCCAACCTTAGCATTTGGAATTAAGCGAACGATACCGTCAACCATGCCAAGCCCAGCACGTAAAATAGGAACGACTCCTACGCTTCTACCTGCGATAACTTTGCTTGTGGTTTTACAAATAGGCGTCTCAATTTCAACTTCACGAAGTGGAAGATTTCTTGTTACTTCATACGCCATAAGCATAGTAACCTCTTCGGCTAATTCACGAAAATCTTTAGTAGTGGTGTTCTTATCACGCATCATAGTAATTTTGTGGCAAATAAGTGGGTGATTAAAAATGTGTAATGAACTCATATTTTTTCTCCTGTTAAATATTTTTTTACGAAATTATAAATAAAAATTAATTTTTAAGATAACGTTAAACTGTTGTTTATTTTATCGCTATTTTTTATAATTATATAACCTAAAGTGCAGTTAAAGCGCATATATAAGGACTTTTTACTATTCTTCAAGTTTTTTAATTCTTCTTAAATGTCTTTCATCGTTTGAAAATTGAGTTGAAAAATAAACCTTTGCAATATCAAACATTAGCTCTTTAGATATTACTCTTGCACCCATACATAAAACGTTTGAGTCGTTGTGTTCTCTAGTAAGTTGGGCGCTAAAAATATTATCACAAAGAGATGCGCGTATTCCCTTTTGTTTGTTAGCGAATATACTCATACCGATACCCGTTCCGCAAATCAAAACGCCCATATCGGCTTCTTTATTTTGGATAGCCATAGTAACCTTTCTTGCATAATCGGGATAATCGCAAGAAGTAGTTTGGTCGCACCCAAAGTTTATAACGGTATGTCCCATTTTTTGTAAAAACTCACAAAGTTCAACTTTATATTCAACGCCAGCGTGGTCGTTAGCTATAGCAATTATCATAAACTACTCCTTTGTTAATAAATTAAATATTTTCTCACAAGCGACTTTTAATTGCTTTGCGCATTCATCGTAAACGGTTTGATCTCCACCGTAAGGATCGGTAATCTCGCCCACCCCCGTAAGTTCATCAACCGTGTAAACGCTATTAAATCCAACGAAATATTTTTTTTGATTTTGAGTCATACAAATAATGGCGTTTTGTTTTGAGCATAACTCTGCTGTTGTGCGTTTTGGTTTAAACCTACGCACGGTTATACCGTACTTTTTTAAAGCCGTAGTAGCATTTTTACTTATTGCACTATTTTCTTCAGCCTTTAGCCCAGCAGAAGTAACTTTAATATCGCTAATCTCGGCTTTTTTAATTAAATCTTTTAAAAAATACTCCGCCATAGGGCTACGACAAGTATTACCCGTACATACGAACATTACTTTTTTCATTTGTTTTCGTCCTTAAAAAACGCTTTAGAAAATCTATTGTTTACCGAAAGCATAAGTTCGCTATCGATAAGAAGTTTAAATGTAATAATAACTTCGTATTTTTCGCCCTCATGTAATAAATTATATAAATTTGAAGCCATTTCAAAGTCGGTTGATCCTAACGCTAAAAATTTACGCTTACCAATTTTCTTTGACATTTCATCATCACATAAAAATATAACCTTTTTATCTTCAGCTATTAAACTATCGTACAGCGAAATTGCTTCATCATATTCATTTCTCTCAAAAATAGCAGTATCACAATTTGGCGAATAATGTTTATACTTCATTCCCGGTGACTTTAAAGAGGCTTGAGCGTTTTCACCTGCATATACGCAAGAACCAACCACCTCTCTTATCATTTCGGCAGTTATTAACCCCTTTCTTAAAATAACTGGAATATCCCCAGTAACGTCCAAAACGGTACTTTCAATTCCGCCCTCGCATTTTCCACCATCTAAAATAAGTGGGATTTTCCCGTTAAAATCCTTGTAAACGTGCTGTGCTGTAACAGGGCTTATATGTTTTGATATGTTAGCAGAAGGTGCGGCTATAGGTTGATTAACAAACCTTAAAAACTGCTCAGCACTTTCACTTTGCGGTATTCTTATAGCCAAAGTATCAAGCCCACAAGAAAGTAAGGGGGATACAACTCCTTTGCTTTTATACACCATAGTTAACGGTCCAGGTAAAAAAGCTTTTGCTATTTTTTGAGCATATCCGTTTTCATTAACGTAAACGAGTGAAGATATATCATAATCCTTATGTACGTGTACTATGAGCGGATTATCCGAAGGTCTGCCCTTAACTTCATAAACGCTTTTTATCGCCCTTTCGCTAGTAGCTAAAGCCCCAAGCCCGTAAACCGTTTCGGTAGGAAAGGCAACCAACTGTTCGTTATCTATTAAATTTTTTGCTTCTTGCAAAGATTGTAAATCAATCTTGCTAACTTTAGTTATCATATTTATCAATTAGTCAAAAGCTTCATCCCCAGTAGTTTCAGGTGGAATATCCTCCTCTGAATAGTTAGAAGCATCATCGTATTCTTCGTAGGCGGGTTGTAAATTAGATGGAGTAGGCTCGTGTGGTTTATATTCTCCAGGTGCTTCCATTTGATAGTTTGAAATATTAACAAACTTTGAATATTCACCCTTAAATAATAACTTAGCAGAACCGCGTTCACCACTTCTGTTCTTTTCAATGATAATTTCAGCAACGTCTTTTTCAACAGCACCTGAAGCAATTTCTTGCGCGGTTGCGGTTTTATCTGGGCGATAAATAAACATTACAACGTCGGCGTCTTGTTCTATTGAACCAGATTCACGAAGGTCGGAAAGCACAGGTCTTCCCTTGCGTTGAGTTACCCCACGTGACAACTGTGAAAGAGCAAGAACGGGAACGCCAAGTTCCTTAGCCATAACCTTTAAGCCTCTTGAAATTTCGGTAACTTCTTGTTGACGGTTTTCGCTCGTTCTAACGTCGGGATAAATTAATTGTAAGTGATCGACTACTACCAAGTCAAGCCCCTTAGTTGCTTTTAATCTTCTACATTTAGAAAGCATAGCGGGCACTGTGTTTGAAGGAGAGTCGTCAACGTAAATTTGAGCTTTAGAAAGCTGTTTTTTTGCTGCCCACATTCTTTGCCAACCCTGTTCGTCATCTTCAGAAAGTTTACCTTTTTGTAAACTATCCATTCTTACTTTACCAATAGAACAAAGCAACTTTTGAGCAAGTTCTTCACGCGTCATTTCAAGAGCGAACATAGCGCATACCTTATTTTCGCGTAAAGCAATATTTTCAATCATATTCAAAGCAAGTGTAGTTTTACCATCTGAAGGACGGGCAGCCAGAATAATAAGGTTACCCTTTTTAAAGCCGTTTGTAAGATCGTCAATTCTAGTAAAACCCGTTTTTAAACCGCGCTTGAAGTTTTTATCACGTTCAAGATGCTCTAAATCAGCAAGCAACGGATCGTAATAATCAGCAAGTGAAAGCAAGCTTGATGTTTCGTTTTCTTCTGAAATACGGAAAATTTCACCTTCAGCAAATTCTAAAGTTTTTTTACTATCAGTGCTTTTTCTTGCTTCTCCAGCAATCTTTTCGCTACTGCGAATTAATCTTCTTAAGGTGCTATCACGCTTAACAATGTTAAGATACTGGCGATAGTTTGCACTTGAAGGCATACTTTGAACTATGGTAGTAATATAATCCATGCCACCTGCTTTTTCTAAAGTAGCATTTTTTTCCATAGCATCTGAAAGAGTAACTATATCGATAGGCTTATTTTGTCTTACGATATCTTTCATAGCCCCTAAGATTAGTTTATGCGAATCGGTGTAAAAATCTTCTTCCACTAAAAAAGAAATGGTTTCAAGCTGAATTTCTTGATCAACTAATAAACACCCTAAAATTGATTGCTCCGCCTCTAAATTATACGGTAACGCACTAAATTTTTCTGCCATAATGCCCTCAGTTGTGCATAATCCGCCTGAAAAAATCAAGCGGAAACACAAATTAATTATTTTTATTTGCACCCAAAGTCAAACTTTGAGCGTTTAGTATAGTTATTATTTTATATCGCTAAGAGCAACGAATTGATTTAAAGCATCTTCAAAAGAATTCATTGCAGCTTCAAACGCGTCTTTCTTAGTTAAGTCAACACCGGCAAGCTTTAAAAGTTCAACAGGGCTATCGCTACCGCCTGAAGATAAGAACTTAAAGTAATCTTTAACAGCTGGTTCGCCTTCTTTATAAATTCTTTCAGCAATAGAAATCGCACTTGTAATGCCCGTTGCATATTTATAAACGTAGAAAGATCTATAGAAGTGTGGAATTCTTGCCCATTCGTAAGCAATTTCAGGATCTGAATACATACTTCTACCAAAATATTTTCTGTTTAATCCAATATAAGTTTCGTTTAAAGAGTCCTTAGTTAAAGGTTGACCACTTTCAGCTTGACTGTGTGCAAGTGCTTCAAATTCAGCAAACATAGTTTGACGGAATAGCGTGCCCTTGATCATATCCATATAGTAGTTAAGTAGGTATTTTTTAAGCTTAACGTCGCTAGTTGTAGCAAGTAAATGTTTAAGTAATAATACTTCGTTAACCGTACTTGCAACTTCCGCAACGAAAATTCTGTAACTCGCCTTTGATTGTGGCTGAGCCTTAACAGAATGGAATGAATGCATTGCGTGACCAAGTTCGTGAGCAAGCGTAAAGATATCGCCCGTAGTTTGTTGATAGTTTAATAAAACGTATGGGTGCGGAGCTTTATAAACGCTTATTGAATAAGCACCGCTTCTCTTACCTTCAGTTTCTTCAACGTCAATCCAGCCTTCGTCATGAGCGCGTTGTAAAAGCTTGCCGTATTCTTCACCAAGTGGTGCTAAACCTTCTTTTACAAGGTTGAAAGCATCTTCATAATCTAATTTTAATTCAGCGTCGTCAACGAGTGGTGCGTAAACGTCGTACATATGAAGTTTGCTTACACCTAAAACTTTTTTACGAACTGAAACGTATTTATGCATTGTTTTTAATCCGCGATGAACGCTCTTAATTAAGTTATCGTAAACCTTTGGAGAAACGTCTTCGCCCTCAAGAGCTTTAGCTAAACAGCTTTCATATTTTCTTACTCTTGCAAAATATACGTCTTTATTAACGTTTGATATGTAAGTTTGGCTAATAGTGTTAATAAGACCGATAAACGCGTTATAAAAAGCCTTAAAGGTTTTCTTTCTAACGTTTCTGTCTGGATCTTGCATCAACACACCGTACATACCGTGTGAAACTTTCACCTTTTGACCGCGAACTGTAATTTCAGGGTATGGTAAATCGGCGTTATTAATCATACCGAATATATTAGAAAAAGCGCCGAATACTTGACCGCCCATCGCCAAAACAGCTTCGGCCTCCTTACCTAAAACGTGTGGTTTTTCTTGAATAATTCCTTTAAGCTCGTAATCGTAATCAGCAAGTAAAGGATTAGATGCAAATTCTTTTAAAAGCTTTTCATCAAGAGAAGTTACTTCAGGCGTCATAAATGCTATGCCTGAAGAAAAACGTACGTATAAAGCTTGAACTCTTGCTTGTAATGCGTTGTTTTCAGATTTTCTAGTATCTTCATCGTGAAGCATGTGAGCGTAAACAGAAAGCTTTTCAAGGTCGCCGATAACGCTATATAAAGCGTCGAAACAAGCTTTAACGTTTTCAGCTGTATTTAACTTTCCTTCAAAAGAAGAAAAGTCCATTCTTGTTTGAACGTCGGCATATAACGCTTCCCAATCTTCTTGAGTAGCAAATATGTCTTGCGTACGCCATTTGCGGTTTTCTGGTACTTCGTGTCTTGGTTTCATATCTATCTCCTTTATGTTTGGTATATTTTCTACCCTTAATTTTACAATTTAAAAAACGATGGTTATTTTAAAACTCAAAAATATCGGGCGAACATAGTTCATAAGAAATTAATACGTTTGCGTGAGTTCTATGTTTAATAACGTCACCCTTTTTAAGTTCGGGAATAGGTTTTTCAACGTCGAGCAAAATATGGCGTTCAAAAAACTCGTTTTTCCTTTCGTTCCAATCAAGCACTACTAGGCTTATAAAATCAACGCCGTCTTTAGTTTTTATAGAACTATCAATTCTACTAACGGTGTTTACCCCGTCTTCTTTGATTCCCGTAAAAACATCGCGTAAAAGTTTTAAATAATTTGAAAGCCTTTTATACTTGATTGCAAAAAGAATATAAAAAATTATCGCGTAAATAACGTCGGTAACGATATTAAAAGCAATCATTGGCGTTCTGTACGGAGTTTCAAATTCTTGTTGTGTGTAAATAACGAACACTACTATATTGACAGCTAAAAGCACTGCGAGAGTTGAGAAAAATATTGTCATAAACTTATCGCGCAAACTTTTTGCTGAGTAGTAGTCCTGTTCTGAGTAAATTTCTATCATTATTTATCCTTATTTCGCTTTTGTTTATAGCTAAAATTATTCAGCGATAAACAATACGCCAATAGTATTTTTTCCACAATGGCTTGAAACTGTTGCTCCTGCAGTAGTTTCAATAACTTCTTCAAAATTAAATAACTCTTTAGTCATAGAAATAACTTCTTCAACAAGTTTAGAGTCATCACATAAACTGTGAGTTACGAATACGCGTTTTTTGTCGTACGATTTATATTCGTTTGCTAAATCGTGAACGTATTGATTTAAAGATCTTTGTAACGTACCCATATATTTTTTCTTAACTTGTAACGTACCGTCGTTCTCATAAATATATGGGTGTATTTTTAGTATTTTTGATGCAACGAGAGCAACGGCAGAACATCTTCCACCCTTTGCAAGATAATCAAGAGTATCAACCACGAAAGAGGTTTGAACTTTTGAAGTAAGATTAACAACTGTGTTGTAAACCTCTTCCGCTTGCTTTCCTTCGTTTAACATATCGCTCGCCTTAAGCATAAGTAAGGCTTGCCCCGTTGATAATGCTTTTGAGTCAACAACGTAAACGCCCTTACACTCCTTTGAAGCGTTAAAAGCGTTGTTGTATGATGATGAAGCGTTTGAAGAAAGTGAAAAATGAATTACGTTATCGTATTCTTTTAAAAGGTCGTTAAAAAAATCTTTATATTCTTCAATTGATACTGCTGCGGTTTTTGGTAATTCGCCAGTTTGCTTAACGTAATCAAATAATTCTTCAACTTTTATTTCAGTACCGTCTTTCCTTTCAGTTGTGCCAGTAATAACGGTAATAGGTATGACTTTAAAATTTCTTTGGTTTAAAATTTCTTGCGGTAAATCGCAAGTGGTTTCTGCAGTAATAATGCATTTTGACATAATCGTAGTCAATCTCCTCTTTTCTCTTTTTGTTTCGCAATTATAAATGTTTATAAATTTTTCCTAAAGGACCATCCTTGTTATCGATTATAAACTGATGAACTACTCCGTCAACCAAATCTATTTGAACTTGACCAAAAAAACGGCTATCCGTACTATTTTCTCGGTTATCACCCAAAACGAAAACGCAATTTTTCTCAACTACTTCGGGGTTGTTATTATCGTAAAACGTCTTTCCAATAACGCCTTCATAATTAATTTCTTCAAATTGATTTTCATTGGCTTTTTTAATCAATAGTTTGCCGTCCCTAATCCAAACCGTGTCGCCCGCGATTGCAATTATACGCTTAATGTAAGCTTTATCGTCAAGCGTAAAAACTATTACGTCGCCACGCTTAGGCTTTGCTAATTTATCAACCAAGAGCAAATCACCATTAGTTAAAGTATTATTCATTGAATCGCCATCAACCTGCACTGGATAAAGCCAAATGAATTTGGTAAAAACAAAAAAAACGCACAAAACCAATAATAACAGAGTTATAGCGTCGGCAATAATTTTTTTTGCGCGCCTACCGGTATTTTTTTGTTCAATTATTTCTTCGTTTGAAGCAAAAAAAGAATTCATACTTTAGTCCTTAAATAATCGTTGTAGGTCTTTAGTTACTAAATGAGCAATAAATTGTTTACTGCAAAACGGCTTTCAGCGTCGATTTTTACAGCAACGATTTTTTCATAATTTTTAATACTCATTCTTTGTTCGTTTTTAAAAGAAGCAAAATCAATTTGCACCTTTTGCCAAACTTTACTGCCCTTTAATTCAACTTTTGAAGAGTATGGAACTAATACGCCACCCTCATCAATCATTACACTAAAGTTTAGCGCCGTATAATCTTCACAATATACGTCAAATTTAATTATCGAGCGTAAATTGGGGGTAAATCTATTTTCAGAAATACGGTAGTTCAATAATCCGTATCTAGAGGTTGCTCCCGTTATGGAATTAGCACACTCTGCAAGTTCAATACCGCCGTTTTCACAAAACAAAATTTTACCAATCGAGGTACTCTTTTCGTCGTAAACGGTAAAACAGTCAACGCCGTTTCTTGAAGAATATAGCATATTTGCAAGGGTTACGGGCGAAGGTTTTTCAAGTTTTTTATAAACTATTCTTGAACTTACCGAAACTCCGTTTTTGTAATCGGCAACTGCAAAAACGTGAACGAATGGAACGCCACCGCCAAGCTGTTGCTTAAAATACTTTTTATCCGCAGTATTTTTATTTTTTACAGGTTGCATAACCGACCAGTTTCGCCAACTTGGATTTGCTATTCCTTCGCTTAAATAAAGGGTTAACGATTTTAACTTATCAGTTTCATCCGTACTAACTTCTGCAAAAACACTTCTAAAATCTTCACTAAAAGCCAAAGTTACCGTAGGCGATTCGGGAAAATATAATCTATCCGACGCAGCCCCTGCTTTTGTTAGATATTTTTTCAAAAATAGCGCTATATCGTCAGCACTCTTTTTGTTTATAGCATCCCTAAAACGTGGAGTATAATTGAAGGAGCACTTAATTTCTTTGCTAACTCTGGCTAAAGTATCAACTCCCCGCTCACAGTCAAAATCGCTATTGTTCGTACCCGCAAGATAAAGAACTGGGCATTGACAGTATTGCGCGTAAACGTGTGCGTCAACACCGCCAAGCCAACGATAGCGCTCGTCATCCATAGTAATATCACCACTTTCACACTTAAAGAGGTTTTTGTATGCTTGCCATCCCATTCCAAAGATAGGAACGAAACAGCTTACTCTAGTTTCGTTATAAAGAAGTTGCCAAGCAACGTTAGCCCCTTGTTTTATACCAACCACACCTATTTTATCAACCTCAGGACGGCTTTTTAGATATGATAAAGCGTATTTTCCTACGGCAACCCATTCGTACCAACAAGTTTCTTTTGCGGTGCGTTCAACCCTAAACATATCTTCTTTGCCGTAATTTGCATAATCAATTTCGGTTGGATAGTTAGTATGATTTGTGCTTTCGCCTACGTCACCTCGATAGTCTACCATCAAAACGGCGTAACCCATCTTTGCAAAATGATTTACAAGCTCTAAATTAATCGTTTCTTTATAATCTGGCAATAATAAAACCGCGCCTAATTTTCTATTCATCGGTAATGGTTGAGGTCTTGCGTATAAACCGTAAATACGCACTCTGCCCGATTCCGTTTCTCTTCCTGAAAAGTAAACTTCAACGTAGCTAATGCCATCATACGTCATTTCGTTAACTTTACTCTCTTTAAGAGGGAGGTCGCTGTTAAAATCCTTCCAAACTGCCGAGGGTGTAAGTATTTTTCTAACGTTTTCCATAAAAATTCCTTTAATAAACCGCCACAAAACCAGCAAAATGTTGCCATTTTTTTGTTAGCCGTTGTCTTTAATCAATGTTCCGTGTAGGGCGGTAGCTCCAATAACTTCAATGCGGGATTGAATGCGATTTTTAAGTTCTCCAACGTGGGTAATTAGCCCTACGGTAAGATTTGCCTTTTGTAATTTTTCTAAGCTGTCTGTCACCGCATCAATCAAATCATCATCTAAAGTTCCAAACCCTTCGTCTAAGAAGAAAAAGTCTAACGGGCGAAGAGCTTTCGCGCTGATTTGAGATGATAATGCAAGTGCAAGCGAAAGTGAAACCAAAAATGTTTCTCCCCCCGAAAGCCCAATCGCAGGACGAAGCTTACCACCACTTAAATTATCGGATACGTAGAACGCACCGTTTTTATATTCCAACCCGTATCTTCCCGACGTAAGAGTAAGAACTCTATTTTCAGCAATAGAAGCAATATCTTTTAAGTATTCTTCGGCAATGAATTCCATAAAGCGGTTTTCTTTTACCAGCTCAATCATTCTGCCTAAGCTTTTTCTTTGGGTGGAAATCTCCCTTAAGTTATTATTTATTATACACCATCTTTGATTATTTTTCAAACTATTTTGATAGTCATTATTAATTTCGCCACATTTTTCAGCAAGTTTTTGACAATTTTTTTGCATTTCGCCGAGTTTTTGGTTTTCATTTTCTATTTGCTCTAACGAGAACAAATTGTCTTTTAACTGCTCGTTTAGCTCGCCAATACGCTTTTCAATAATCAGAATTGAGGTCTCATAGTCTTTAACCATCTGTCTTTGTCTATCAATCTCGTTAGCATTTTGTAAAATGGCTTTACATTGTTTATCGTTAACTTTTTCATTTTCTAGCGCCAAATCAAGCGCTTTTTTGCTTTGCTGATAACTTTTTTGTAGTTGCAGTAAAGTTGCTTCTTGCGTGGCTTTTTTAATTAAATTTTCGCTTATATATTGGGCTATAGTATCGTTATCACTAGTTATCGCTTTTATTTCAGCAGTTAAATCTTCAATGACTTTTTTCTTTTCCGCCTTTGCTAAGTCAATACTTTTACCGTTTAAAATTAAATTTATTTCTTGCTGTAACTCATCGTAATTTTTACGTTCTTTTTCTCCTTGAATTTTAATTTCTGAAAGTTGGTCTTGTATTGATTGATTTTGAGCAGTTAAGGTTTTTACGTTAGAGATAGCCTTTTGTTGTTGCTCTAAATAATATGCATTTTTTTCAATAACTTTAAGCGTTGAAGAAAGCAAATCGTGTAAGTTAATCTCGTTTGTACTTTGAGTTAAATCCAACATTTTTTGCGTTTCACTTTTAATTAAAGCGCTAATTTCTACGTTGTCAAAATGTTTTTTTGAAAGTAGGTTGTTTAAATCAGATAAAAATTGTAAGCGTTCCTTTGCGTAATTTGATAATAAATTTCCTGAAATATTTAAAGTAAGCTCATGCAAACATTTTTCAATATTGCACTCT
>JAZNFS010000050.1:0-17452 GCA_045589175.1 Christensenellaceae bacterium
CCCATTCGTCTGCAACTTCAGCCATTGGTGAAGATGGGGTTATCGGGTAAATCGCAGCAACTTCACTAAACGCATACGCAACGTGGCTGGCAGCGGTATTACCGTCAATGGTCATTTTTTTCATTGAAAAACCTCCGTAAATTTATTAATTATATTTTTTTATCCTTATTTTAGTGCACTAATTTTTTTGCACACCTTTTTAATTATATATATTATTTTATAATAAGTCAATAGTTATTTCACATTTTTTTAAATTTTTTGCACTTTTATTTTAATTTACATTGTTTTCAATATACAAACATACATAAAAGTGTATTTTTAACACTTTTTAATGGGGCTATAATCGAGTAAAATTAAAGCGATTTTATATAAAAATATTGAAAATAGTTTAAACAAAATTAATTTAATTTGTAAATAACTAAATACTATATTGATTATAACCGTAAAACAAAAAAAGTGCCGTATAACGCAATTATCGACACTTTTAAATAACATATTAAACTAATGGGGCTTTTACAATCTTTTTATATTCTCTTGGAAATTTTTCAGCTGTAGGGGATACTTTTTTTATAATTATTAAATTTCTTTCACCTTCCACACCGTAAAGGGTATAATCTTTAATTTCAATAATCTCGCCACCTAAAATTTTTACACTATGTATTCCGCGATTAAGTTCTTCTTGCGATTTCATTTTATAAAAAACGGCAATGCCACCGACTTTTAAAAATGGCAAACAAAGCTCGGCTAAAACGTTAAGTTCAGCAACTGCTCTTGCCGTTACCATATCAAAACTTTCGCGATAATCTTTATTTTTAGCAAATTCTTCCGCTCTGCCGTTTATTACCTTAAAATTTTCAAATCCTAGCAATTCTTTTGCCTGCTTTAAAAACTCACACTTTTTACCGGTTGCTTCAAGTAAAGTAAAATTCAAACTTTCGTCATTTATTTTTAATGGTATAGATGGAAATCCACCGCCAGAGCCAACCTCTAAAACCTTAGCGTTTTTATAAAAATAATCTTTCCCCATCAAGCTATCGGCAAAATGTTTTTCGTAAACGCCCTCTTTATCACGAATAGCGGTAATATTAAACTGTTTATTCTTTTCAAGTAAAAAATCACAAAACGTTTGTAGTTTTTCACAAGCAGTTTCTTCTATTTTTAAATTGTTAACGCAAAAAACCTTTTCCATAACTCAAATTATACCATAATCAATACTAAAAAGCAACGAAAAACAGCTAAATTACACATATCCACCAACCTTAAAGCATTTATCAACAGTAAACTAACAGCACTTTGTTAACAAATTTTTATTTATGCCTTTTTTAATAAACAAAATTTAAATCATAACGTTTTTTTATTGATTTTTTTTTATTTATATTATATAATATATTCATAAGAAGATAAAATCGGGGTTTGTGGGCTGTTTGCTTAAATAACATTTATCCACTTAGTGATTTGCATATTAACAGCTTATCAAGAAGAAACACACTTGTTATTAACAGCAAAAAAGACTATAAAAATAAGATGAATTGCTTAATTTTAAGCTTTTCCACATTACGAACAGCCCCTATTACTATTGATACTTTAAACTAATAATAAATTTGTTTAATCATTCGGAGGACGCATGAAAACAGTTGTAAAAGCAATCGATCTTTCAAACGCAGTATTAAAAGTTGTAAAAGCAGTTAGTACAAAAAATCATAATCCAATATTAGAATGTATAAAACTCGTTTGCAAAGGCGATAGTTTAACATTAATTGCAACCGATAACGAAATATCTATTGAAAAAACAATTTCGGCTGATACTTTTATGGAAGGCGAAACCTTAGTTATGGGTAAACTTTTTGCCGACTTTATTAAAAAACTTGAAGAAGAAGACGATATTGAACTTTTCCTTGACGAAGGCAGATTAAAAATCACTTATAGCTCAAGTGAAGGTTATATTCAGGCGTTACCAACCGAAGATTTCCCTATTATTTCAAAGGAAATTAAAGCTAACTCTTTCACTATCTTACAAAAAGATTTTAAGAGTATGGTTGCAAAAACGGCTTTTTGTTGTTTACAAGACGATAGCCGTCCTATTTTAAAAGGTTGCCTACTTGAAGCTGACGGCGATAGTTTAACTTGCGTAGCACTCGATGGATTCCGTTTAGCAGTTTGCAAAAAGCCTTTAAAAGAGATCTACGGTAAGGTAAAAGCAATCGTTCCATCACGCGCATTAAACGAAATGGTTCGCTTACTTGATAAAGATGATGAAATAGTTACTGTTGTTATTCATGAAAGAAACCTTATGATTGAGGTTGAAAATACTATTTTAACTGCAAGATTATTAGAGGGCGAATATATCGATTATAAACAAATTATTCCCGTAACTTTCTTAACTGAGTTTAAGGCGAATAAATTAGTTTTTGAAAATGCTATTGAACGTGCAGCTGTCGTTGCAAGAGTTATGAAAAACTTAGTAAAGTTAGACGTTAAGGAAAATTACGTTAACATAACTGCAAACAGTGAAATGGGTAACGTAAACGAAAACGTAGTTATCAACTTAGAAGGTAAAGATATAGTAATTGCATTCAACAGTAGATACGTACTTGACGCTATGCACGCTATTGACGATGATTTTATTAAGGTATCGTTAAATACACCTATTTCACCTTGTATCATACGTCCTAACAGTGACGATAGTAGTTTGTATTTAATTTTACCTATTAGAATTAATAACTAAGTGTTTAAAAACAACAAAAATTGGCTATTATACCCAATATTCGCAAGTATTGGAGTTATAAACAGTTGACAAAATAAAATAAATAAAATAAAATATAAAGGCTTTTAAAAAAAGCTTTAAAAAAGTTCGGTAAATACAAAACCAAGAAAAAAACGGAGCATTTTATATAATGAAAAGAACTTACCAACCAAAGAAAAGACAACGCAACAAAGTGCACGGATTCAGAAAAAGAATGGCTACAAAGAGTGGTAGAAACGTTCTAAAGAGAAGAAGAGCAAGAGGCCGTCATAAATTATCGGCTTAATCAAGTTGGATAACAGGTTAAAAAGAAGAAGCGATTTCGACCTTGTTTTCAAAAAGGGGAAAAGATGTTACGCCAGAAGTCTACTTCTGGTGTACGTTAAGACCCAAAGCCTTAAGGTTGGCTATTCTGTAAGCAAAAAGAACGGAAAAGCTGTTGTTAGAAATAGAATTAAACGCCAACTACGTGCTTGTATTAGACCTTTTTTAGCCTTATTAGGTGATTATTATATCGTTATAGTACCCAAAAGCGGGCAAGAATACGATTTTCATAATTTTGAAAAAGATATTAGCTTTTTGCTAAATAAGGAAAACCTATTAAAATGATTAACCGCTTTTTTATTTTTTTAATAAAACTTTATAAAAAATACCTGTCAAAGGGCTTAAATAGTGGCTGTATTTTTACTCCCACCTGTAGCGTTTACGCTATTGAGGCGTTAAAAAAATACGGTTTTATTAAGGCCTTTGCTTTAATATTATTTAGAATTTTAAGGTGCAACTCCTTAAATAGTGGCGGTTTTGACCCTGTACCAGACGATCCACGCGTTAAAAAATGGTTATATTAGGGTATTTTTACGTTAAACGCTAAGATTTATAAAAAAACTTTATTTTTACTAAATTAAGCAAGTTGATTTTGCCGTCCTAATAAAAACAAAAAAAACTTTGTAGTGCTATTTTTTTAGCAAAGTTTTTACAAATAGGTGAACATGGAATTTTTTAATTTTCTTGCCATAGCAATAAACACTTTTGAGCCGGTTGAAAACGTTGTTAAACTCGACTGGATTGGTAATATAATAAAGTGGCTTATCGAAGGCTGTAACAGTATAGGTATTGGTATTATTCTATTTACCTTAATTTTAAAATTAATTACGCTACCTTTTGATATTATTTCAAGGGTATCAATGAAGAAAAATAGCGTTATGATGGAAAAAATACGACCTGAACTTGAAAGGTTGCAACGTCAATACGCTAACAATAAAGATCTTTATCAAAGAAAGATGCAAGATTTATATAAAAAGAATGGTTACAGCCCATTTTCAGCTTGTTTACCAACTATTTTAAACCTTGTAATTTTCATCATTGTTATCGGTCAATTTTCAACCTATTCTAACTATGCAAACTACGCTGTTTTCTGTAATATGAGCGTAGCTTACGAACAAGCGATTGAAAATTATAACCAAAATACAAACACCGAATATATTATTTATGACGAAGCTGAACAAAAGAAATATTTAAACGTTCAATTATTTTTAAGTAGTGAACACGATTATGCTAAAGCATTTAATGCATACGGCTTTAACGTTACTTATGAAGAAAACGCTCCTCATAAATATGTTGTTGAAGCAGTAACAGAAGAAAATCAAACTGCTTTAAAGAAACTATATGAAGAAATAGCAAAAGGAACTGATGCTATTTTTGCAAACGAATATTACGTAACAAATAGAGAAGATGAAAAAGAAATGGCTCATATTTGGTACGATGAAACAAATCGCGTATATAGATTAGGCGGTAATGCCAACGATAGTTTTAGAAGTATTATTAGTAACTCGGTTTTAGATACTTACGCAAACCTATTCGTTAACGACGTTATTAAGCTTGCAGGTAGCCAAGCTGCGGCTGACGTGTTTAGAAATACTGAATTATCATTCCTTTGGGTTAAAAATATTTGGTCGCAAGACCTTCCTTGGGAACACCCTATAAAAGCAGAATTTAAAGAATACGGTATTGTAAAAAGCTCGGGTTGTTTTGCTACTTGCTCTGCAAGCTGTTCTGGCACTGATAATAGCGTAAGCGATTTATCTGAAAGCCACTATAGTGCATTAACAAGATGCTTAACCGAAGAAAAAGAACAACCAAACGGTTATTTAATTTTAGTTTTATTATCAATCGGCGTAATGCTTGTGTCGCAAGTTATTGCTCAAAAGCAAAACAAAACACAAAATGAATTAGGTTCTGTTGACGGTGAAAACGGTACTGCCGCTCAATCACAAAAAATGATGACATGGATGATGCCTATTATGTTTGGTTTCTTCTCGTTCATGTACACCGCTTCATTCTCGATTTATATCATTGTAAGCTCGTTATTTAGTATGTTATCTAACTTTATTATAAACAAGTTAGTTGATTTAAAGTTTGAACGCCTTGCTGTAAAAGAAGCTCACGAACTTGAACTTAGAAGAACGGGTAGAATTAAAGAAATCAATAATAAAAAGGATAAATCTGGCAAGAACAAACAAAATAACAGCAAAAAATAGCTAAACCGAAAAAAAAGAGAATAAAAACGACAAAAACGATAAAAGTAAAAAATAATAAGTAGCATACACTATGCTCACTTGTCGTTTAAGGAGAAATATTATAATGGAAAGTATTGAAGTTTACGGTAAAACGGTAGAAGAAGCCGTTCAAAACGGGTTAGAACAACTTGGCGTTAGTGAAAACGAAGTAGTTGTTGAAGTTTTAGAAGAACCCGTTGTTAAGGGATTAATTTTTAAAAAGAGCACTCAAGCAAAGGTAAAATTAACAAAAAAACCATCTGACGCACAACGTGCTGTTAACTTTTTGGAGGGACTGTTTGACCTTATCAACGTTCACGCAAGCACGGAAATCGTTCGTGATGATGATAAGATTTGTATTAATTTAACGGCTACAAACTCATCTTTCTTAATCGGTTACAGAGGCGAGGTTTTAGACGCATTACAATCTTTAGCAAGTGCCGTAGCAAATATTGGTCGTGACGAATACAAGCGCCTTGTAGTTGACTGCGAAGATTACAGATCGAAAAGAGAAGAAACTTTAACCCAACTTGCTAACCGCTTAGCTGAAAAAGCGGTTAGAACGGGTAGAAAAATCAACCTTGAGCCAATGATTCCGTTTGAAAGAAGAGTAATTCATACTGCTCTTGTTGATAATACAGAAGTAAAAACAGAATCAGAAGGAAAAGAGCCAAACCGTTACGTAGTAATCGTTCCAAATGAACTACGTGATGAAAGACCTATTTTTGCAGATCGTAGAACGCATAGCGATCGTCGTGATAACCACCGCGATAACAAGAAAGGCGGATTTAAGAGTGGTAAAAAGTACGAAAAAGGTGGCAACAGAAAGTTTGACCGCCGTGAAAAGTCACCAGAAAATGCTATGTATGGCAAACCAAAGGATAAGCATAACGTAACTTCTTTCGGTACTTTTATTGGAAATAGTCAAAAAGACGATTAATCAGTAATACCGTAAGAGTAACTTCTTACGGTATTTTTTATATGAGGTATAATATGAAATTTAAAAAACTATTTTTGCAAGTTTTAGCAGTTATTTTATCACTTGTTGTATTTGTTTCTTGTCAAAATAACAATGGTAATAATTCATTAAATAGTGGTAGCAGTGGCGCACAAAGTAGCGTTCAAACTTCTACTTCAGAAGATTCATCACCAGATGATTCTTCAAGTGGGGGTGATATAGGTGTTATAGAATATGAAATGCCTGCTTTAAGTATGGCTGGTAATTTTGATATCGACGATATTCCCGAATATACTGATTCAATAGTTTACGTTGTGAATGATAATAATCCATATTTTTATTCTAATCAATACGTTACTGATAGTTATGAATATTATAGCGAGCTTGATAGTTTAGGTAGATGCGGTGTTGCTGTTGCTTGCCTTGGTAAAGACCTTATGCCAACCGAGGATCGCGGTAGTATTTCTTCGGTAACACCTACTGGATGGGTTACAGGCAATACTATTTATGAAAGAAGCCATCTTTTAGGCTTTCAATTAACAGGCGAAAATGCAAATAAGAAAAATCTTATTACTGGTACGTATTTATTAAACGGCGCTATGCAAATTTATGAAGAAGAAATAGCTTCATACATAAAAAGCACCAACAATCACGTTTTATACCGTGTTACACCTATTTTTAGCGGTAACAACCTTCTTGCTGATGGTGTTTTAATGGAAGCTTATTCAATTGAAGATAACGGAGCTTCGATTTGCCTTAACATATTTATATATAACGTTCAAACAGATTATATAATTAATTACGCAGATGGTACTTATATTCAAGATCCAGCAACGATTACTTATGCTTTCGGTATAAATAAGAAAAATAAAAAGATTCACAAGTGGGGTTGTAGAAATATTAACGATATGAGTGAAAGTAATAAGATGTTTAGTAACGACCCGATTGAAGATTTATTAAATCAAGGATATGTAAAAGCAGGTTGCTGTTGGTAATAATATGAAATATTTAGTAACCGGTGGTGCAGGCTTTATAGGCTCGCATTTTTGCGAATATGTTTTAAATAAGTATAAAAACGCGCAAGTTGTTTGTTACGATAAATTAACCTATGCAGGTAGTTTATCTAACCTTAATAATATAATAGATAATAAAAACTTTATATTTATTAAAGGGGATATTTGCGATAGCGAGCAAGTAGAAAGGGTTATAACCGAGCATAATATAACCACTATTATAAATTTTGCAGCCGAAAGTCACGTTGATAGAGCAATTAAAAGTAGCGCCGAGTTTTTACAAACCAATTATATAGGTGTTTCGGTGCTTATTGATTTGGCTGTGAAATACAACTTGCGTTTTCACCAAGTTTCAACCGACGAAGTTTACGGTGATATACCCATTGAAAGTAATTTAAAGTTTACAGAAGAAAGTATTTTAAAACCATCTTCTGCATACTCTGCAAGTAAAGCCGCGGCAGACTTACTAGTGCTTTCATACGTTCGCACTTTTAATTTACAAGCCACTATATCGCGTAGCACAAATAACTTTGGCAGTAATCAACATCTTGAAAAATTATTACCAACTGTTATTACAAAAGCAAGCAAAAATCAGCCTATACCCGTTTACGGCAAGGGCGAAAACGTTCGCGATTGGTTGTTTGTTGGCGAGCATTGTAGAGCGATAGATTTAATAGTTCAAAAGGGCAAAATAGGCGAAATTTACAACGTTGGCGCTAATTACGAACTTTCTAATATACAACTTGTAACTTTGGTTTTAAGCCTTTTAAATAAACCCAAATCGCTAATTTCATTCGTTGAAGATAGAAAGGGGCACGATAAAAAATATTCTTTAAACTGTAACAAAATAGCGCGTGAGCTTGGCTTTATACCCAAAAACGATTTTGATAAAAATTTAAAAGATACAATAAATTATTATACAAAAAAGTAGCGATATAAGTTGATTATCGCTACTTTTTTGTATATAAACAAGTAAAGTTTTACATAAAAAAAGGTGAGAAATTAGCAAGTTACTTATAAATAACTAACAATTTTCACCTTTTGTTTTTTTATTAAACTAATTCAATTTCAATGGCGCAAACGCCGTTATCTTGTATTTGGGCTAAAGTATAATATTCAAGCATATCGTTTGGTTTAGAATTTTCGTTAGGTAAATAGCCGAGTAGAGTTTTATCGTAGTTGTTATAAAGCATTTCAAAACTTTCAAACACCTTAATATCAACAACTTTTACAAGTAGTTTTTCGCCAGATTCAAGGTTTGTAAACTCAATATAATCGTTTGATTTAATTTGCCTTCTCTTATCGTCGTAAAGGCGCATTTCAACTTTTTTTAACCCTTTTTTTATAAGTTCAAATGGGTTTTTGTTTAAATTCATTAAATGATGTTTCATAATTAGCCTTTAAATACACTTTACAAGGTCAATTGCAATGGCGAATACAAATAATAAAATAAGCCCAACAGTATGAATTCTGCCTTCAATTTCGCGGTTAATAGGTTTCTTTCTTATCCATTCGATTAAAACGAATACGGCACGCGCACCGTCGAGAGCAGGGATAGGAAGCAAGTTAAACACGGCAAGTGAAACGCCTATAAAGCCTGCTATTTCAAGCACGTAATTAAAACCTAACGAAACAACTTGTGAGGTTAAAGTAATAGTGGTTACAGGTCCGCCTAAAGCGTTAATGCTTAGTTTACCTGTGATAAGTTGCCAAAATGCCGATAGGGTTGAGCCAACGTTTTTAAATGCGTAAACAACGCCGTGGCCAAGACCTTCAAAAAAACCAAGTTTAACGTTTTTGTTGTAAAGGCGATATCCAACAGTTTGAATTGTAACGCCAAAGTAATCAAAAATAGCGTTATCGTCATTTTTAATATCGTTAAAATTCTTTAGTTCATATTCAAGAACTATTCTATCTTCTCCGCGCGAAATATAGATATAAATATAGTCGCCGTCGTTAAATTCTTTTATAATTGATGCAAAATCACTTGGATTATATGCGCGCTTATAGCTCATATATTCGCTTTCATCTATTAAATAGCTTTGCATATCGTGGCCGTTCCACGCTTTACACTCTATTTTGCCGTTAGCATCTGTTATCGTAGGATCAAGTGTTGGTTTTACGTTTGATATTCGTAAAATATAGTCACCGTAAAGAAGGCCGTAGGGATTTGAATTATTTTCACTTTCTGTAACCGCTGAAAGGGTAGCAATACCTAAGCTATCTAAAACGGGATTTAAATCTTCCATGCTTTTAGAAGTTGGGTCGGCAAGTAGCTTAATGGTAATATCTTTTTTTTCACCTTTACGCATTACGGTAGCGCTTACTTCGTCATCCTTTTTCTTACCTTTTAAAGCAGAAATAAGGTCGGTTGTTAAATAAATATCTTTATCGTTTAAGGTTAAAATAACGTCTTCGTTTTGTAGAGTATAAGCGCTATTTGTTTGAACTACTTCAAAAGCTTCCATGCAGTTTTGACCGTAACAGCTTATTGAAATACAGAATATTAATAAAGCGGCTACAAAGTTCATAGTTGCCCCGGCAATAAGGACTAAAAGGCGTTGCCAAGGTGGGCGGTTATTAAATGCACGCGGATCGCTATTATTTGAATCTTCGCCCTCAAAAGCACAGTATCCGCCAAGCGGTAAAATTCTTATCGAGAATAATTCGCCGTCTTTTTTCTTCTTTTGGAAAATAGCCGGCCCCATACCTATAGCAAATTCATTAACTTTAAAGTTAAAAATTTTTGAAACGAGGTAGTGACCTAGTTCGTGTACCGTTATCATAAACAGTAGCACTAAAAGAGCTACTAATATTGAGCCTATTTGTGAAAGCATGCCTGCCGATAAGCAGGCGGTTGTAAAACTAATCAAACTTTTTCTCCTTATAAGCCGATAAAACAAAGTTGCGCGCCCAAAAGTCGGTTTTTACAAGATTTTCGTAGGTTACGGGTAGTATTTTGCAACTGTTTATAGCGTAGTTTACGTAGTCGGCAATTCGTGTATATTTTATTTTTCCTTGTAAAAATAGATTAACCGCTTCTTCGTTTGCGCTCGAAAGCGCGCAAGGTATATTATGCCCCATTTTAGCGCTTTTTAACGCTAATTCAAAACAAGGGTATCTTTTTAAATCAATTTTTTTAAAATCAAGTGTTAGGTTATAAAAATCAAGCGGAGTGCTTAAGGTTGCTTGACGTTTAGGATATGTAAGTGCAAGCTGAATAGGAAGTTCCATTGTTGGTGTTCCAAGTTGGGCTATAACTGCGTTATCTTGATATTCAACCATAGAATGTACTATACTTTGTGGGTGAATAACCACGTGTATTTTATCAAGTGGGCAGTTAAATAGCCACATTGCTTCAATAACTTCAAGCCCTTTGTTCATCATTGTTGCACAGTCAATGGTAATCTTTGCACCCATATTCCAGTTAGGGTGAGCAAGTGCCGTTTGAGGTGTAACGTTTTCAAGTTCTTCTACGGGCAGGTTTCTAAGTGCACCACCAGAAGCAGTTAAAATAATTTTATTAAAGGTGGCGCTTTTATCAAAGTTTAAGCATTGCCAAATAGCTGAATGCTCACTATCTACGGGAATAATCGTAGCGCCATGCTTTTGGGCAAGTGGCATAATTATTTCGCCACCCGAAATTAAGCTTTCTTTGTTGGCAAGTGCTATAGTTTTACCCATTTTGCAAGCTTCGATAAGTGGCTCAAGCCCACAAAAACCAACCACGGCGATAACAATTATATCTGCTTCTTGTAATAGGCAATGAAGCATAGCTTTTTCGCCTGTATAAAGGGTGGTTTGGCTTGGTAATGAAGTTATTTGGCTTGCATACTCGCTTGTTGTTAAACCTGCAACAAGCGGTTTATATTTAGCTATTTGATCGCTAAGTAGTTTTGCGTTTTTGTTACAACAAAGCGATACCACCTTAAAATCTTTTGGGTATCTGTCAACAATATTTAAAACTTGTTTACCGATTGAACCGGTACAGCCTAGCAAAGCAATTTTTTTCATATTCAACCTATTAAAAAATAGAGTTCGTTTAGGGGTTTGGCTTAGTTTGATATCCAAAAGTTTTTGCTTGGTGTAGCATTAAATTAAAGCCATTACGAAATAGATAAAAATTGATGCAAAAATAAAGCCGTCAAATCTATCTAACATACCGCCGTGACCGGGAAAAATCTTGCCCGAATCCTTAACGCCAAACGAGCGTTTAATATAGCTTTCAACCAAATCGCCTATTTCGGTAAGAGCTCCGCCAACAAGGCCAACTAATCCAAAGTAAACGTATCCGCTTAAAGAAAGGTGGTAGTTAAAGCTGTTTTTAAATATAGCGAATAATACCACACCTGCAACTACAGCGCCCACTAAACCGCCTATAGCCCCACTAATCGTTTTTTTAGGGCTAATTTCCGGGCATAATTTTTTACCTTTAAATGTCATTCCCACAAGGTAAGCAAAAACGTCTGCGGCGGGGGAGATTACAAAGGTTAAAACTAAAGCAAATAAAGATATGTTTCCAAGTGTGTTGGTTAACATTACTGGTATTAAAAGTGCGGTTGGGTAAATCAATGAAAATATTGAGCAAGCCAAACTTTCAAAGGGAATATTCCCGCGCTTAAATACTGGTATAAAAAACAATACGATAAAGAAAACGGCAAGGGTAACCAACGCGCCCGTAAGTTCAAAAATAAAAAACGCAAAGCAAACGAAAACGCTTGCGATCGAGCTAATTATTTTTTGAACCGAAGTTGTTTTATCTCCCATTATCAAGTTAATTTCAATAGTACCAACTACAGCCATTAGCGAAATTAGTATATGAAAAAACTGATAATTTACGTTGCGTAAGAAAAAGAATGCAACTGCAACAGCAACGAGCAACACGCCCGTAATAGTTCTTTTTAACATATTAAACTTTACCAAATCTACGCTTGCGTGAAGAGAACCAATCAAGCGCCTTTAGGCATTCCTCCTGGGTAAAATCCGGCCATAAAAGGTCGGTAAAATAAAGTTCAGCGTAAACGGCTTGCCAAAGCATAAAATTAGAAAGTCGTTTTTCACCACCTGTGCGAATAATTAAATCAAGGGGTGGAAGTTTTGTGTACATCGCGTTATCGATATCTTGCTGTGTTACGCGCGAAATCCCACTTTCTATTATATGGTTGAAGGCGTGACATAATTCTTGTCTCGCCCCGTAATTTAAACAAATATTCATAACGGGCTTTTCAAACATAGAGGTTTTTTTAGTGTAAGTAGATATAGTAGCTTGAAGCTCTTCACTTAAAACACTTAAATCGCCAGATACGGTAAGTTTAATTTTGTTTTCAAAACAAGCTTTACCATATTTTTTTATGCCCGTTTTTAATAAATTCATCAAATAATCAACTTCTTCTTTTGGTCTTGCAAAATTTTCAGTAGAAAAAGCGTATAACGAAAGATATTCAACCCCATTGGCGAACATAGTTTTGCAAACCTTTTCAATTAGGTTTGCCCCTACTTTATGACCGTAGCTTCTATTTCGCCCGTGTTTTTCTGCCCACCTACCGTTACCGTCCATAATAATGCCGACGTGGGTAGGTATGGAAAGATTTGGGTTATCCATTAAACAGTCATAACGTCCTTTTCTTTTTCTGCAGAAACCTTTTCGATTTTTGCGATAATATCGGTAACGCTTTCTTCAACCGTTGAGCTAAAATCATTCATTTCGTCTTCAGTAATTTCTTTTGCGTTTTTAAGCTTTTTCAAGGTGTCAAGAGTGTCGCGTCTTATGTTACGAGCAGCAACCTTTGCATCTTCTGTCATCTTCTTAACTTGTTTTACAAGTTCTCTTCTGCGTTCTTCGGTAAGTGCAGGGAATACAAGGCGGATTACGTTACCGTCGTTTGTTGGAGTGATACCGATATTTGCTTGTAAAATAGCCTTTTCAACGTTTTTAAGAAGTGATTTATCCCATGGGGCAACCACTAAACATTGACCGTCAACAACCGACATATTACCCACTTGATTGATTGGGGTAGGTGTGCCGTAAAAGTCAACTACTACTTTATCTAAAACGTGAGGGTTAGCCCTGCCAACTCTTACCATTAGAAGTTCAGATTTAAAAACACTTAAAGTTTTTTCTAATCTTTCTTCGTTTTCCATAAGTATCATTTCAATTTTTTCCATATCTGCTGCCATAATTTTTTCTCCTTTATGTCAAATTTATTGTTTAGTTCTTTTAATGAAAACCTTATTTAATCCAGCTTCCGCCTTTGGCGTTACCGTTTATTGCATTCACTATTGAATTTTCTTCAAGTAGAGCGAATACGTAAACTGGTGTGTTGTTTTCTTTACACATAATAACCGCCGTAGAGTCCATAGCTTTTAGGTTTTGAGCTATAAACTGATCGTAACTCAAACTGTCGTATCTTTTAGCGTCAGCGTAAACCTTTGGATCTTTGTCGTAAATGCCGTCAACGTTTTTAGCAAAGAATAGTGCGTCGGCATTGATTTCAGCAGCGCGAAGTGATGCTGTCGTATCCGTTGAGAAGTATGGGCATCCCGTGCCACCGCCGAAGATAACAACTTTGCCTTCGCTTAACGCCTCGTCTGCCTTAATAGGGTCGAAGGGTTGAGCTATAGGAGTTACGGTAATAGAAGTTTGAACGAGTGCAGGCACGCCTATTGAAGTTAGCGTTTCGCGTAAGCATACCGCGTTCATTATCGTAGCTAGCATGCCCATATAGTCTGAAGCGCTACGGTTGATATCAAGATTTTGTCTACCACGCCAAAAATTTCCACCACCTACGACTATTGCAACTTGAACGCCTTGCTCTCTTGCACGTTTAATTTGATTTGCAACTTGTAACAAAATGCTTTTATCGTAAGCTACGCCTTTTTCAGATGAAAGGGCTTCACCACTTATTTTAAGCAAAATTCTTTTTGGTTGTGCTTGCATAAAAGGTTATTCATCTCCATTTTTTTGATTTTATCTTTAGTATTATACTATATAAAAGAAAATTTGTAAATATATAATTTATATTTTTTATGTAAATTAATAGAAAAAATTGATAAAAAGCAGTTTTTTAGTATTTTTAAGTATTCTCGTTTGTTGCTCACTATAAACATTTTATAAAAAAATAAAGCGTAGCGACGTAAAACGATCACTACGCTAGGTAAATATAACTATTTTTCGTATAAATCAACGGCTGTAACCCCATCGATTTCGGTAAACTTTACACATACCACTTCAGCAAGCGAAGTAGGCAAGTTTTTGCCCACAAAGTCGGGGCGGATAGGAAGCTCGCGGTGACCGCGATCAACCATAATTGCAAGTTGAATACTTTTTGGTCTGCCAAGTTTTAAAAGAGCGTCGATAGCGGCGCGCGCAGTTCTACCGGTGAAAATAACGTCGTCACAAAGAATAACGGTTTTTCCGTTAACGTCGAAATCCACCAAGGTTTCGTTAATCGTTGGTAATTCGCTAAAGGTAGAAAGGTCGTCGCGGTATAAGGTAATATCAAGCTTGCCTACTGGTAGTTTTACACCTTCTATATTAAAAATACCATCTGCTATCCTTTGAGCAAAAGGGATTCCGCGAGTTTTAATTCCAATAAGCGCTAAATTTTCAGCCCCTTTGTTTTTTTCAACTATTTCGTGTGAAAGGCGAACAGTAGTTCTTTTTACTGCGCTTTCATCTAAAATATTAGTTTTAAATTTCATTTTCTTGCCTCGCGCTTACTTGTTTTTTTACTTTTTATATTAAGCGCTAAATTATTATAACATTTACGCATTCTAAAGTAAAGTTTTTTGTAACAAAAAATTTTATTATACTATATCATTAAATTTACTTTTTTATATAACGTTTTTAATTTTTTCGTAAATAAGTGGGGTAGATAAAAGTTTTTGCGTTTGTGTTTTATCAAGTTCTTTTTGCTTACCGTTTGTAAAGTTTACGGTAACTAAAAAAATAGCGCGTTTACCTTGAAGGTAGCCTATAAGCTCTTTAACCGTACTTTCAGCGCTTACCATTATGCGTTTTTCTTCAATTATACCTCGTTCAAATTGTCCTTGATTATATAAAATTTTTACGTAAGCATTTTCTTTTGATTTGGTAAAAGTTCCAAATAAAATAAATAAGGAAAAGAATAAAATAGAAATATTTAGTTGCTTAATTATTAAAGAATAAATAAAAAGGGCAAGCAGTAAAAGTGATAAAATAATTCCTAAAATTTTAACTACAAGTAAGCTTTTTTTGCGCGATATATATAGTGATAAAGTTGCCGATAAAATTCTACCTCCGTCTAGTGGATAGGCTGGTAGAAGGTTAATTGCGAATATGCAAAGGTTAGAAAAAACAACGGTATCAAGGTATGGATAACTTTCTGGAATAAGCCACCAAAGGCATACGAAAATTACACAAACACCGAGATTAAAAAGTGGCCCGTAAAAAGCAACGCGGATTTCATCTTTATAAGAAAGTCCCTCTATAGCGCCGTTAACTACCGTTCCGTAGGGCATTAAGCAAATTTCGTTCATTTTGTAACCCAACCTTTCGGCACAAAAAGCGTGCCCTAGCTCATGAATAAGTGCAGTTAGGGTAAAGGTTAGAAATAAAAATACTTTGCCCGTTAGAGCAAAGTATAAGCCAAAGATGAAAAAAAGTGGATGTACGGTTACTTTCATTTGTTAAACACTATTGAATTTTCAACAGTAGCGTAATCGGTAAGAAGCGTATCTTCCTCGTAAAGGTAAACCTTAGCCGATTTATTGGTATATCCAACGGGTAGATTTCTAGAAACCTCTTCGCCTACGGAAAAATATACTAAATCTACACCTTCAATCACGCTGAAAAAGTTATCGCTGTGGGAAATAGTAACTGTATAGCAACCGTTTGCTTCTTTTAATACCTTTGATATCTTGCCATCACATACGGGGTATAAAGAATATTCTCCTTCAATTTCAATAACTCCGTTATTGAGCGTAACACCTTCACTTTTTACTGGTAGATATAAAGAAAAATCGGTTGGTGCGCGGTCGTCGGTTATAATTTTTTCACTATTAAAAACACTTTTAAAAAGAGTGTTCATTCCGCTGTTTTCCCAAAAAACGTTGGTTAAAATTATAGCCGAAACAAGAGCGAAAACCGCAACCACTTGTGCCGAAATTATAGCGTTTTTAAATTTTTCTTTTTTGCTAACGTAAATTGCCGGCAAATTTTTGCTTTGTTCGGTCACACTTTTAACACCGGCATTTTTATCTTCGCAATCGGCTGGGCAAGAATTATCTTTTTTGCTTTTTAATTGTTCTTCACTTTGTGCTTTTAGATTAACTTCTTTAAAGTCGGTTTGCTTTAAATCTTCAACTTTATTAGCGCTTAATTTTTTGTTGATTAGCGAAATAAATTTTTTCTTTTTAAATAAAGTTTTGCGTTTTTTTGTTTGGTATTCGCAGGTATTTAATGGAATTTCTATCATTTTTGCGTAGTCTAAATCGCTTGCCATAATTTACTCCTTTTAATGCATTGGTATAATTTATGCAAGGTTTGTTGGCTATAGAACAGCAAAATAGAAGTTAATGTGGTTTTTAAAAACAATTCACATAAAAAAATCATTGATTAACGGCGTAAATTATGTTATAATAACAGCACACAACAAAATTAATATTTTGTTGAAAAGTCGCAATTAAATTTATAGTTCGGCATTTTGGTTATTGAAACTTAGGAGCAAGATTATGGAACAGTTTTTATGTAAATCCTGCGGACAACCACTTGTAAGGCAGGGAAATAATTATACTTGTAATTACTGCGGTAACCTTTGGGTTGCTGATTTAGCCAACGATATTCACGCCGTTGAACGCGCTAATGCGTGGGAGGCTTTAAGGGTTGGCGATTTTGAAAAAGCGACCGATCTTTTTAATGAAATTTTATTAAAAAATAGTCAAGATTACGAGGCGTTTTGGGGCAAAGCACTTTCACTTAACGCCGTTTTATACGTTATTGATTTAAGTGAAAACAAAAGAGTTCCAACTTGCAATAATATAACCGAAAACTCATTTATAAAGAGCAAAGAAGTACAAAAAGCAATTTCCTTAGCGCCTAACGATATTGCGCAAAGTTATAAAAAACAAGCTGAATATATTGAAAAAGTACGCCTTGAATGGCTTGAAAAGGCTAGTAAAGAGCCTGAGTACGACGTATTTATAT
>JAZNFS010000051.1:0-2371 GCA_045589175.1 Christensenellaceae bacterium
CTGGTTAGCGTCAAAAATCAAGCACACATCCCAGAATATCGGTAATAGCAAAATAAAGTAACATAAAGCAACGATATATACCGCTCGCATAAAAGTATTGTTTGCAAAAGCAAATTAATTATACAAAAAAAAGAGCTACGATAAATCGTAGCCCACAAAATAATTATAACCTTTATATTTTATTCAAAAATTCAGTTAGAGTTTTAGTAATATATGAAATATTATCTGAACTTGCCACCACGTCGCGTTTTGTATGTATTTTATCAGTATAAAAACCAATTCACCCCTTTTTGCAAGCCATAACGCCGATAGAATTTTCAAAACTTTTGTAATCAGAGTTCACAACACTACCCTTAATTGGATAAAAATAACTTTGCTATTTATCGTTTGAAGTATTACTTTCTTTAAAGGCATGATATAAATCGTGACTTTCAGCTCCCTTTTTAGCTATAAATAAAAAATGTTCTTAGTTACAATAAAAGGATAGCAATCCTTTTATACGATTTTGTTAACGTTTTAAAATGTAAATTTATCCATTGGTGGTTGATAATTTTTATAAGTTATTTATTAAAACACGTTTTTTGAAATCATATATTTATAAGTATTACACCTAATATGATAGCCATCACCATCGGGTAAAATTTCAGCCTCTAATTCTTCAATTTTTCGTAAATCACCAGCAATATAAGCTTGTAAACGGTGCATACAAGTTTTTATACGTTGCATAAGTCCACCAATTCTTGCATCTTGAATTTCCCACCCAAACGGCTTATTTTCATTATGCCACAACGCAAAAAACTTTGCGTGAAACTTTTGCAAGCGAATATAAACCTTATCGTAATCTTTAAGTAAAAGTTTAAGTTTCTCCTTATCTCCCGACAAATACGCTTTTTTAGTTCTTACACCCAAATCATACTTAACTTCTAAAACAAAACATAAGGCTGATAGTTCATCAAAAATATACTTAAATTCTTTAGCACGTTTTCCTGCTTTTTTCAATAATTTAGCATGGTTTTCAAATGGAATTTCGCCACGATTTTCAATTGATAAATCATACATTCCCATAAGTGGGTCACAATATAATAATGGCTTGCAAAATGGAAACGGGCTTGTTTGATCTTCTTCTAAAGATTGTAAATTAGGTATATCTAAAAGCATAAAATCGGAGTATTTTACGCCAAATAATTTATAAAAGCCTTTTTCGATGCACTTTTGGTCGAAATTTCCGTTTGCATATTGACGAATGGCATATAAAGTATGTAACTGAGAGAAAACAGAACATTCTGCACCGTCGTCACCCCACATAGTTATAAGAACGTTTTTAATACCCTGTTCATTAACGCTTTGCATAGCAGGTTTCATAGTATTTATGGTAAAACGAGCCATCGGCGCAAAACCGCCCCAAGTCCACGATCCACCGGCAAACCAAACCTCGCAACCAAACTCCTTATGTTTTTTTAACATAGAATCATAAATTGATTTATCCGTATGATAATAATCCCAATAACACAAATGTACGTTAGAAGGTATCATTTTCATTATTTTATCAGGTATTGGAGCATCACTATTATAATAAACACCACCGCTAACTAAACGGAAAAACATATCACTCCACATGTGAGCTTTAAACCCGTATTTTTCAGCAATTTTTGAAACTTTATTCAAATGACGAACTAAAAGTTCGGTTTTATCGCAAAAACCATGTAAATCTTGATATTTACCCCTACCTACAAAATGAGCTTCGTCCATTCCGATATTAATCTTTCTTGAAGAAAAACATTTTGATAACGATTCAAATATTTTTTCTAAAAATTCGTAAGTTTTGGGTTCATCAATTAGTAAAATATCCCCGTTATCGATAATGTCACGATAAATTCCACGATCGATAGCCGTAAAATGCGCAAGTGTTTGAATGCAAGGAATTAATTCTACACCGTGCTTTTTAGCGTACGCATCAACCTCGCGAATTTCTTCTGGGGTATAACGACCACGAAGATAACCAAAATAAGGCTCATCTTGAAGTTCGTAGGTATCTTCGGTATATAATTCAAGAGCGTTATAGCCCATTTTTTCAAGACAATCAATAAAAAATTTAAGTTTTTCAACGCTCATTACCGCATTTCGCGAACAATCAAGCATAACACCAAAAACTTCTTTTTTAACTTGCGATTTTGACATAAATTCTCTCCTCCAAATTTCAACTTAAATAAGTTATTATAAATTACGCAGAACATTTGTAGTCATTATAACTTATAGTTACAAATAAGTCAATACCTAAAAGAAAAATTAGTTAAAAAAACTTTTTGTTTATAAAATTAGTTATAAATTAAGATATTTTTGATAATTTATTCATTATCGCAACAATCAACTG
>JAZNFS010000052.1:0-22517 GCA_045589175.1 Christensenellaceae bacterium
TGGGAACAACAGGGCTCGAACCTGTGACCCTCTGCTTGTAAGGCAGATGCTCTCCCAACTGAGCTATGCTCCCACATCAACTGACCAACATTAGCGCTTGCACGCTTAATGCTTGTATATAATACCAAATAATTTTATAAATTGCAACTATTTTTAGGGTATTTTTTAAAAATTTTTTAATTTTTTTTAATTATTATTTAAGCTTATCAAAAACGGCTTTATCGTCAACCGAAAAACTCTTACCATTAAGATAATAAAGGTGATTTCCACTGCTAAATTTCAATATTAAGGTAGATGCAATTAATAATTGTTTGCTTTGTTTAAACTGGCGATTAATACTTTCTTTACCATATTTTCCATCACCGATAATAAAATGCCCGTAATATGCAAGATGTGCGCGTATTTGATGAGTTCTACCTGTAACTAACTCAACTTTTAAAACCGAAGAAACATCACCTTTAGCAATCTGTTCGTATCTAGTACAAATGCTAACTGCTCCTGCTACTTTTTGTTTATAAATCTTAACTAAACTTTCTTGGCTATTTTTCACCATATAATCGTTTAATTCATCACACTGTTTTTTAAACGCACCGCTTACTAAACAAGTATAAAACTTTTCAAAAGTTCTATTTTTAAAACCATTAAAAAGCTCGATATAACTTTTTTCATTTAAAGCAAAAACTATAATACCCGAAGTGTTTCTATCTAGTCTATGCGTAAAAAACGCTAACGGATACTCTATTTTAACCTTATTATAATAGTCTTCAGAAGTAATACCTTGAGGCTTGTTGCAAACCAATATATTTTCATCACAATAAACGATATCTAAAGGCTTTTTTTGCCCGTCAAAATAGCACTCTATAATATCGCCAACGCTAACCAAACAATCTTTATTAACTCTTACCGAATTAATTTTTATATCCTTTTTTCTTAAAAGCATACAAAATTTTAAATAAGAAAGTTCGCCAGCATACGCATCTAGCAAAAATTCGCTTAATTTTTGATTTTTTTGTACGGTAAATTTTTGCATTTGCTTTCCTTTCAACGACAAAACCGATTTAAAAAGCTAAAAAGCATAGCTATATGTCGATTATCAACTATTTTATATTTTCTTCTTTGTAAATTTGAACTGGTGTTTTATCTACGTTTTGTAAAACGCTTTTACAAACCATCATCGTTCTAACTGCGTCAATATCGCTACGGTGTGGTCTTTCTTCTTGCTCACCAAAACGCTCGGTAAACTCGATATGCAACTTTCGTGCGGGTTTTTGCTCAACCGCTTTTATTATCTTTTGTACGTCGTAAACTTTAGCCTTAATCTTTTTAAGTTCGTAGCGTTCACATTCGTCGGATAAAAACTTTAGATCGTTTTCAATGCCGTAACCCAAACAAATAACGTCTTTAGCCGTCATAAGTTTTTTTATGATATTATAGCGCTCGTTAAACTTTGGCATACTTTTTAAAAGTTTTCTATCATAAACTAAAATATTCTTTTTTACGTATGGGTCAAATTTGCTATCAGGGTTTATCAAAATATCTTCGGGTGGGCAAAGCATATTAAAATTTGAGTCAGTAATAACGTAACCAAAACTGTAAATCTTTGCCTTTCCCCCGTAGCTATTTGCACATTCAATATCAAAAAATAAATAACGCATAACTACCTTTGACTAAAATTTTAATTAAAAAGTGGGCGTATAAGTTGATAATTAGCACTTACAATAATTTTTCAAGCATCTTTTTAAGCGCGATTTTACAATGTTCGTAAGTAAGCCCGCCTTGTATATAGCCAACGTAAGGTGGTTTTACCGGAGCATCAGCCGAAAGTTCGATTGAAGCGCCTTGAACGAAACAACCTGCAGCCATAATAACCGCATCGTCGTATCCAGGCATATCCCAAGGGAGAAGAGTTACAAAACTATCAACGGGCGAAACCTCTTGCACCGATTGAATAAAATCGATAAGTTTTTTCTCATCGTTAAAGATAACCGAGCGAGTAATATCACAAGGTGTTTTGCCCATTTTGGGTAGTGTTTCAAAACCCAATTCGTTCATAGCTCTGCCTATCAACAAACCACCTTTTATACACTCTTTTACGATGTGCGGAGCCATAAAAATCCCTTGATAAAAATATTGATATCCGCTAGTATATGATCCAACTTCCATACCAATAGAAGGCGAAGTAAGCCTGCCTTCAACCATACTAATATACTTTTCTTTACCTGCTATATAACCGCCGGTAGGAGCAATTCCGCCACCTGGATTTTTAATTAGCGAACCACAAATAATATCAGCCCCAACATCCGTTGGTTCTTTTACTTCAACAAATTCGCCGTAACAGTTATCAACGAAAATACAACCTTCGTAACCAACGGCACGAACGTCGTTAACAAACTTTTCTATATCCACAACGCAAAGAGAATCACGCCATTCATACCCGCGTGACCTTTGAATATATAGCATTGCAATTTTCTGTTTGGTTATGGTTTTAATAACCTTTTTAATATCAATCTTACCCCTTAGCATAGGTAAGCTTTTGTAAATCACGCCAAAATCTTTAAGCGAACCTATTTTATCGCCACAAATAACGTCGTGTAAGGTATCGTACGGCTCGCCAGTTACCGAAAGCATAATATCGCCTGGACGCAAAACGCCAAAAAGAGCGAGCGTTAACGCGTGCGTACCCGAAACTATATTAGGCGAAACTATTGCCTTTTCAGCCCCAAAAGCTTGAGCATAAACCTTACACAATGTATCGCGCCCCTCGTCGCCATATCCGTATCCTGTAGTTCCAACGAAATGCCTTAACGCAATTTTATTATCCCAAAAAGCTTTTAATACCTTTTCTTGGTTATATAGTGCAATATTTTCAGCCAACTTAAAAGCTTTAGCACATTTTTTTTCACTTATATAAATTATTTGTTCACTATTCATAAGCTTAAACTATTCTTTTAAACCACTTTTCTATTTCGGTTTTAGTAATTTTTACGGCGATAGGTCTACCGTGCGGACAGCGAAGCCCTAAATTCCCGTTAAGTTTGGACATTAACGCGTCGATATCCGTATTAGTAAGCTTATCCCCTGCCTTTATAGCGTGTT
The DNA here is from genome assembly GCA_045589175.1 of Christensenellaceae bacterium. Lineage (GTDB taxonomy): Bacteria > Bacillota > Clostridia > Christensenellales > Borkfalkiaceae > HGM11416. The sequence goes on from JAZNFS010000052.1 coordinate 3,097, forward strand.
TACATGCCTTTTGCATAAGTTTTTCACGCACGGCAAGCGGAATACTTTCGCGTTTAAATTCGTTATCGTATAAAATATCTTCAAAAAACTCTCTTAAATTCATATCCGAAAGAGTACAAGGCAAAGCAAAAACTTTAAAACTATAATCACCAACGTTAATAATATCAAGCCCCAACTCTCTAAAATACTCAAAGCGCGAGTAAATTAGGTTAAACTCGTCACCAGAAGCATTGAATACGTACGGTATTAAAAGAGGTTGAGTTTCTAAACTGCCCTTACCTGTTTTTTCACACAATTCATCGTATAAAAGGCGTTCGTGCGCTGCGTGTTGGTCGATTAAATAAATTTCGCTACCGCGTTCAAAAACAAGATAAGTAGAAAAAATTTGACCAACGTATTGCATATTTGGTTCAACTTCAATCTCTTCTTGTTTTAATACTAAGTCTTTAAGTTGTTTTTCTCTTTCAAGTTTTTCAATATATTTTTTGTTTTCCGCAAAAACGTCAACACCCTCGTCTTGGTCGCGTTGCATTTCACTAAAATAACCGCCATCACGAACGGTTACCGTATTGCCAATAAAGTCACCGTAAGAAGCTTTATCTTTGCCTAAAAAGTCAAAACCAATACTTTTTCCGTTATCGTTACTATCATCTGCAAAAATATCGATATAGTTAGGTTTTTGGGCCTTTTGTTCATCTAAATTAGGAAGAGCACTATCTCTAATACCACCATTTTCAGCCCTAAGGGAACTAAATGATTTTTGGTTATCTTTTATTAAAATTCCGCCCTCTTCTTTTATGATTTCAAGAGCGCCTGAAGTTCCGTCAAGAACCTTAGAAATAGTGGAATAAACGGCTGAATAAACTATTTGATTGTTTGAAAATCTAACTTCTGCCTTTCTTGGATGAACGTTTACGTCAACTGCTTCACCAGGAATTTCAAGATTTATAACGTAAAAAGGATACTGCCTTTTCATAAGATATCCGCCGTATGCGTTAGACACGGCAGAACTCACCGTATTATCAACCACGTATCTTCCGTTAACGATAAGCGTTTGGTAATTTCTATTAGGTTTTGTAAAGTTAAGTTTACCAACGAATCCACTTACCTTTATACCGTTTTTAATTCCCTCTATAGTAAAACAGTTTTCAATGGTTTTGTTTCCATAAACACAAGAAATACACTCTTTAAGTCCGCCACCAAAGGTTTCAAGTAAAGTTTTACCGTCGGCAATAAGCGAAAATGAAAGTTCAGGGCGCGAAAGTGCAATCTTGGTTAAAATAGATAAAACTTCCCCCTCTTCCGACTTTGCGCTTTTTAAAAATTTTTCGCGTGCAGGAGTGTTAAAAAATAATTCGTTAACGCTAACGGTAGTACCGTTAAGCGTAGGATATTCGTAAACCTTAGAAAGATCGCCACCCTCGCAATTTATTGCATACCCCATAGTTGAATCGGCTGTTTTTGAAGCGATAACCGCTTTACTAACCGCACCGATACTAGCAAGAGCTTCACCACGAAAACCTAAAGTTAAAATATTATCAAGGTCTTCTGCCTTAACAATTTTACTGGTAGCATGAGGTAAAAAGGCTTTTTCAAGCTGATCGGCTTGAATACCCGAGCCGTTATCTTTCACCGTAATTGAAGTTAAACCGCCCCTTTCAATACTAACGAAAATTTCAGTCGCGCCTGCGTCGATTGCATTTTCAACAAGCTCTTTAACAACCGAAGATGGACGCTCAACTACTTCACCTGCAGATATTCGATTATATACCTTTTTATCAAGTAAATTTATAATTGCCATAATTTTTCCAAATTTAATAAATTATTTTTTCTCTACTTTTTCTTTTAAATCAACAAGGAATGTTAGCGCTTGCATAGGTGTTAAATTATTAACGTCAACCCCTAAAAGTATGCGCTCTATTTCGCTACTTTCCTTTATATCGAAACCTTCTTCAACGCTTTGAATTTGCGCCTGTTTCTTTGCAGTATCGTTCTTTTCAAGATTTTTAAGTATTATCTTAGCGCGCTCGGTAACCTCGATTGGTACGCCCGCAAGCGAGGCAACTTCTATACCAAAACTCTTGTTTGCACTACCGCGCATGATACGGCGTAAAAACATAATCTTTCCGTCCATCTCTCTAACGGTTATCTTATAATTTTTAACCCCGTCAACCACTCCTTCAAGCTCTGAAAGTTCGTGGTAGTGTGTTGCAAAAAGGGTTTTTGCCTTAATCTTTTTACATAAGTATTCTACAACGGACCAAGCAATACCTAACCCGTCATATGTACTCGTGCCTCTACCAACTTCATCAAGAATAATCAAACTGTTTTGTGTTGCCGTGCGTAAAATCAAAGCAACTTCGCTCATTTCAACCATAAAAGTACTTTGATCGAAAAGTAAATTATCACTAGCACCAACTCTTGTAAAAACTCTATCCGTTATAGGTATTACCGCACTCTTTGCAGGCACGAAAGAACCGATATGAGCCATAATCGTAATCAACGCAACTTGACGCATATAAGTGCTTTTTCCCGCCATATTTGGGCCTGTTATTATCATCATTGAATTATCGCCGTTATCTAAATAACTGTCGTTTGGAATAAACTGCCCGCTAACTAATTCAACCACCGGATGTCGACCACCAACTATATCTAAAGCATTACCTGATTGAGTTATTTCAGGGCGACAATAATTTTTCTTTTTGGCTATGAATGCAAGCGCACAAATACAATCAAGAATAGAAATAGCCCTTGCTATCTGTTTTAATACGGACAAGCGTTCTAAAAGATATTGCTTTAATTTCGTATATATTCCATTTTCTATTTTTAACGCCTTTTCGTTTGCCGATAAAATTTCTTCTTCAAACACCTTTAACTCTTCGGTAATATAACGCTCGGAGCCCGTTAGCGTTTGTTTTCTCACGTAATCGTATGGAACTTTATCTTTAAAAGAATTAGTTATTTCAATATAATATCCAAATACCTTATTGTAGGAAATTTTTAAATTTTTAATTCCCGTGCGTTCACGTTCACGCACAGTCATCTCGTCAAGATAAGCCTTGCCGTTATCACGAATATTTCTTAATCTATCAAGTTCTTCGTCAAAACCTTCTTTAACGAACCCTCCTTCTTTTGTTGATACTGGAGGATTATCTTTAATTGCCTTTTTCAAAAGCTTAGCCGTTTCACTCATATCAATTATATTTGCGTTTACGTCAAGTAAAACTTTTGATGATAAACCTGTAAGTTTAAATTTAATTTCAGGTATAACTTCAAGAGAAACTCGCAAATTTTCCATATCGCGTGGAGTAATAATGTCGTTTGAAAGTTTACCTGCAATCCTTTCTATATCTTTAATATCACTAAGAGCTTCACGTATAGAATTGTTTAAAACAAGATTTTTATATATCTCTTCAACACCGTCGAGCCTATAATTAATACGTTCGATACTGCGTAATGGTGCGCTTACCATGTTTCGCATAAAGCGAGCGCCCATAGCGGTACAAGTTTGGTCTAAAACGTATAGTAACGAACCGTAAACCTTACCGTTGTGGGTAGATGAAAGAATCTCTAAGTTACGCATACAGTTAGAGTCTAATATCATAAACTCGTCACTACTTTCAACAACTACTTGTTTTATGTTTGCAAGCGCGTGTTTTTGGGTTTCTTTCAAATACTCGCAAAGCCCACCGCACGCACTTACTAAAAGATGTTCATCTTGTAATCCTATCGAATTTAAAGAATGTACCTTTAGCTGTTCAATTAAACGCGTTTGCGCAGATTTAAACGTAAAGGCATAAGCTTTGTAGGTATAAGGTTTTTTTATAACGCCGTGGGTGAACACGGGCATATCAAAAATTAAATCGTAAGTTTCTTTATCGGTTATAATTTCAGATGACTCAATTCTTGTTAAAAGGTCTAAAAGTTTATCAACGCTATCTGTTTTAGCCGTTTTAAAATCACCAGTAGTTATATCAGCCCAAGCAATAGCAAAATTTTTAGAATCGGTACAAACTGAACAAATAAAATTATTAATTTTTTCATTTATTTGGCTATCGTCGGTTACAGTTCCAGAAGTTACTACTCGAACGACCTCGCGAGTCACTAAATCCTTTCCGTTTGGTGGAGATAACTGTTCACAAATAGCAACTTTATACCCTGCCGAAACTAATTTGCCAATATATAATTCTGCGGCGTGAAATGGTACGCCACACATTGGAGCACGCTCTTCAAGACCGCAATCGCGACCGGTAAGGGTTAAATCTAACACCTTTGAAACTTCAACGGCGTCTTCAAAAAACATCTCGTAAAAGTCACCAAGTCGGTAAAAGACAACGCAGTCTTTATATTCTTCTTTTACGCTTAGATAATGCTTCATCATATTAGATAAGCCATCTTTCTTACCCATAATTTTTCCTTCCTAAGTAAATTAGTTATTTTAGTGAATTAGCCACGCTATAGCGCTGTTTTATATCATTTCACCGTAAATTGATATTCCCACGGTTTTTGTTACTTTTATGGTTACAAACTGCCCGATTTTGTTTTCGGTTGCTTCAAAATAGCCCATTCTACCATACTCGTCGCGCCCCATATACATTTGTTTTTTATCATCAAAGTCTTCACAAAGTAATGTAACGATTTTTCCTTCATAGGTTTTTGAATGCTTTGCAGTTCTATCATTTTGCTCAGCAACCATCTTCATAATTCGTTGTTTTGAAATCTCGCCGTCAATTTGGTCAACCCTTCTTGCAGCAGGAGTACCCTCACGCGGTGAATAAACGAACATAAACGCCGAAGCAAAATTCACTTTTTCCATAACTTCCATAGTTTGGTTGTAATCTTCATCAGTTTCACCTGGAAAACCTACCATAACGTCAGTTGTAATAGCGCAATCCGGCATATACTTTCTAATTAGTTCAACTTTCGCTTCGTAGTCTTCACGACTATACTTACGGTTCATTTCTTTTAAAACCTTGGTGCTACCCGATTGAAGTGGTAAGTGTATTGAATGACAGCAGTTTTTATTATTCGCAACTGCTTGTACAAGTCTTTCAGTTAAGTCCTTTGGATGGCTAGACATAAATCTTAAACGATAATCGCCCTTAACCCTTTCACCAATAGTGTTAATAAGGTCGGCAAAATCGCCATATCCCTCTTTTCCCTTCGCATCATTTCCATAAGAGTTAACGTTTTGACCGAGTAAGGTTATTTCTTTATATCCTTCTTCAACAAGGGATTTTACTTCGTTTACTACGTCGTCAATCTTCCTTGAACGTTCACGTCCACGAACGTAAGGAACTATACAATAGGTGCAAAAATTATTGCAACCGTAAATTATATTTACCCAAGCGTTTGGATAACTGTCCCTTTTCATAGGAATACATTCTTTCTCTCCGTTTACTTCGGTAATTTCAATAAGAGTTTTCTTTCTACCCTCTTTTTCCTTTAATAAACGCTCAAATTCGCATAAGTTGTGCGTTCCGAATATAATATCGACAAAAGGAAAGGTTTTATGTAATTTTTCGGCTGCGCCAGATTGTTGAGTCATACATCCGCCAACGGCAACGATTACATCACGGTTTGCCATTTTATATGGCTTTAACGCCCCCAAGTGCCCGTAAACCTTTTGTTCTGCATTTTCACGTATGCAACAGGTAACGTAAATGATAAGAGATGCACTCTCGGGAGCCTCAGTTTTTTCATAACCTAACTTTTCAAGCATGCCTGCTAATTTTTCGGCTTCGTGTAAATTCATTTGACAGCCGTATACTTGTATAAAATATTTCTTTTCCATATCGAGTAAATTATACTAAAATTTGGCCGAAATTTCAAGAAAAATTAACTGTATAATTATAAAAAATATAAATATAATAAATATTAACTATGAAAAAAATTATTTTAAGGCTATTTTTAGTTATTTTTAGCGTTATAGGTGCATCGTTTTGTGCTTTTTTAGGTTATCTATATTTTCCAAATAATCAACATTTTGATCGCACTAAATTAGAGAAAAACAATTATTCTATTACTTTTTACGATAATGAAAATAAACAAATTAACTTTGCAACCAACTATTTGGGATCAAGAGTAAAGGTTGAAGAATTACCAGACTATTTAAAAAAAGCCTTTATCGCCGTTGAAGATAAGCGCTTTTATACTCATCACGGGGTTGATTACCGCGGAGTTTTACGAGCGATTAAAAATAATTTTTCAAGTGGAGGAATAAAAGAAGGTGGATCTACTATAACTCAACAACTTATAAAAAATACCCACCTAACAAGCGAACGAACCTTTAAAAGAAAAATTAAAGAAATGAAACTTGCGATTGCGCTTGAGCGCGAATATTCAAAGGAACAAATATTAGAATTTTATTTAAACGGGGTTTACTTTGGAGAAGGTGTTTACGGTATACAATGCGCCGCTCAAAAATATTTTGGAGTTGAAGCGAGTAATCTTTCTCTTGCTCAAGCGTGTGCCTTAGCGGCAACGGTAAAAGCACCAAGCGTGTATAACCCTAAAGAGCCAAAGTGCGAAGATCGGAAAAATTTAGTGTTACAACTTATGCACGAGCAAGGTTATTTAAGCAAAGAAGATTTTAACAATGCAAAAAATGAAAAAATTCTTACTATAGAGTTTAGAAAAGATTTTTATCTGCGTGGAGCTTTGCAAGAGGTTTATCAAATTTTAAATATTTCACCCTATCAAGAACAAAAAATTGAAGTTTATACCTATTACAATTCACATGCACAATCGAGCATAGAAAGCACCTTGCCAGATTTTAACCAAAGCGCAGTAATAATGGGCAAAACTGGCGAAATTAAGGCATATAAAATGCCACAAGGTAATTATGAACGCTCTATCGGCTCAACGATAAAACCGCTACTAGTTTATGCGCCGGCAATAGATATGGGCGAAATTCATTTAATGAGTAAAATTTTAGACGAAAGGTGTTCGTTCGGCGATTACTCGCCACAAAATTATGCGAACAAATATTACGGATATATCTCTGCAAAAGAAGCGTTAAGTTTAAGCTTAAATATACCTGCAGTTAAAATTTTAGATAGTATTGGAACGCAAAAAGCCCGCCTATATGTTGATAAACTGGGTATTCATATAAATGAAGAAGGTCTTAATATTGCACTTGGCAGTTATAACGGAGGGGTAAAATTAACCACGTTATGTTCGGCATATAACGTATTTTTAAACGAAGGAGAGAACTATAGTCCTACTTTTATAAAACAAATTAAAAAAGGAGGAAAGAGTGTTTACGAGCGACAAATAACAGGTAAAAAAGTATATAAAAGCGGAACTTGCGAGCTTATTAATCAAGCACTTAGTGATTGTGCTATAACGGGTTCGGCAAAAGCAATAGGAAAACGCGATTTTGAAGTTTGTGCTAAAACCGGTACTGTTGGAAAGGCAAACGGAAACAGTGATGCATATACCGTTTGTTATACTTCAAGCGACATAATCGGCATACGTTTTAGTGAAAGTGATAAACTTCTTGCTAATAGCGTAACGGGCGGTATGGTTGCAAAATATGCGGGCGAAATTTTAAGTGATCTTTATAAAGACTATCAACCAGAAAACTTTAAAAGTTCGGGGGAACTAACCAACATTAAAGCTTGTTTACAATCATACGAAGACGGCAAAATTATGAAAGCTCATCCTAATCAACCTGCAAGATATACCTTCGACTGTCCCATTTTATCAAGCGAAGAATATAAAATTTTGCAAAGTGATTTTTTTAATCCCACAACGGTATGCGAAATTAAGGTTGAAAATTTTAACGCAGAAATTATCACAGCAAAGAAGAATTACGTTTGCTTAGAAATATGGAGAAAAAAGGATAATGAAGATTACGTTTTGATATATGACGGAAAAGACGATACGTTTAAAGATGAAGAGCTTTACGACGGAAACTACCTTTATAGAGTGTCGCCTTACGTTATTGATAATGAAGGAAATAAAATTTATTGTGAGCCCCTTGATTTAAAAAAAGTAAGAATAGACCGTGACGATAATATAAAAAATAAAGATTGGTGGAACGGCGATTAATGCAAAAGTGCTCATATAGGTTGATTAACAAGTATTTCCGCTATAAAAAAAGACAAGCAAAAATTAATGCTTGTCTTTTTTGAATATACTTTTTTTCAAGTTAATAAACTATTAAAACGCCCAGTTGCCATTTCTAAATAAGGCAATTACTTTGCCTTCTTTGTCAACACCGTCGATTTCTAAATCGCTTGAACCGATCATAAAGTCAACGTGAATTGAAGAATCATTAATACCCTTTGCCTTACATTCAGCAAAAGTCATATTTTCAAAGCCGCGCAAAGTATTGTTAAATCCGCGACCTAGCGCGAAATGACAACAACAGTTTTCATCAAATAAGGTATTATAGAATAAGATTCCAGTTTTATTTATAGGAGAATCAAATGGAACTAAAGCACATTCGCCAAGTTTTCTTGCTCCTTCATCCATATTAACTAACTTATCAAGTAAGTGTGCATTCTTTTCAGCACCCGTTTCAACAACCTTACCATTTTCAAAACGAACGAAGAAATTATCAATCAATTCACCTTGATAAGTTAAAGGCTTAGTTGAATACACAATACCATCAACGTCTCCTTGCATAGGAGAAGTAAATACTTCTTCGGTAGGAATATTTGGGTTAAAGTAAACGCCAGAAAGAGTATTTTCGCCACCGCCTAAGAATAAGCCGTCGTCAATTAAACCAACGCGTAAGTTCGTGCCGTTTGAAGAACGGTATCTAAGTTCTTTTAAGCCTAATGAATTTAAATAGTTACAGCGGTCAAGCAAACGTTTGTTATGTTCGTTCCATGCCGCAACTGGGTCTTCCTCAACGCGAGAAGTGAATAAAATTGCTTCCCATAATTTTTCAACAGCAACAGATGCGCGAACACCAGGGAAAATCTTTTGCGCCCATTTTTTTGTTGGAACGGCAGCAATAACCCATTGATATTTATCGCTCATACCATCAGTTAAAGGCTTTGTGACCTTCATAGTGGCAATGCGCGACTTCATAACTTTTTCTTGATCAACACCCTTCATAGCATCTGGGTCGTCACCGCCAAGTTGAATTAAAACAGGTAGCGCTTCTGCTCTATATTTTAATTTTTCGAGCTCCCAATTTTTAATTTCACTAAGAGTTTTTAAACTTCTTTTTTTATAATGAAGTTTTGAAAGTGGAGAATAACGCCATTCTACGGTAACTTCTTTTGCACCCAATTTATAACATTCTTCACAAACCATTAAAGCAAACTCAGGAGTTTCAACAGTTGAACGAACAAGAACTTCTTGTCCCTTTTGAACGTTTGCACCGACTTTGGCTATTAGGTGCGCGTATTTTCTTAATCTTGTTTTATTCATTTTAATACCTTCTTAAAAATATTTTCTTATGTTTTTTGGCAAAAACTTAACGTTAATCGCCTTATAGGGTTACTTTTGCAAATTTCTACATTCTTGAATTATGGTAGAATAAATACGCTTTATAGCTTCTTTTTCCTCAGCTATTTGAAAATTTTTAGTAACGTTTTCAAGCACTTCAAATTCTCTCTTTTCATCTGTTACGGGCAAACCGCTCTGCTTTTTCAAATACCCGATTTTTTTTACACACTCAAAACGCTCGTTTAAAAGAGTAGAAATTTGCAAATCTATCAAATCAATTTGTTTTCTAAAATTATCTTTGTTGTTTTCCATATAAAAAATTACATTCAAAAGTTAAAAATTATACTTAATTAATTAAAAAAATAAATTAATTAATCTAAAAATATACCGCGCTAAAACAATTAAGTAATTTAGCGCGGCAACAAAATTATACGTTATAATATAGAATAAGAAAAATCACAGAAATAACAATAAATATTAAACCAACATACAAAATAAATGAAGGAACCGGTTGTGGATTTGATAATTTCTCTTCCCTATATTCTTTATAGGTTTGTCTATCTTTAAACTTTGTTCTTGACCAGTTATGAATAACAAACACACTATGAATTAAGTATCTTATTGCCAGAAATGAACCTTTTGAGGAACAAAATACTAATGCCCCAGCACAAGTAAACAATGCACCACTAACAAAGAATGCATCACATAGAATATGCATTATAGATTTAATGTCTGTTTGTGAAAATATATCCTTTGATAAAGCAATCGTTAGCGTACTGATAGTTGCGATAAGGAGTGCAATAAGGAAATTTCTCCAATATTTATTCATTGTTATTTAGTTAATTCTTCCCTGTATTTTTGTTCTTCTGCATCATTACAATAAATAAAGTGACCTGGAACAACCTCTCTCATAGAAGGCTTATCAACCGAATAGTCGTGTTCAGCTATAGGATTGTATGAAATTCTCTTTCTTTGCTTTTCATAAATAGGATCTGGCAAAGGAATAGCTGATAAAAGCGACTTAGTATAAGGATGCATAGGATGAGCAAATAATTCCTCAGAAGAAGCAAGTTCGACCAAATTACCAAAATACATAACACCAATACGATCTGAGAAGTATTTAACAACTGAAAGGTCGTGAGCAATAAATAATATAGTTAAACCAAACTTATGACGAAGTTCATTTAAAAGATTAATAACTTGTGCTTGAATAGAAACGTCTAATGCTGAAACAGGTTCGTCTGCAATAATCATTTCTGGATTCATAATAATAGCACGAGCAACGCCGATACGTTGACGTTGACCGCCCGAGAATTCGTGTGGATAACGAGTAGCATGTTCACGAACAAGGCCGATAAGTTCAAGCATTTCGTAAACCTTTTCTTCAATAACTTCCTTGTCTTTTTCACCATTGATGATAAGACCTTCAGCGATAATATCCTTAACAGTCATACGAGGGTCGAGTGAAGCAATAGGATCTTGGAATATCATTTGAATTTGAGTTACTATTTTTGATCTTTTAGCCTTACTTAATTCAGCTTTATATTTTTTAGTTAGTTCAGCCTTCTCTTCGGGATTCATAGTAGAAGCAAAAAGTTCTTTATATTTTTCTTCAACTAAAGCAACTTGCTTCTTTGCATATTCTTTATCACAGTTTTTATGATCAGCCTTTGCTTGAGCGATTAAGTTACGTTGTTCAAGTATAAATTTTTGAGCTTCATCTGATATAGTCGCTTTCTTATTAGCATATTCAGGGTCTTGTTTATCAAGAGCAGCGATTTCATTGTTTGCTTCTATACGTTTTGCCTTAATCGCATCTTTATAAGAACGAGTACCTGCTACAATACGTTTACCCTTAAAATATACGTTACCGCTAGTAGCATCATAAAGTTTAATAATTGTTCTACCAGTAGTAGTTTTACCACATCCAGATTCGCCAACCAAGCCAAAAACTTCGCCTTTTTTTACATCAAAAGAAACGTTATTAACAGCTTTTAACTCCATCTTTCCCATTTTAAAGAACTGACAGAGATTCTCAACTTTTAATAGAACTTCACTATTAGTTTCAGCCATTTAAAGAACCTCCTTTTTCTTTCATACGTTTAATTCTTTCGGTTACAATCTTTGGAGGCTCAACTTTAGGAGCATCAGGATGTAGTAACCAAGTAGCCGCCGAATGTGTTTTAGTAACTTCAAACATTGGTGGTTGCATTTCAAAATCAATTTCCATAGCATACTTATTTCTTTCTGCAAACGCATCACCTTTTGGTGGATATATCATATTTGGTGGCGTACCAGGAATAGCTTCAAGTTTTTCATTAGTATCAAGATCCGGCATAGAAGCAAGAAGCGCCCAAGTATATGGATGACGAGGGTCGTAGAAAACATCTTCAGCCGTACCATATTCAACGATTTTACCTGCGTACATAACGGCAATTCTGTCTGCCATATTAGCAACAACACCCAAATCGTGAGTAATAAATATTACTGATAACTGACGTTCAACTTTTAATTTGTTAATAAGTTCAAGAATTTGAGCTTGAATAGTAACGTCAAGAGCGGTTGTTGGTTCGTCACAAATTAGAATATCTGGATTAGCTGCGAGCGCAATAGCAATAACTATACGCTGTCTCATACCACCAGAGAATTCAAATGGATATTGACGATATCTCTTTCTAGGTTCAGGAATACCAACTTCTTCCATAAGCTTGATAGCTTTACGTTTAGCCATGTTTTGAGTTACTTTGCTAACAACACCTGCAGCTTGTGCTTTAAGGTAATCTATCATTTCAACCGTAGCACTATCGAAATCATAATCAGCCATATTTTCTATCAAATTAACAAAATTTTCTTTAATAGAAAGAATAATTTTACAAATATTTTTCTTTGCAAGATTTAAATCAATAACTTTTGCAGGAGTAACCTTCCAAGTAGGTTGTTTACCTTTTGAAACGATTCTGTCAAACTTAGCTTGCTCTCTATTGTGGCGATTAATTTCAACCGCGTTATTTTTAATAGCAGTAAAATAAACTTTTACAGCATTTTTAATAGCAGTTTCAAACGTATAAGCGTAAGAGTCTTTTCGTATTGCTAAGTGATCGATAGTTTTTTTAACGCTATCAACAAGAACTTTAATTGCACTATAAACTTCTGATTGAATAAGGTCTTCCTTAGTAAACACAGAATAGTATTCATCTAAAACAGCTATTGCTTTTTTCTTGTTTTCAACAGAGTTAAAATAAGAATATTCAATACCCTGTTTTGCCAAAGAAATAAAGTCAAGCATGAAATTATCATCTAAGTACTTACGCAAAAATACGTTAAGTTCAGGAATAGGCATATCAGGAAGTTCTTTTTCACTAAAGGTTAAATAGTAACCCATTGCAAAGAAGTTTGGCATTGGATAAACAACTGCTGTTTGTAGAATTTCAAGCATTTCTTTTAACTGAGTTAAAAGTGTTGAAGTGTCTTTAATATTTTTTACAAGTTTGCTTTCTGAGTTAACAGATTCTAAAAGTTCATTATAGCGATTAGCTTCACTATGAATAACGTAGCGTGAAACTGCTTTTTTAGCATTAGAAAGTATAATAGAAACTCTTGAACGAATGTTTTTGTTTAAAATAGCATTCTTTTCAATTTCAAAGATAAGGTTTTTTAGTTCTTCAATACTTTCGCTTGCAGCTTCTAACGCATTGTTATATTCGCCTTCAAGCTCAAGGTGTTTATATTCAAACTTGTCAAAATTTTTAACATTTGCTGAAATTTCTTTTGCTTTTTGCTCGTTTCCGTTTGCTACGGCATCAATAATATTAACTTCAAGATTACGAAGCATCGTATTGAAGTTCTTTCTTGATTCTTTTTGATTTGCTTTACCCTTTAAAAGCATTGCTTCGGTAAGTTGTTTACCTATGCGCATTATAGGGTTTAAACTTGACATAGGATCTTGGAAGATCATTGCAATTTTATTACCGCGAAGTTCATAAAACTGTTGTTCATCAATTTTCGTTAAGTCTTTGCCATCATATAAGATTTCACCATTTTCAATAATAGCGTTAACGGCAGAAATACCCATAATTGCTTTTGAAGTAACTGACTTACCAGATCCTGATTCGCCAACGATTGCTAAAGTTTCACCTTTATAAAGGTCAAAACTAATATCTCTTACAGCCTGTACCTTACCGTTCTGTGTTCTAAACGATAAGGTAAGGTCTTTAACTTGTAGTTTCTTTTCCATATTATCTTACTCCTCTGCTCCACGAAGTGACGGATTGAATGCGTCACGCAAGCCGTTACCAAATAGGTTGAAGCTGAGCATCAATAATGAAATAAATACTGCTGGGAATACCATCATGTACGGGTATGAACTTAAATAAGGGTCTGCTTTAGCAAGCAACGTACCAACGCTAGTTAAATTACCAGTTGAAAGGTTAATAATACCTAAATATGAAAGTGATGATTCACTAAATATCATACCAGGGATAACTAAAACTGAACCTGTAACAATAGTACCTAAAGAGTTCGGGAATATATGCTTAAACATAATTCTTCTATCTCTTGCACCCAAAGTTCTGGCAGCAAGTACATATTCTTGATTTTTAAAACGATAGAATTGCATACGAACACGCCCTGCCATTCCCATCCAGCCTGTAGCAAAGAAGGTTATGAACAGTATCAGCAGGTGACCATATTCTTTCATAGCAGTTCCACGCATATTGTGTTTTAATAAAGTGATAACAATCATGGTAGGTATTGAACCTAAGATATCACAAATACGTTCCATGATAATATCGGCTGTACCACCATAGTAACCTTCGATAGCACCGTAGATTGCACCTACTATCATGTTAACAGTAGCAACAGCAATAGCAAACAAGAATGAGAATCTTGCGCCACCTGCAAGTTGAGTAAAAATGTCGTGACCGTTATTACTTGAACCAAACAAGAATATAGGCTTGCTTATACCATCCTTATAAACTTCAGTATGCATATATACGTAATACTCATAGTAGTTAACACGAAGTTCGTAACCACCTTGAACTTTACGAGAATAGTCGTATAAACGGTTACCGTTTTCATCTTTTTCAAACAAAATACTTGTATAGCCATCTTTTGGCAATCCTGTACTATCGTTTAAACCGCTGTAATCTTTATAGATATCAATATAATTACCGTTTTCATCTAAAACTATTTCAGCCTTACCGCTAACAGTTTCAGTTAGCATCCAATAGTTACCATCTTTTTCAGCGCCGTCATATGAAGTAGGACGTAATTTATAATCTGTAATAGGATATATAACTTGAATACCTGTTCTATCTTGATATTCTTGAATTTTAGCATAGTCTTCAGCTGTTACTGGTTTAACGTATATAACGCCAACCTTATTATACGTATCGAATCGTGTTTGATAAAGAGTATTACCTTGCGCATCAGTAGTCACTTCATATTTTTGATTTTTAATTGCAAAGTGAGCGTTTTCTTCACCTACAACACGTTCAGATTCAAGACCAATTGCATAATAATAGTTGAATTTTGATTGATTCATAAGATCGTTTTTGCAACCATCCCAAAAATTCCATCCATACTTTTCACTCAAACTAGACTTTGGTAAGCAAAAAGCATAATAATTATCATTATAAGCAACAGTATATGGACTAAAAATAGGCCCAAAAATAGCAAATAAAACTAAAACAGCAATAATGCATGCAGCAAAAACCGAACCTTTATTCTTTTTAAAACGATTCCAAGCATCCATAAAATAGCCAACAGGCTTTGTTTCGGGTGCTTTATCGTGAATATTTTCACGGTTTGTAGCAAGCTTAAACTTGTCTTTTGGAATATTTAATTGAGGCTTAGTTGTTTTCATATCATTAATATTAGTCATATTATTTAGCCCCCATTCTTATTCTAGGATCAATAAATCCGTAAGATATATCTACAACGATACCTGCTGCTAATCCGATAAACGTATAGAAAGCAGAAAGCATCATAAAGAAGTCATAGTCAAGTGATTGAATCGCCGTTAAATACAATCTACCAACACCAGGGATAGAGAATATTTTTTCTATAATAAGCGATCCGGATAAAACTGATATAAACTCTGAAATAATTGATGGGAAAATAGGCACCATTGCGTTACGAAGAGCATGACGCGTGATTGATTGACGACGCGTTAAACCTTTTGTTCTTGCAAGTAGTAAATACTCACTTGTCAAAATTTCAGTAAGTTCTGCTCTGGTAAAACGTGCATAACCTGCTATCGAGCCGAACGACATTGCTAAAACGGCTGGTAGCATTGATCTAAACATTTCCCAAGAAAAATAATCGTAACCTTCCTTCATAGTAATAGGAAAGATTTTCCACTTAAAGCAAAGGAAATATTGAAGCAAGAATGCTATAACGTAACCAGGTACAGAAATAAATACCATAACTAGCGTAGAAATAGTATGGTCTTGCCATTTGTTTTTTCTTAAAGCAGCGTAAATACCAAGCAATAATCCAAGTGGAACAGCAAATAAGCTGGAATATACGTTAATTAAAACTGTAGGAGGAAGCATTGTAACAAAGGTATCCCAAACAGGCTGATTTCTAAATTCAGGCATGTTTACGCCAATACCCCAGTCTCCTTCAAAAATAATACGGTATATATATCTAAAATATTGAACTAGTATTGGGTCTCTATAACCACGAGCAATAATTTGTTGTTCTAAGATTTTTGCGTCTTCACCAACAGTAACCGTAATTACTATAGGCACTAACTTAATTAAAACAAAGCACATGGTCATGATAATTGCAAAAGTCATTAGCATTAGCCCAAATCTTTTTAGAATGTATTTTAACATGTACATAAACGTTTTCTCCAAATATACACATAATGCTATGTGGCAAAATTTACCACATAGCCTGTGTTTTTTGTTCATTAACCTTAATATTGTGGGGAAAGAATTTTCCCCACAAATATCAAGCATTTTTTATTAAGTTAAACTTAATTATTGAAATTAACCTTTGTAGTTAAGTTCGTTATTTGCGCAGTATTCAGCCCATTGAGCATCGTTATATTTGTATGTCATGTATTGAATTCCGCCGTAACCGTTAAAGGTGTTGTATTCATAAGTAATGTATTCAACTTGGTAAGAAATTAATGATGCACCAAAGCTGTAAGCGATAGGAACAGTGTAATATTCACTAAGGATTACTTTTTCAATTGCAGCTATCATTTCAAGTCTGAATTTATTATCAAGAACACCATCTCTAAACGCACCGTTAAGTAAACCATACCAGTTATCGTTAGAGTTTTCGCCATAAACAGGTAAAACAGCAGTGAAAGAATCTTCAGCGTTATTAGTAATGTCGAAAGCACCGTCTTCTATTTTTACACCGTGAACAGTCATTTCAACGTTGTGAGCTGAAGTGTCCCAACCTTGTGAATACATATAGTCAGGGCTTAAGTAAGCCATTAGGAAGTAACCTGGATCCCATGCAGCGCCAGTCCAACCACCAGTACAAATATCGTATGCACCAGCTTTAAAGTCGTCTGCCCATGCGTCGCCGTATGAAGGATCAAATTCACAAGTTAATCTACCTTCAAGAAGTGTACCTTTAGCTAATTCTTCAACTGAGTTTTTAATGAAGTTGTATAATCTTTGAGTACTTTCTGTATCTTCTGCAGCACCAACAGTTAAAATAACTTTATCAGTAGCGCTAATTTCGCCATCTTCTAACGCTTCGTTGTATGCCTTATCTAAAAGTTCTTTAGCTTGTGCCTTATCGTAACCAGTAATTGCAGCATAAGCTTCATCTAAATCTTCATATCCGCTAACGTCAACGCCGTAAACATCACAAAGAACTTGTTTTGCAATATCTTCGTTTCTGTAAACACCACCGTTTGCTACGTCATAATAGTGCATTGAGTTAAAGATACCAAAGCCAGGAAGTGAAGAAGTTGTGCAAGTTTGAGTGTATGCATCTCTGTTGAAAGATAAAGAAAGAGCTTTTCTGAAATCAGCGTAAGTAAGAAGTGTTTTGTTAACGCCTGCTGTTTCTCTGTTTTCTAATGCTTCTTTATCAGATTGAAGTTGCATTGATTGAACGAAATCATCAGGAGTATAATATGCTCTTTTGCTGTTTCTGTAGTCAGCAGCCTTAGAAACGTCGATACCGATACCAGTGATTTCACCGGCTAAGAATTTCATGAATGCAGTTTCGTAAGAAGTGATAGTTTCACATTCAATACGATCAGTTTGATATAAACCGTCATATTTTTCCATATTGTAACCATACCAGTTGTTGTTTCTTTCAAGAACGTAGTATTTACCAGCTTGGAAATAAGTAAGTTTGTAAGGACCCCATGATCTTGTGCTTGCAACGCTAGTGTTGTAAGTAGTAGTCCATAAGCCACCTTCAGTTGTAGGAGCAACTTTGTTTGCTTCATAAGTAGCTCTGTGAACTAAAGGAAGTGAAGCAAATTCATAGAATACGTGATAAGTTAAGTTTCCATCTGCATCAAGACATTGAATAGGATCAAGTAAATGAACTACTAATTCTGTATCAGATTCTGCCCAAATACCAACTTCGTCAAATGATTTTTCTGGGAATTTTCCTTCCATAACGCAGAAGTGAATTTCTTCGCCTGGTTCAGTTTGCCACCAACCAATAAGTTTTGACCATTCAGCGTTCATAGTTGGATCAGCCTTAATTTCAGCAAGAGTTTTACCTTCCATTGAAGCTACTACTTCTAAATCTAAAGTTGAAATGTAATAAGTTTTTAAATAAGAAGCACACGCAGCACGTGTATAGCTTGCTGGGAATCCCATCATTGTTCTTAAAGCAGATTCAATACTTGCACCGTAAACCTTATTGTTTTCGCTAGGAGCAGCTAATGAGAAGATAAGGCTTGAATCGTGTTGTGCAGCATCATATTGCGCTAAAGTCATTATATCAGCTGCAGCAAAAGTACCTTCTTGACCTTGGAAAAGATATTCTTTAGCGCCAACGATATTAACTGAACCTTTGTAGAAAGAGTCAGCACGGCGGTTAAGGAATAGAGGGTTAAGTTGTTCTTTCATTGAGTAAACGAAATCGCCAGCAACGATAGAATCGCCGTTATCCCACTTACCATCATCACGGATAGTAATCTTCCAAACGTAACCTGAACCTTCTTCGTAGCCGTATTCACCAGAAAGATCTTCAAGAGCTGTTGCAAATGAATATTCTGCTTCAAATTCACCAGGAACAATATTACCTTCAGCGTCATACTTGAAATCAGATTCAAAGAACGCACCACCAATGTAACCCATAATTTGAGTATCATTGTTATCTAAGTAAGTAAGTTCATTCCAGTTAGAAGGTGATGTAGTAGTATAAGTTCTATAAGTGTAAGTGTTAGCAGGATCGTAACCACATACTGAACATACACCATTAACCATAGTGTGAGATGCTGGGATTGCTTCTACTTCAACAGCAACTTTACCATCTTCGCCTTTATCACAACCTTCTACAACGCAATCACGGTGTTTAGAACCATCTACGAAACAAGTTGGTTGAGAATCAACAATCCATTCACCAAATGAACATGTGTGTTTTTTCTTACAGCCAACAAACGTTGAAGCAGCTGAAACCGCAAGAGTACACACTAATAAGAGTGTTAATAGTTTCTTCATTTTTTACCTCCAAAAAAATTAAAAAAATTTTTTAAACCTTTTTTATTCGCCTTGTTTTAAGGCTTTTAATTACTTTTATGCAAGCTTTTTAGTGTATATTCAACTAATTTTACATTTTTATGCATATATTTGCATAAATATTCATCTTTTATACACTCAAAATTTGCCTTCAAAGTAATTGTATGCATCGATTATAACAAAAACGCTTATTATTGTCAAATAAATTAATCGCATTTTATCATTTTTTTTATAATTTTACACTATTTTTCAATTAATATTACTTATATCACCTATAACTGATATTTAAGTGTATTATAAGTATTCGTTTTTTGCATAAATTTACACAAAATTGTACGC
>JAZNFS010000053.1:0-49956 GCA_045589175.1 Christensenellaceae bacterium
GCCCTGATTTCGCCCATTTTGTATCCCAAGTGGAAATTTAATCACATGAAAAAAGCAAAAAATTCCAAAACAGCTTGACAAATCTAACTTGTGCGAGTATAATATAATACGGTTAGCAATTGCTAACTGATGTTTTAAGGAGTTAAAAATGAATTTAATTAACGCGCAAGAGGGCGTAGAATATATAATAAAGAGTGTTGAAATAAGTGATGAAGAACTTAATTCTTTTCTTTTTTCACTTGGTTGCTACGCTGGTGAGCCTATTACGGTTATAAGTAAGCTTAAAGGTGGCAGAATAGTTGCTATTAAAGACGGAAGATATCATATCGACCTTGACCTTGCAGGCGCTATTAACGTGTAGGTATATTTAGGTAGGCTTATTTAAGCCGATTATTTTTTATCACAACAGTTAGCGTTGGCTAACTAATAAAATTAAAAGTTTGATTTGCATTTTAGATAATTTTTTTAAGGAGATTTATGGCTATTAGAATTGCCTTAGCGGGAAATCCTAACGCAGGAAAAACCACTATGTTCAACAGGCTTACTGGAAGTAACGAACGTGTGGGTAACTGGGCAGGCGTTACAGTTGACAAAAAAGAAAGCCCCATTTTAAAAAGATACGCAGGGGTCGAAAAAATTACGGTAGTTGACCTTCCGGGTGCATACTCTATGTCACCGTTTACTAGTGAAGAGAGTATCACTAGTGATTTTGTAAAAAAAGAAAATCTTGACGTTATAGTAAACATCGTTGACGCGGATAATTTAAGCCGTAGTTTATTTTTTACAACCCAACTTTTAGAACTTGGAATTCCCGTAGTAGTTGCTCTTAATAAAAGCGACCTTAATGAAAAAAAGGGAACTAAAATTGATATCGATAAACTGTCGGCAAAATTAAGCTGTCCTGTAGTAACAACCGTTTCTACTTCGGCAAGGGGATTAAATTCTCTTGTTAAAAGCGCTTTGTTACACGTTGGTGGTGTACAAAAGGCTGTTTACATGCAAGAAATTATCGACCTTACCGACAAGGAAATGGTTCAAGAAGCCGACCGCAAGCGTTTTGCTTTCGTTAATCAAATAGTAAGCGAAGTTCAAACGCGCAAAGTTTTAACAAAAGATAAAAATTTCGGCGATAAAATTGATGCCGTGCTCACTAATAAGTGGTTAGGTATTCCTATTTTTGCCGTTGTTATGTTTTTGGTATTTTACATATCGCAGTCAACTCTTGGCGCGTGGATTGCAGAGGGTGTGCAAATAGGTGATACTTTTATACCTGGCTTAGTTCCGCTTTTAGAAAGTTTTCAAGAGATAATTCGTGGCGTTTTTGAAAATGCTAACCCTGTGCTCGTTGCTATTTTAGTTGACGGTATTATAGGCGGTTTGATTGCTGTTATCGGATTTTTACCGCTGGTTATGGTTATGTACTTTTTAATCGCGTTACTTGAAGATTGCGGTTATATGTCTCGCGCGGCTGTAGTTTTAGATCCTATTTTTAAAAGGGTAGGGCTTTCGGGTAAATCGGTTATACCGTTTGTTATTGCAATCGGTTGCGCCGTTCCTGGCGTTATGGCAAGCCGTACCGTGCGTAACGAGCGTGAACGCAGAGCTACTGCTATGCTTGCGCCTTTTATGCCTTGCGGTGCAAAGATACCCGTTATTTCGCTAATCGCAGGTGCGTTTTTCGATAACGCTTGGTGGGTAAGCGCGCTTATGTATTTTATGGCAATCGCCCTTATTTTTGTAGGTGCGTTGCTTATAAACTTAGTTACGGGCTATAGGCCAAGAAAATCATTTTTTATTATTGAACTTCCCGAATATAAAAAGCCTTCGCTTTTTGGAGCGTTTAAATCAATGTGTAGCCGTGGTTGGTCGTACATAGTAAAAGCTGCTACAATTATACTTCTTTGTAATATGGCAGTTCAAATTATGCAAACCTTTACTTGGAAGTTTACGGTTGCCGAAAGCGCCGATAAGTCAATTCTTGCATCTATAGCCACACCTTTTGCTTATTTTCTATTCCCTATCGTGGGTGTTCTTTCTTGGCAACTTGCAGCAGCGGCGATTACTGGGTTTATTGCAAAAGAAAACGTTGTTGGTACGCTTGCCGTTTGCTTTGTTGGGCTTGAAAACTTTATTGATATGGAAGATTTTTCAATTATGCAAGGGGCAGGGGGCGACGTAGCTGGGGTTTTAGCAATCACTAAGGTGGCTGCTTTAGCATACTTAGCCTTTAACCTTTACGCTCCGCCTTGTTTTGCCGCAATAGGTGCAATGAACGCCGAAATGAAAAGTTCAAAATGGATTTGGGGTGGCGTTGCCTTTCAACTTGCAGTTGGTTATACTATAGCTTATTTAATTTACACGGTTGGAACGTTAATAATTAACCCTGCGCTTTTAAACGTTGGTACTGCAATCGTTGGTTTAGCGGTAGTTTTAGTTGCGGTTGCGGTAATAGTTGGATTAACTATCAATACTAATAAACAACTAAAGCAAGGAATGGCTAAGGAAAAATAATATGGAAGATATAACTTTACTTTTAATTTTGGTCGCTATTGCTGGTTTAATACTTTTATACTTAATAAGAGCAAAAAAATCGGGTAAAAAATGCATAGGTTGCCCATACGCTAACGATTGTAAAAATAAAGGAAACTGTAACTGTAATAATAAACAACAAGACGAATAACCTATAATTATATAAAAACAAGGGATTAGAACTAAGTTTTCTAATCCTTTTTTTGTGTTAAATATTTAAATAGAATATAATTGAGGGTTTTTAGTATAAAAATACAAAAAAGGGTTTACAAAATAGTATTTTTTAGTTATAATAATATATAATAATTCAAAATAGTGGTGTAGTGCGTTATTTTTTAGCGAAACAACCCCAAAGTAAAGAGTTTTAAATGGAAATTATTCTTGCAAGCAAATCGCCACGCCGTCGCGAACTTTTAAGCGCACTTGGCGTTGAGTTTAAAATAGTACCTGCCGTTGGCGAAGAAGTATTGGTTGAAGGTTTTACTCCTGATAAAATTGCTCAAAGTATTGCTAGCGCAAAGGCAAACGAAATATTTGAAAAGTATCCCGATTGCGCTGTTATAGGCGCTGATACCATAGTTGTTTTAAATGGTGAAATTTTACAAAAACCAAAAGATGACGACGACGAGTATTCAATGCTTACCAAACTTTCGGGGCGCGAACATACCGTATATACAGGCTACGCGCTAGTTACCAAAGAAAAAAAAGTTTACGGTGTTGAAGCTTCAACCGTGGTATTTAACGAACTTAGTGAAAAAACAAAGATTGATTACGTTAAAAGCGGGCTCGGTCTTGATAAAGCTGGTGGATACGGCATTCAAGACGGATATGGTTTAGTAAAAGAAACTAAGGGAAGTTACGATAATATAGTAGGATTTCCTACCGAGGTTTTTGAAAAACTTTTAAAAGAATTTGATTTAAAATAAACAAAGGGGGCTATAGGTATGAAATTGCCAACTTTATCAATAGATTTCGGCTCATCCGAAACCAAAATATATCAAATGGGTGCAGGAGTAGTTCTTTCTGAACCAAGCGTTATCGCTATAAACGAAACGGGCAAGCGCAGAATTAAGGCTATTGGCGCTGATGCTAAAAAGCTTATAGGTAGAACTGTTGACGGAACTATTGTAAGCTCGCCAGTTTTTGAATCGCAAATTGAAAACGAATTGCACGCGTCGCTTATGCTTGAAAACTTTTTAAATAAGGTTACGCTTAAAAAACTTGGCAGACGCCCGTCCGTACTTTTTGCCGTTCCTTGTGGAACTGATAATAGTGCGATTAAAAAGTTTGAAAAAGCGCTTAACGATTGCGAAGTTTTTAATATTCATTTCGTTGAATCACCCGTTTTAACCGCGTTAGGTGCAGGCGTACCGTTAACTGAATCTAACCCATGTTTTGTAATAGATATCGGTGGCGGAACAACCAAAATTGCAGCCGTTTCACTAGGTGGGGTTATTTCAGGTATTAGCGTTAATATTGGGGGTAAAAGCCTTGATAAAATGCTTATTGAATTTATTGAAAATAATTTTGATTTAAGAATAGGAACGTTAACTGCCGAAAAGTTAAAAATTCAAATAGGTAGTTTGCTTGAAAAAGATCAAACTACAACCACCATTAACGGAAGAGATTTAATTACTGGAAAACCACGTGCAATTTTGGTTAGCGCAAAGGATTTATATCCTACTATAAAAACCTTTTTTGATAAAATTTTTCAATTAGCAGGTATGCTTATGGCAAAATTGCCACCCGAAATTTCGGCTGATATAAGAAGGTCGGGCGTGTATTTTGCGGGCGGTAGTTCAAAAATCGTAGGGCTTGAAGATTATTTCCGTTATAATATGGGTATCAAAGCTAATGTTTGCGAAGAACCTGCTTTTGCAACGGTTATCGGTGGCGGTATGGTTGCCGGAAACGAAAAGCTTTTATCGCGTATAAGAATAAACCGTAGATAAATCGCTTTTTAACAAATCGTGGATAGAATGATTTATTAAAAACTATGCGGTTAAAAAAATTACTCGTATTTTTGCTGTTTGTAGTTTAAGTTTAATTCGGCTAAGGGGTGAAAGATGAAAAAATTTGACACCAAAGTTCAACATTTAAAATACAAAGTTCTTCGTGAGGTGGCTAAGGAGGCGTGGGATGATAGAATTGCCTACACTTCGGTTGATATACCTCATAAGCTTGCACCAGGCAAAAAGCCGACTATAAGCTGTTGTGTGTATAAAGAGCGTGCAATTTTATCTAAGCGTGTAAAGCTTGCTCTTGGTGGCAACCGCGAGAATAAAAAACCTATTGAAATTATAGATATAGCTTGCGATGAATGTCCTTCGGCTGGCTATGAAATTACTAGCGCTTGCAGGGGGTGTTTAGCAAACCACTGCGAAGACGTTTGTAAGGTTGGCGCAATATATTTCGACGTGCATCACGTTGCCCATATTGATAAAAGCAAGTGTGTTGAGTGTGGGCGTTGCGCAAAAGTATGCCCATATTATGCAATAATCAACCGTATGCGCCCCTGCCAAGTGGTTTGTAAGGCAAAGGCTGTTGGAATTACTGAAAGTAAAGATTTGTTTATAGATTACGATAAATGTATTTCCTGCGGGGCTTGCGTATATCAATGCCCATTCGGTGCAATTTGCGATAAGTCGTATATATTAAACGTTATTGACTTAATTAAAACTAGTGACGGTAACTCAAGTTATAAAGTTTATGCAATGGTTGCTCCATCTATTGCCAGTCAGTTTACTTATGCAAAAACCGGCCAGGTTATTAGCGGACTTAAGAAAATGGGTTTTTACGGGGTTGTTGAGGCTGCTCTTGGGGCTGATATGGTTTCGGCTAGCGAATCGCGTGAGCTTGCTGAAAAGGGTTTTTTAATAAGTTCTTGTTGTCCGGCGTTCGTCGATTACGTTAACAACTTTTTTCCCGATTTAAAGCAATATATATCTACTAATTCTTCGCCTATGATTACTCTTGCTAAGTATATGAAGGAAAAAGATCCCGATTGTAAAATAGTTTTTATTGGGCCTTGTACTGCAAAGAAAGACGAATATAATAAGCCCGAAAATAAGGGCTTTATCGATAGCGTTATTACCTTTGAAGAACTACAGGCACTATTTGATAGTTTAAATATTGAAATTTGCGATTTGGAAGAAGATACACTAGACGACGCTTCGTTTTACGGGCGTATTTTTGCAAGAAGCGGTGGGCTTTCGCAAGCTGTTGAACAGGCTTTAAAAGAACAAAATATTGATTTTAAGGTTAAACCTATAGTTTGTAATGGCTTAGACGAGTGTAAAATGGCACTACTACGCAAATCAAAGAACGCGCTTGACGCTAACTTTATTGAGGGAATGGCTTGTGTTAACGGTTGCATCGGAGGCGCTGGCTGTTTAACTCACGGCGAACAAAATAAAAAGCAAATAGACGAGTACGGAGAAAGAGCAAAGGATAAAAGTATTCTAACCTCTCTTAACGATTTAAAATAGTTTAACCAAATTAAATATAATTAAATAAATTTAACTACGCATCCTTATTTTTTAGGGTGCGTTTTTTAATTTTTTTACTGGCAAATACTAAATTGTAACAAAAAAACCCAAAATATAACAATTTTTTACAAAATTAAAAGGAATTTTTTACAAAATTATTATACTTTTCGTTTGGTTTTTAATTTTTATGTGCTATAATGTATTAGGTAAATCAAAAGAAGTGTAAATATTTATCAAAAAAGAGGATTTGTTATGCAGAAAACGGTAGTAATTTTACAATCTAGTGAAGAAGAGGCGTTAGAGTGTGCTGAAAGATTAAGTTCAATGTTTGAGGTGGTAGGATATACTACGGATAGTAACGCAGCTATTAATTTTGTAAAAAAAGAAAAGCCCGATTTTTTAATTACTGCGCTTATGATACGCAACGGTGACGGTATTTGGGTTATTGAAAAGGTTAAGGAAATTTCGCCTAAAACTAAATGTATAGTAGTAAGCGTTGTTTCGCATGGTGAATTAATGCAAAACGCGATTAATGCAGGCGCGAGTTACTATATGGTAAAGCCCATAAATTACACGGCATTAATCGATAGGTTAGACGGAATAGGGCAAAAGGAAGAAAAGAAAAACTTTTCAAAGCCGGTATTTAACGGGCGTGATAGCAGTATCGACGAAAAGATTAGTAGGATATTTATAGGTATGGGAATACCACCGCATATTAAAGGCTACGGATATTTGCGCGAAGGTGTGAAACTTGCCGTTTTAACCCCCGAAATTATAAATAGTATAACCAAAAAGCTTTATCCTGCAATAGGCGAAAAGTTTAACACAAGTGCAAGCAAGGTTGAAAGGGCAATACGCCACGCTATTGAAGTTGCTTGGAATCGCGGAAGAATTGAAAGTTTTAACGCACTTTTTGGCGTGCGTGCTTACGGCGAGAACGAAAAGCCTACAAATAGCGAGTTTATCGCGCTAATTGCTGATAGATTACTTTTAGACGGAATTTCGTAAGTGCTAAATAATGCAGTTTGAGCATCTGTTTAGTCGCCCAACGCGTAGAACTGTTACCTTGAGCGTAAGTCGAAAGGTCATGATAGATGAAACAATATTAGAATGACTATAAAATAACGCTTTGAAAGGTGAAAACTTTTGGGTGTTTTAATTATTTTTTTTATAAATATATAAAAAACTTGCATAAAATAGGCAAAAGTGCTATACTAAACTCGCGACCAAAACTTTATTCTGTAAAAAAGTATACTTCTCGGGTAGAAGTGTACATTTTCGCGTTACATAAAATCTTTTTTACAGGATAGTTATATGTTTTGTGTCGCAGCAAAAGAGGAAAGCACTTTTATTAGGTGTCGTTTGCTTTTGCATCGGCACTTTTTTGTTTTACTAAGGAGAACACAAATGGAAGGGTTAAAGCAAATTGTATGTAAATCGTGTGGGCAACCGCTTGTAAGGCAGGGGAATAATTATACCTGTAATTACTGTGGAAACGTTTGGGTTGCTGATTTAGCTGATGATATTCACGCTGTTCAGCGCGCTAACGCGTGGGAAGCCTTAAGAGTTGGCGATTTTGAAAAGGCAACCGAACTGTTTGACGATATTTTATTAAAAAACAATAACGATCACGAGGCGTATTGGGGTAAAGCACTATCTTTAAACGCTATTTTGTACGTTGTTGATATTAATGAGCATAAAAGAGTGCCCACTTGTAACAATATAACGGAAAGCTCCTTTTTAAATCACAAAGACGTTATAAAGGCTATATCGTTAGCCCCAAGTGAAATTAGTGAAAGTTATAAAAAGCAAGCAGAATATATTGAAAAGGTGCGCGTAGAGTGGCTTGAAGTAGCAAGAAAAGAGCCCGAATACGACGTTTTTATTTCATTTAAAGATAGCGACCGTGAAAATGGCTTAACTCGTACTCACGATAGTGTTGATGCACAAGAATTGTATAATCTTTTAACAGCTGAAGGATTGAACGTATTTTTTAGTAGGATAAGTTTAAAAAATAAGCTTTCGGAAAAATATGAGCCTTATATTTATAATGCAATAAAAACTGCAAAGGTAATGATAGTATTTGGCGAAAAGGCTGAATATTTCAGTTCGCCTTGGATAAAGAACGAATGGCGCAGATATTTATCGCGTATTGAAAAGGGCGAAAAGCATAAAAACAGTTTAGTTGTAGTTTATAAAAACCTTGACGTTAGCGAACTTCCAAAGGTGCTAAGCTCAAGGCAATGTTTAAATGCCGACGATATGTCTTTTTCTACCATATTATTGAGGCATATAAGATCAACTATTGAATTACAAAAGAAAAATGAAAAACTTGATCGCATTGAAATAAAGGGTGAGCAAATTTCAAAAAAGGCAACAACTTTAAACACTAACCAGTTAAAAACTCGTGAAATTGGCGCAAATAAAGCAAAATCAAACATTAATGACAAACAAAAACTAGGTCTTGTTGATACCTATTTAAAAGCGCAAATGTTTGCTGAGGCCGAAAAACTTTTAAATGAAGTTTTAGTGGAAAATCCCGAAAGTAGCGAGGCGAACTTTAAAGCCTTACAAATAAAATATAAAAGAAAAAAACCTACGTCGATAAATGATGGTGATATAGCAATGCTTGAAAGGGCTATTGTTAATGGTGATAAAAAACAATCTGGCGATCTTTTGAATCATCTTTACGAAGTGGTAATCGATGATAATTACTATGCCGAGTTGCTTAATTTAATTTTGCCGTTTGAGTACGATAATAGACCAAATCAAATAGAAAAGGCTTTTAATCGCGCTATAGAGGGGGATAAGTATAAAAGTTTTTGCGTACTTTTAAAGACTTTACACAGTGACGAGGTTGATAGATATATCGATTACAATTTGCGTTTTGCTGAAAAAACAGTTGATACAATGAGTAAAATTAGATGTATCTATAACGTTCTTTCAGTTGACAAAGGTAACGTTATTGCACTTAGAGACTTATTTTTTATTAAACTTGAGCAAAATGATAACGTAAAAGCAAAAGAATTATTTGAAGAAGTTTTAAAGTACAGTAGCGACCCAGAAAGTGAAATTGCTTTTTTATTAGGGCATTTATATGATAATTATAAAGTAAGTTATTGTGGATGGGTAAAAACTGTTTTACAATATTCTAGAGATAACAGTATTCACAGAAAAGAGGTGTTGCAAATTGTTAAAAAGGCTGTAAAAGCTGGCGATTTTGCAGAGGCAGAAGAATTAATTTCACTTATTGTTAGCGAAAACGAAACTAGCGCAAATATTTATTGGACGCTTTGTTTAATTAAAACTAAGTCAAAAAACGATAAAGAAATATTGAAATCAGATATTTCATTAAAAAGCTTACCAGAGTTTCAATCTTATTTAATTTATTCAAGCGATAGCAATAGGGAAAGAACCTTAGAACTTGCAATAGAGCAAGCCGATGCAATTGCCGAAAGGCGTAAAAAAGAGCAAGAAAAGGCTCGTGCCGAACAAGCAAAACTTGCAAAACAACGCGAAAAAGAAGAAGAGGCGGCTAAATTGGCTGCTAAGAAAAAGGCTATGGCTGATGAGCGCGAAAGAACACGCCTTGAACTGCTTGCTCAGAAAAAAGCAAGAGAGGAAGAAGCGATTAAACAAGCAGAGGACGAGAAAAGAAGAATAAAAAGAAAACGTGTAACCAAAGTTATAATTACTTTTATTTTGATAATTGCTATTGCTTTTGGGGGATATTATTTCTTTTCTAAAGAACTTCCTAAGATTTTTCTACAAAATGGTTATTATGGATATTATGTGAAGTTAGGACGAGTTAGCGAGTTTACTATTCCAGAAGGAGTCACAGAAATAGAGAGAGAGGAATTTAAAGACTGCGATTCTTTAAAGTCGATAGTAATACCAAGAAGTGTTACTGTAATAGGTGAGGGGGCGTTTTCTGGTTGCGATTCGCTATCTTCGGTTGTAATAAGTGATAGTGTAACAACTATTGGTGATGATGCGTTTTTTGGTTGTGATTCACTATCTTCGGTTGTGATTCCTAACGGCGTAACGACAATTGGTAATACGGCGTTCTATTTGTGTAGTTCGCTATCTTCGGTAAAGATAGGTTCTAATGTAACTTTAATAGGTGAGGCAGCCTTCGGTCACTGTTATTCTTTAATCTCAATTAGTGTAAGTGAATATAATGGAAATTATTGTTCGTTAAATGGAAATCTATATAATAAAAATAAAACAACTTTAATTCAATATGCAATTGGTAAAAATGATAAATCATTTATTATTCCCGAAAGTGTAACTAAAATTGATTACGGTGCATTTTCTACTTGTGATTCACTATCTTCGGTAATAATACCTGATTCGGTAACTTCGATTAGAGGGTATTCGTTTAATGAGTGTGATAATCTTACTATATATTGTGAAGCAAAAAGCAAACCAAGTTCTTGGAACAACGCGTGGAATGCTTCGAACTGCCCAGTATATTGGTATAGTTCATCCAAGCCTACTAAGAGTGGTAACTATTGGCATTACGTTGATGGTACACCAAAAATATGGTAGCCTAATTAAATAACCTTAAAAGCCTATAGTGTGGGTAAATCGCGCTATAGGCTTATTTGTTAGATACTTCGACCACTCTCAACATGACAATAAAAAAGTGCCCGATAGGTTGATTATCGGGCACTTTGATATTTTTGTTGAAGTTTGTTAATAATTTATATAACTTTATCTTTAAAAAATAGCATTTGATTGCCACCGTTTGGGGCTTGTTCGCTTAAATCTATTACTAAAAAGCTTTTGCCCAGTTTTTGGGCGTATTTAATAGTGCTATAAGTTCCGCCCCTTTTTACACCATTAAAACAGCACAAAACAGCGTCGCTTTTATCAACCATATATTCGTTGCGCTTAAGCATACATAATGGGTAGTATTTTTCACTTAAAACCGTAACTTTATCGGCATTATTTAAAATATAATCGTATTCTGCCTTGTCATCCGCACACCAACCGCTACTTTGCGTTTTGCAAGGAACTGCAATTTCAAGCGTGATTGAAGGATATTCTTTTTTTAAAAGCAAAATAAGGCTAGCAAAATCGCAATCAATACCTAGTGCTCCGCCCGATATAAAATGGGTGTAGCCTTTATTTATAGCGTATTCAACGTTGGTTTTAAGTTGCTTTATAAACTGCTTATACATTAAGCAATCTTTATCTTTTTTCCAAGGCAAGCCTTCGGGGCGGTGGCCCGTTACGCAAAGAGTTTTCATAATAATGCACCGTTAATCGCGTTATAGATAGGTTTTTTTGTTGCTACTTTATAATTTTAGTATGGTATTCGTTTGTTTTTTTGTTTGTAATTTGGTTATATATATCGTTTGCGAAAACGTCCTTTTCGAAACATTTAAGGGCGGTTTCTTTTAAATTATCCGCATCACTTTTACGCATAATAAAAGGCGTGTTATTGCTAAGTGTTGAAAGTAGTGAAAGTTTATCTTCCTTAATTGCTAAAACCTTTAAATATAAACTTTCTTTTAAACATTCTTTTATAAAGTTTGCCTTTATATCAAGCATACTTGAAAGCATTATACGTGATAATCTAGTTGAAGTATATCTTTTAGTGCAAAGGGTTTGTAAAAATTCTTCTTTTGTTAAATTGTCCTTTAAAATTGCCTTAATTCTGTTTTCAAGCCCTTCGGTGCAATCTAAAATTTGTTTTAATTCTTCCTTTGTTTTTAATGCTAAACTATAGATTTGTAAATGGTCGCACGAAGGTAAAACTGATGGTAAATCATTATAAACGTAATCTGGAACAAAATCTTTACATTGTTCTTTTTCGCCTTTTTGAATAAACTGCCGTATTGCCATTGCCGAGCAAATATTATCGTTAATCTCAAGTGACTTATAGCCCGTGCCCGTGCGAGTGATAGGAAGTATATCCATGTTGCAATTTTGTTCAATAATAGCCTTTGTATATTCAAGCGCTAAAATGTTGTTTGGGGTAGTCGTTAATGATAAATCAACCTCTTTTGGCTGTGTTTTTTCAAGCGCAAGGTAGCGCGCTTTTGCAAGAGAATTTCCTTCGTTTAAATATTGTTTAATATAATTTTTTAAATCATTAGTTTCGTTTGAAAGTGCCGTTGCCGCTGCTATAAGCCCACTTTTATCGCCACTTTCAACCCCAAAGCATAAAGTTTTTTCGCCCTTAAGTTCGTTTAAAAGTTTAACAGCGCCTTTAGCAAAAATTTCGGCAGGTGCGGTTGCAAAAACGGTTGGTAGTTCGATAACTATATCAGCCCCAGCTTTAATGGCGTGGGTTGCGCGCTGGTATTTATGCATAATCGCAGTTTCGCCACGTTCGGTAAAGTTACCGCTCATAATAACGATAAGAGCATCGGGATTAAGTTGTTTTTTAATTTGGTTTAGCGAATACAAATGCCCGTTGTGAAAGGGATTGTATTCACAAATAGTTAGCCCGATTTTCAAAATTGCACCTCGTTCACTTTACTTTTTAATAAAACTATATTATAATATATAATCGTGGCAACCGTTGTTGCCATTAATATGATACACTAAAGTGCAAAAAAATTCAACTTTTTTTGCCGAATAAGGAGAAAGTTATGTCTGAACTTATCAATAAACTTATTTCAAGCGCGCAAGCTCTTAACAAAACAATCGTTTTAACCGAAGGCGAAGATAGCAGAGTAGTTACCGCTGCTGCTGATATCGTTGCTAAAAAAATAGCAAAAATCGTTTTACTTGGCGATCCCGATCAAATTAAGGCTGATAATCCAACCGTTGATTTAACCGGTGTTGAAATCGTTAATCCTAAAACTAGCCCTAAGTTAAAAGAATATACTGAACTTTTATACGAATTAAGAAAGGCAAAGGGTATGACTTACGAACAAGCAGAACAAACTGCTTGCGAAAGTACTTATTTTGGTACTTTAATGTTAAAAGCTGGCGACGTTGACGGTTTAGTTTCAGGCGCTTGCCATTCAACGGCAAACACTCTTCGCCCAGGCTTACAAATTATTAAAACGGCAAAGGGCGTTCCACTAGTATCAAGCTTTTTCCTAATGGTTGCGCCTGAGCAAGGCAACCAATACTGTAAAGACGGAGCGTTTATTTTCTCTGATTGCGGTTTAGAACCTAATCCAGACCCAGATAAACTTGCTTTTATTGCGGTTTCTGCAGCTAAGAGCGCAAAGGCTCTTATCGGTATCGATCCTAAGGTTGCTCTATTATCATTTTCAACTAAGGGTAGCGCAAAGCACGATGACGTTGCAAAGGTTAGTGCGGCTGTTGCTAAGGCACACGAGCTTGCTCCTGAAATTCTTATCGACGGCGAGCTTCAATTCGATGCTTCAATCGTTCCATCCGTTGCAAAATTAAAAGCACCTAACTCACCAGTTGCAGGTAATGCAAACGTTTTAATTTTCCCTGACCTTGATGCTGGAAATATTGGTTATAAGATTGCTGAACGTTTAGGCGGATTTATGGCTGTTGGTCCTATCTGTCAAGGTTTTGCAAAGCCTATGAACGACTTATCAAGAGGTTGCAAGGCTGAAGATATCGTTTTAGCCGTTGCTATGACTGCATTACAATCTACTATCGAATGGTAATTTATTAAACGAATTAAAGGGTAAAAATTAAGGAGTAATATATTTATGAAAGTACTTGTTATTAACGCTGGAAGCTCTTCACTTAAGTACCAACTTATCGATATGGCAACCGAAAAAGCAATTGCTAAGGGTGGTTGTGAAAGAATTGGTTTACCAGGTTCATTTTTAAAACACAAAGCAAACGGAAAGGAAGTTACTATTGAAAGTGCGATGCCCGACCATACTGCTGCAATTGAACTTACTTTAAAAACTTTAGTTGATGAAAATCACGGTGCAATTAAATCGATGGATGAAATCGACGCTGTTGGTCACCGAGTTTTACACAGTGGTGGGGAATACGATCGTTCGGTTTTAATTAACGACGAAGTTATGAAGGTTTGCGAAAATAATATCGAACTTGCGCCACTTCATCAACCGGCAAATATTAAGGGTATTCTTGCTTGTAAAGCAGTTATGCCTAACGTTCCTATGGTAGCTACTTTTGATAACGCTTTCCACGCAACGATGCCAGAAAAGGCTTACATCTTTGGTTTGCCTTATGAATTTTATACAAAATATAGAGTACGCCGTTACGGTGCTCACGGTACTAGTCACCGTTTCGTTTCTTCAGAAGCTGCTAAATATTTAGGCGTTAACCCTGAAGAAGGATTTAAGGTTATTACTTGCCACCTTGGTAACGGTTCATCAATCGCTGCCGTTAAAAATGGCAAGTGCGTTGATACTTCAATGAGCTTCACACCACTTGGCGGTGTTCCTATGGGAACTAGAACGGGTGATTTGGACCCTGCTATTTTAGAATACTTAGCTGGTAAATTAAACGTTGATATTAAAGAACTTGTTAGAATTTGTAATAAAGAATCAGGCGTTTCGGGCGTTTCAGGCGTTTCAAGCGACTTTAGAGATTTAACTAGCGCTTCAAAGCAAGATAACCACCGCGCTCAACTTGCGCTTGATATTTTTAACTATTCTTGCAAAAAATTCGTTGGTTCATACGCTGCTGCTATGGGTGGTGTTGACTGTATCGTTTTCACTGCAGGTATTGGCGAACACGACGAACTTGTTAGAAAAGCAATTGCTACCGATTTAGAATATATGGGCGTTGTAATCGATTTAGAAAAGAATGATAACCCAACCGATGGCATTTGCGATATTACCGGCGAAGGTAGTAAAGTTAAGGTGTTAATTATTCCTACCAACGAAGAACTTGTTATCGCCAGAGATACTGCTGAACTTGCAAGTTCGGTTAAGTAATAACTTTATATATTGCTTAAGCGAATTTAAGTAAAAATTTAGTAAAATAAGTGCGAAATTGCTCTAAAACAGTTAAAAGTATTTGACAATGCTTTTATTTTACTGTATAATTGACAGCGCACGATAAGGTGTGGGTATATAATATGCTTATAAACGTTATTGATATTATGCAATCAGCAAACGGCGAAATTGCAAAAGAGTTTGAATATAATCCCTCAAACGATTTAATCGTATCACTTCCCGAAGGTGAGTTTGATTCTCCCGTTAAGGTTAAAGCTGTGCTTTGGATGGAAGGTAAAAACGTTTTAGCTAATATTACTTTATACTATACAGTAGCGTCAGCTTGTTCAAGATGCTTAGATCGCGCAATTTGCGCAGTTGAGCATAATTATTTTGCAAAGTACTCACTTTATCCCGAAGATGGCGAGTATTTATATAAAAGCGGTAAGGTTGATTTAACAACTTGCGTTAACGAAGAATTAATATTAAGCCAACCAACCGTAATTTACTGTAAACCCGATTGTAAAGGTTTATGCCCCGTTTGTGGTACAAATCTTAACAAAGGTGATTGCGGTCATAATAACGATTAAAATTACAAAAAGAGAGGTGCATAGAGATGGCAGTTCCTAAGAGAAAAATTTCAAAACAAAGAGGAAACAAGAGATTTGCAAGCAACTACAAGGCAGCTATGCCTACACTTGTAGAATGTCCTCAATGCCACGAAAGTAAGCAACCACACAAGGTTTGCCCACACTGTGGTTACTATAAGGATAGCGTAGTTATCGAACACTCTGAAGAAAACAACGATTAATTTTATTTAAAAACTTGTTTCTATGGCGGATTGCAGGGCAATTCGCCTAATTGTTATACGGAGATTTTTATATGCAAGAAAATTTATCTAATCAAAACGCTGTTAAGAGTGAAGAAAAAAAGGTCCTTTCAAATAAGCCAAGCCCAAAATCAACAGCGCAAAAAAAGCGTGAGCAACAAGATTATCGCCGTAAATATTTTGATTATTACGATGATATTAAAACTAATATTAAACAAGATTGGTAATAATCGTACGGTTATATATTATTAGGGTTGTTGTGATTAAGTAAATTAAATAAAGAAATCGTTATTTTAACGAATTTGATAGAATTTTTTAATTAAATTTATTAGCAGAGTATTGATAAAAGAAATTAATAAAAACTTGCGTATAGCGCGATTAACGTGATATACGCACATTTTTATATGGAATATTGATAAAAGAAAAAAATTGCAAGAGTTTTATTCTCTTGCAGTTTTTTTATTGTTAAATCATTTTAAACTCTTAAGGCGTTTAAAATTGCTAAAACGGCAACGCCAACGTCACCAAAAATTGAAACCCAAATGTTAGTTATACCGAAAAATGATAAAACGAGTATTAGGCACTTAATTAAAATTGAAAAAATTACGTTTTGTTTTACTATTCGTACCGCACGCTTTGAAAGTTTTTTTGCATACAGTAAATCTTGCAAATTATCTCGTAATAGTACAACGTCGGCACTTTCAATGGCTGCATCGCTACCAAGAGCGCCCATTGCAACCCCTACGTCGCTTCTCATTAAAACGGGTGCGTCGTTTATGCCGTCACCAACAAAACATAGTGAACTATTAGATTGTTGATTTTCTAAAAGCTTTTCAACTTCAAGCAACTTATCTTTTGGTAAAAGATTTGCTTTAAACTGATTAACGCCAATCTTTTCGCTTACTGCTTTAGCTGTTTCAAAACCATCGCCGGTTAGCATTACGGTATGGCAGTTTTCTTTATTAAGTGTGGCTATAACGTCGTTAACCTCACTTTTAATAGTGTCTTCAACGGTGATTAAACCAATATATTTGCCGTTTTTTGCTATATAAATTGCGCCATTTTTAGTTATAGGAGGAATAATATTATACGTTTGTAAAAGAGAATAATTACCGCAAAGTATTTGTTCGTTATCTTTAACTGCTTTAACGCCAAACCCTGCAAAATTAGCGTGAGTATATCCGCTAACTTTTTCGCCCATATACGCGTTGGTTATACATTTAGCTATTGGATGTGAACTATTTTGTTCCGCTATATATGCAAGGCGTAAGATTTCTTCTTTATTGTTTTCAGGAATTATTTCTTTAATTGCAAATTCGCCTTTGGTTAGCGTACCCGTTTTGTCAAAAACAAAAGTTTTTGCTTTGGCTAAACTTTCCAAATAACAACTTCCTTTAATTAAAACCTTTCTTTGCGAAGCTTTACCGAGAGCAACGAAGTAGGTCATTGGAACGGAAATTACAAGAGCACAAGGGCATGAAACGACTAAAAAAGATAGTGAGCGATAAAGCCATGTGTCAAATCCGCCCAAAAAAATAGGTGGAATAATAGCTGTTAAAATAGCCAATGCAATAATGGTTGGAGTGTAATATCTTGCAAATTTTGAAACGAAGTTTTCGGTTTTTGTTTTCTTTTCTGTTGCGTTTTGTACTAGTTCTAATATTTGAGTAGCGGTGCTTTCATTAAAAGTTTTGTTAACCTTGCAAATAAGCTCGCCGGTAAGATTTATTCCGCCACTTAATAAAACACTATTTTCTTTAACGTCAACGGGAAGTGATTCGCCAGTTAAAGCCTTGTTGTCAATTGAACTTTCACCCTTTATTACGGTGCAGTCGAGTGGAACTTTTTCGCCGGGGTAAATAGCAATTATATTGCCAACTTCAACCTCTTCACAAAAAACCTCCTTTCTTTCGCCGTTGATAATCAGGTTTGCGGTATCGGGGCAAATGTCTAAAAGTTCTTTAATGCTTTGGCGCGATTTTTCGGTTGCTATGCTTTCAAAAAGTTGACCTACTTGATAAAATAAAACCACCGCCACCGACTCTTCAAAACCTTCGGTAATATGGCTTGTAAATAGGTTATAAATACCAAGACCAAACGCACCTAAACTTGCAACAAGCATTAAAAAATCTTCGCCTAAAAGCTGTTTGTTTATAATATTTTTAAAGCCCTTTATAATTAGCTCAAATCCAACGAATACGTATAGACCGAGCCATAAAAAAACTGGCAAAAGTTTGGCTATAAGCTCACTATCGACATTTAGAGTGTAAATAAATCTAAAAACAATAAGAAAAAGAGAAAACAAAAACAGCGATATTAAAATGCGGTTGGCACTTCGTTTTTGCTTTTTTGTTAATTTGCTCATATTATGCAATTATTTCAGCGTCGCTATCAATTTTTTTGCAAGCTTTTTTTGCTTGTTCTAATATTGATTCTTGCTTACTTTCATCAAATTCAAGAGTTAAGCGTTGCGTTAAAAAGTTAACTGAAGCCGAGCTTACGCCATCAATTTTTGCAATTTCATTTTGCATTTTCATAGCACAATGCGCGCAGTCAACGTTTTGCATTTTAAAAATTTTTTTCATAATTTCTCTCCGTAATTTTATCTTTAGTTTTTTAATGGTTAATAAAATAAGTTTTATTATCCCTTTTAATCCTTTTCGTTTAGATGGGTAAGGGCACAGGAAATAATCATCATAACGTGATTATCGTCAAGCGAATATTTAACTTCTTTTCCTTCCTTTACCCCACGCACTAATTTAGCGTTTCTTAAAACGCGAAGTTGATGTGAAACGGCTGAAATACTCATGTTTAAAATATCTGCAATTTCCCCAACGTAAAGGTCTTTTACCTCTAAACAGCATAAAATTTTTGTTCGAGTGCTGTCGCCAAAAACCTTAAAAAGTTCGGCTAAATCATAAATTTTTTCTTCACTTGCAATTTTTCGCCTTACGAGGTCGGTTGTTTTTTCTTTTTGTATTTCGTCGTTTAATTCTTCTTTGCTTAAATAATTCATACATCACCTATACTTGAACAATTCTTCAAATGTTCAAACAAAGTATATCATTCTTTTCTAAGGTTGTCAAACAAAAAAAGGAGGTTTTTATATTTTTTAAATTCGTATATTAGTTAGTTGAATGGTAAAAGCATTAAATCGTTCGTTAAAATGGGCAAAGTATTAGAATGTATGCTCAAAAAGCCTTTACTTATTCGTTAATTTATTGTATAATTAACCTATAAAAACAAAGCGCAAAGGTTTAAAAATGAAAAATCATTCAAATAACCAAAAAAACTTTATACTTATGGGTGCAGACGCAGGGTTAGTTTTTACCCTTGCCGTGTTTTTTTCTTTGGTTGTTTCGGTAATATTTAGCGTTATTATAGTTGCTATGGGGCTTGGCGAAGACCAAGAATTTTTAAATAGCGCGCTTTACGTTCATTTAAGTTTTGCAATTCCAGCCCTATCACTAGGCGGAATACTTTTTTATACTCTTAAACGCCAAAGTATGCATTTTGCACTTACGATAGGGTTTAAAAGATGCCAAACGAGATATTATCTTTTAGCAATAGCCTTTGCTTTTTCTTCTCTTTTTGGGCTTGGTTGGCTCAACGAAAAATTTATTTATGCACTTGAAAGTTTGGGTTTTGAGGTTAGTTCGATTACCTTGCCTAATTCTTCTATAGGCGATTATATTCTATGCATCATAACGGTATGTGCGTTACCTGCATTTTTTGAGGAATGTATTTTTCGTGGGCTTATTTTAAATGGATGTAGAAGGCTTGGCGATTATTTTGCCGTAATTTTATGCGCGGTAATTTTTTCGCTTTACCATAAAAATCCTGCACAAACGGCATATCAGTTAGTAATAGGCGGGGTTTTAACTCTTTTAACTATACGAAGCGGGTCTATTTTGCCGGCAATGCTTTTCCATTTTATTAATAATTTTTATTTGGTTACCTATAACCAATTTGTTTCGCCAACCTTTACTTTTGAACTTTGGTTGCAAATACTTCTAATGGCGGTTGGAATGATAACCTTTGTGTTAAGCTTATTATATTTATGGAAAGGTTGCAAAAACCCCGAAGCCGACCAAAAGCTTAAAGAAGATTTTTCAAAAATTGTTTCAGTAAAAAACGAAAGAAAGAATTTTTTAATTTTTTCTTCTTTTGGAATAGTGGTTTGTTTAGTAACGTGGGTAGTAAATTTGTTTCAATAGGTGGTTATGTTTAAGGTAAATATCGTTGCGGTTGGCAAAGTTAAAGAAAAATATTTCGAGCAGGGCATAGCCGAATATGCTAAAAGAATGTCACGCTTTTGCGAGTTTAACATTATCGAATGTAAAGAACAGAGCTTGGAAGATATTATAGAAAGCACCGCTTTACAGCGCGAGAGTGAAGAAATTATAAAAAAACTGCGCGGTTTTATAGTGGTTATGGCTATTGAGGGCGAAAAATTAAGTAGCGAAAAGTTTTCAAAGTTGCTTATTAGCGCAAAAGATAGCATTGGCGAGATTACCTTTGTTATAGGCTCTTCTTGTGGGATAAGTAGTGAGGTTAAAAAACGCGCCGACAAGTTGATTTCTTTTTCGGATATGACTTTTCCTCATACCTTATTTCGCCTAATGCTTTGCGAGCAAATTTACCGCGGATTTATGATTGCCGGTGGGGGAAAATATCACAAATGAACGGTTTAATACAATCGACAAAACATCTTGAGAAAATTAAAAAACAGCAAGAGGTACAGCTATTATCAGATAAAAAATATATGAAACTTGCGCTTAAACAAGCTAATCTAGCCTTTAAAAAAGGTGAAGTTCCGGTTGGGGCGGTAATAGTTAAAAACGGGGAAATTATTGCAAGGGCGCGAAACCAAAAAGAGGGAAAGGACTGTGCGGTATATCACGCTGAAATTTTGGCGATAATCAAAGCGTCTAAAAAGCTTGGTTGGAGACTTGACGGATGTGAGATGTACGTTAACTTAGAACCTTGTGCAATGTGTGCAGGAGCAATTGTTTCTTCGCGAATAAAAAGATTGGTTTTTGGAATGTACGAACCCAAATCCGGTGCATTTAAAAGCAACGAAGCCATACTTTCAAAAAGTGGGTTAAATCACAAAGTAGAAGTGGTGGGTGGAGTTTTGCTTGAAGAATGTAAAAAAGAATGGGAA
This sequence comes from Christensenellaceae bacterium, assembly GCA_045589175.1. Taxonomy (GTDB): domain Bacteria; phylum Bacillota; class Clostridia; order Christensenellales; family Borkfalkiaceae; genus HGM11416. The sequence goes on from JAZNFS010000053.1 coordinate 20,875, forward strand.
AACTTTGTTTTTTCAAGAGAAAAAGGCGTAAAAAAATAAATTTTATTTACAATTTTTAAATTTGTTTAGTTATTGGTTGACTATTTAGTCAAATTTTAATATCATTAATTAGCAATTATACAAACAGTAGTGGAGGAATTATGATAACTCATAGTACGGAAATTAAGTTGTTCACAGGTAACTCTCACAAACCGCTCGCAGAAGAAATCGCTAAAGAATTGCAATTAGAGCTTGGAAACATTGAAGTAGGTCACTTTTCAGACGGGGAAACAAGCGTTCATATTGGAGAAACCGTTCGTGGTCGCGACGTGTTTATCGTTCAATCAACTTCAAGCCCAGTTAATGAAAACTTGATGGAACTTTTAATTTGTATTGACGCACTTCGTAGAGCTTCTGCTGGTAGAATTACTGCTGTTATGCCATACTTTGGCTATGCAAGACAAGATCGTAAGGCTCGCCCACGTGATCCGATTACTGCAAAGTTGGTTGCTGATATTATTACCTCAGCAGGGGCAGACAGAGTATTAACCGTTGATCTTCACGCTGCACAAATTCAAGGATTTTTCGATATCCCCGTTGACCACTTAGAAGGTGGTTCAATTCTTTGCAGATATTTTAAAAACGGACTTATGAAAGAAAATAGCGAAAACTGGGTAGTGGTTTCGCCCGACGTTGGTTCTGTTGCACGCTCAAGAAAAGTTGCTACTAAACTTGACGTGCCTATGGCTATAATCGATAAACGCCGTCCTAAAGCAAATCAAGTTGAAATTATGAATATTATAGGCGACGTTAAGGGTAAAAGTTGTTTAATAGTTGACGACCTTATCGATACGGCAGGAACTATTTGTCAAGGTGCTGAAGCTCTTGAAAAGGCAGGCGCAAAGGAAATTTACGCTTGCTGTACTCACGCAGTATTATCTGGCATGGCTATTGAAAGAATTAAAAAATCGCCTATCAAAAAGTTGGTGATTTTAAACACAATTAATTTACCAGAAGAAAAGAGAATCGATAAAATTGAAATTCTTTCAGTTGCTCATCTTCTTGCAAAAGCTATTGAAAACATTTATCTTGATAAGAAAATGAGTGAAGTTTACGATAAATAATTTATCAATTTAAATAAAATTTTACTAAAGGGGCATAAAGTTGCCCCTTTTTTACCTTAGGTGAGTGGTATGAAGATTATTTTTGGGCTGGGAAACCCCGGTGCTAAGTATGAAAACAATTATCATAATTTAGGTTTTTTAACGTTAGATTTGTTGGCTAAAAAACTAAATTGTGAGTTAAATAAAACGGGTAGAAAGGGCGTTTACGGGGAATGTAACCTTAACGGCGAAAAGGTGCTACTTGTAAAACCACAAACCTATATGAATAACAGCGGTGAGTGTGTTAGTGCCTTTATGGCTTTTTATAAGGTATTACCACAAGACGTGTTGGTTATTTACGATGATATTGATATAGATAAGGGGAGCATTCGTTTTCGTCCGCAAGGCTCACCAGGTACACATAACGGTATGAGGAGCATAACTTCATATATAGGGCAAAACTTTATGCGCTTAAGAGTTGGCGCTAAAAATACTCACCCAGAAATTCCTTTAATCGATTACGTTTTGATGAATATAACCAAGGAAGATTTTGAAGTTATAGCGCCTGCATTAGTAAAAGCAAGCGAGTGCGCTTACCACTTTGCACTTGGAGATTCTATTGAACAATTACGCCAGAATTTTAATGGTAAAGCTAACTAAAAGTGCACCTATATATTAATTAACGGCTATTTTGGTAGATATTAAAGCTATATGTTAAGTAAATATATACAACCTGAAAATTTATTTGAGCAGTTAAATTCGCTCGTAACCGACGTCCGTAGTGGGATACCCACTGCGGTTTTTGGCGTATCGTTTTCTGAAAAATGTCATATTGCTTCGGTTATAAACCAACCCGTGGTTTACGTTGTAAAAGATGAAATTACGGCAAAGGCGGCTAGTCGCGAACTTATGGCGTTTACCGGTAAAAAGGTTGTTCATTTGCCCGCAAAAGACGACGTTTTGCTTTTTAATAAAGCTTTTAATAAAGATAGTTTGTACTCAAGAATTTACGCTCTATATCAATTATCTCTTGGTGCAGATTTTTTAGTTGCTACAGTTGAATCTTTATTACAGTTAATTCCCAAAAAGATAAGCCACTATGAAATTTTACAAGGAGAGGAATATTCCTTCGAACGTTTAATTTCAAAGTTTGTTTCGCTTGGCTATTCAAGGGTAGAAGAGATTGAAAAAAAGGGCGAATTTACAGTTCGCGGTGATATAATTCACATATTTCCCATAAATGCAGAAGCTCCCGTTCGTTTAGATTTTTTTGGCGATGAGCTTGAAAATATTAGGTATTTTGATTCGCTCGGTGGAAAACTAAGCGGTACTTTAAAAAGATTAGTTTTTTTACCTACCGTAGATTTTTATATCGACGATAGTGAAGTTTCACTTATTAAAAATAAACTTCGTGAAGAGGTGCGAGCTTTTGGAGTTAATATGTTTAGCTCAAAGGCTAAGGACATAGCTAGTGAATTAAATGAAAGACTGGATAACGATAAAACGCATCCATCACTTTCTTTTATTTTGCCACTTCTTGATTCAATGAAGGGTAAAATAAGTGATTATATGGGGGAAAGTACGGTTGTCGTTTACGATGAGTGTAAACTTTTAAACGATTCGCTTATGGGTGCTTTAAAAGAACATAGCGAAAGATGTTTGTCGCTAAAAAGGAATTGTGAGTGTTTTTCCTTTACCATAAATCAATTAAAAACACCCGACGGGCTTTTAAAGGAACTTAATTTTAATAGAAAATTAGCAGTTCAAAGTTTAACTACTGCAGTAAACTTTTTCTCGCCACTAAAAACTTATAGGCTAAATTGCACGCCTATTCCAAGGTATTCACTTCGCCCTGAAGACTTTTTTGAAGACATTAAAAACTGGAAAAGATTGGGTTATAGAGTATTAGTGTGTTGTGGTAACGGTGAAAGAGCTGAGCGTACCTTTAATATGCTTGAGGATAGAAAAATTTACTCTGACCTTGGCGATAATTTTCCTGATTCTTTTCAGGGTGTAAAGATTACTACTTTTTATCTTGCAAGCGGTTTTATTTATCACGAAGGTAAATTCGTTCTTATAGGAACGAACGATTTATTCGGTAAAAAAGATCGCGAAAAAAAGATTAAACGAAAAAGAAACGACATTTATAACGCGCCCGAAATAGGTGATTTTTGTGTACACGAAGTTCACGGTGTGGGTATAGTTCGCGGAACTAAAAGGATAACTACAACAGACTCTACTAAAGATTACGTTGCAATTGAGTATCGCGGTGGCGATATGTTATACGTTTGCGTTGACAGAATGGACTGTTTGTCAAAGTATCTTGGTGGGGAAGAAAAACCCAACCTTTCACGTATTGGTTCGAATGAGTTTGAGAAGGTTAAAGAGCGCGTTAAACAATCTATAGCCAAACTTACTATAAATTTAAAGGCTTTATACCGCGAGCGCAAAGAGCAAAAAGGTTACGCTTTTAGTGCTGACGACGAGCTAATGCGTGCCTTTGAAGAAAGCTTTGAATTTGAAGAAACTGAAGATCAACTTCAATCCATAAACGAAGTTAAGAACGATATGGAAAGTTCGCGCGTTATGGATAGACTTATTTGCGGTGACGTTGGGTATGGCAAAACGGAAGTGGCTTTGCGTGCTGCTTTTAAGGCAATAGTTGACGGTAAGCAAGTTGCGTTTATTGCGCCAACTACTATTTTAAGTGAGCAACATTATATGACTTGCGTAAAAAGGTTCGCGCAGTTTGGCTTGAGAATAGGTGTTTTAAACAGATTTAGAACTCCTGCAATGCAAGAAAAAACTTTACAAGCAATTAAAAACGGTGAAATCGACATAGTTATAGGTACGCATAGATTATTTTCAAAGGACGTTGAGTTTTTTGATTTAGGCCTTCTTATTATCGACGAAGAACAAAGATTTGGCGTTGAACATAAAGAGAAGATTAAACTTTTAAAAAAGAACGTTGATACGCTTACTCTTTCAGCAACGCCAATACCAAGAACTTTGCATATGTCGTTAAGCGGAATAAGGGATATTAGTATAATCAATACTCCTCCGACAACTAGAATACCCGTTCAAGTGTTCGTTTTAGAAGAGAGCGAGGCTTTGCTTCGTGACGCTATAATCAAGGAGTTATCTCGCGAAGGTCAAACCTTTATATTATATAATCGCGTTGAAGGTATCGATTCTTTTGCAAGTAAAGTACAAGAATTAGTTCCCGAAGCAAGAGTGGTAGTAGGGCACGGTCAGTTAAAAGAGCGCCAGCTTGAAGAACGTATTTTAGCCTTTTATCGCCATGAATACGACGTTTTGGTTTCAACAACGATTATAGAAAACGGTGTAGATTTGCCAACTGCAAACACTTTGCTTGTAGTTGATGCCGACAAACTGGGACTTTCAACACTTTACCAGCTAAAAGGTAGGGTTGGAAGAAGCGATAAAATGGCTCGCGCTTATTTTACTTACAAGTCGGATAAAGTTTTAACAGATCCAGCTTATAAAAGGTTATCGGCGCTTACCGAATACGCAGAGCTAGGTAGTGGTTTTAAAATTGCTATGCGCGACCTTGAAATTCGTGGGGCGGGCAACGTATTGGGTAAGGAACAACACGGGCACATGGATAAGATTGGGTATGAGCTTTATTCAAAGCTTTTACGCGAGCAATTGGGTGAAGTTACTAAAAACTATCAAACCGAACTCGACCTTTCAATCACGGCGTTTATTCCTGAAAATTATTTATCTTCAAGTGCTGTTAGAATGGATTGTTATAAACAAATTGCGGAAATAACTAACGATGCAGATGAAAACCGAGTTACGCAAAGTATGCGTGAAAATTACGGCGAGATTCCACACGAAGTTGTTAATCTGATTAAAATTGCAAGGCTTAAGAGCTATTGTAATCATTTTAACGTTCTTAAAGCTGAAATTAATAAGAAAAATTCAAGATTGGTTTTTGCAAATCTCGATTCTCTTAAACAAGAAGGAATTATGGACTGTTTACAGCAGTATAAGGGTAAAGCAATTCTTGCCTTTGATGAATATCCTTATATTTCTTTCGTTAATGAAACGCAAGACCTTGAAAGTATTTTAGATTTAATGATTGAGTTTCTAAAAAGAGCTGTAAAAGAATAGACTTTTGTGAAAAAGTTACTTTAAAGTAAAATAAAATATAAAAATATTTTTTTAAATTTATTTTGTGGCTAAAAAGTTGTTGCATTATTATAAATAATCTTGTATAATATATGAGAAAAAAAGGGTGGAGTTTGCGCTCTGCGACGAGCTTTCGTTTTTTGTATATTGCTTTTGTATATTGCAAGGCGGACGCGCAGACAAAGCATTATTAATTTATTACCCCCTAAAACAGGAGAGTTTTATGAAGAAGATTTTAACTAAAATCGTAACTTTAATCGTAGTATGCGTTATGTCGCTTACAACGTTATTTGGTTGCGGTTTAATCACAGTTAACACCGACAGAGATATGGCTCAAGTTATCGCTAAGGTTCAAGTTAGTGAAAACGTTGACGCTGAAGAGATTAAAAAGAGCGAATTAGTTTCAGGCTTTTTATCTTACGGTTATATGTACGTTCAATATTACGGGTATACCGAAGCGGCTGCTTATCAATTAGTTCTTGATAGCATAGTTCAAAACAGAATTATTATCCAAACCGCAAGAGAAGAATTAGCTAAAGATTTCAATGCTGAAACAAAAACTAAAAATAGCGAATTTATGAATTATTTTTATCAAAACGCTTTAGCTGGTGAAGGCAATCAAATCAATTCTAAACCTAATACTCTTGAAGCTTTAGAAAAATATCTTACCGAATACGAAAAAGCACAAGCTTATTATAGCGTAAGGGTTAGCGTTAATCAATTAATCGACAGTTATATGGAAGCTGAAGATGAAGATGAAAAGGAAGATGAAACCTTTACTGCAAGAGCAGTTCCTACCGTGGACGCAAGCGATGCAAGATACGAATTCGAATTAAAGGAAGAAACTCCTACTGAATACGATTATAAGAAAGCTGCAATCGTTTTAGGCGATAGCGTTGAAACTTATACAAACCTTTACGATTTAAACCTTGCTGTTTACAAAGCATATAAAATCGATCTTGAAAAAAGTTCTGAAGACTATACTAAAAGACTTAAAGCTTTCAACAAAGCAATTAAGGATTTACAAGATTCAGGCGTTATTTCAAGTGAAGAACACGTTGACGTAAGAACTCACGGTATCGATGCAATTCTTGGTTTAAAAGAGGGTGTAGCTGGTTACGAATATTTCGTTAATACCGTTAAGTCTCAATACGAATCTTTAATCGTTGCTAAGTATGAAGATTCATTAATTAGTGAATACGAAGATATGCTTACAAACGAAATGGTTTATAATCAATACGTTACTGAATATGAAGCTCAATCTATTAACTACACTAACAACGTTACAAACTATGAAAGTGCTTTAGAATCAGCAACGAAAGATTCGTTCGTTCTTTGCAATCCATACGAAGATTACGGTTACGTATTAAACCTTTTAATTGGTTTTAGTGATGAACAAACAGCAGAACTTAACGCTAAAACTTCTGAAGCTGGTGTTACTGCAACTCAAGTTAAAGAATTCCGTGACGGTTTATTAAAAGAATTAGTAGCTAAAGACCAACGTATTACTTGGGCACAATCAAGCTACGGAACGTTTGCTGAAAATAAATTTACTTTCGGTGAAGATTATATCGTAAGCGAACAATCTAAAACTTTATTAGGTAATTACTTAGGTACGCTTTTAGGCGCTAAAGAAAGTACTTTAGAAGATGAAAACGGCGTTGAAAATCCTGCTTATACCTTCACTAACGTAATGCCTGATTCTATTGGTATAAGTGAATTTGTTAATACTTATCTTAACGGATTTATTGGCACAGCAATTGATTTAGAAAACAGCGTTTTAAGCGGTACGATTGCTGACTGGAGCGATGATAAGCGCGATATGTTTGAAGATTTACTATACGCTTTCAGTACCGACCCAGGTAGTTTAGGAACTTATATGGGTTACGTTTATTCACCAAAAACTTCAAAAACTAAGTACGTTAAAGAATTTGCTGATGCTGCTGCAAACGTAGTTAAAGCAGGTGTTGGCGCTTACGAATTAGTTGCTACTGATTTTGGTTACCACCTAATTGTTTGCACAAAGAAGATTGAAAAGGAAACTTCAATGTTTTATGCTAACGTTGATGCTTTCAAGGCAGACGTTGAAATTGAAGGAACTCTTGCTTATAACTACAAGAAGGCTAAATCAGATGCTATTGTAAATGCTAAAATTAGTGAAGTAGCAGATAGATTAGTTAACCAATTAAAGGAAAAAGAAGGTGTTGTTACAACTTTCCCAAAAACTTACGCTGATTTAATTCCTGAAGATTCTTCAAGCGATGAACACGAAGGTCATAATCACTAATTAAAATAAAAATGCCTTGCAAAGTTTTTTGCAGGGCATTATTTTTTTATACGGTTTTTTAATAAACTTTTAATGAAATAAAGTTTATTTATTAATATTAAAAAATAGTTTAAAAAAATCCCTTGTATTTTTTTTACAAGGGATTCGTTTACTATTAAATGTTTTGTTATTTACCAGTTGAGCCAAAGCCACCTTCTCCGCGTAAAGATGCAGAAAGTTCGCCTTCTTCAAATTCGCATTTTAAATATGGCGTAATAACTATTTGAGCAATACGCTCTCCCTTTTCAACAACTCTTTCTTTTAACGAGTGATTATGTAGCGCCACTTTTATTTCACCGCGATAATCGCTATCAATAACGCCTACTTTATTTGCAGGGGCAAGACCTTCTTTACAGGCAAGCCCACTTCTTGCGTAAACTAAACCAACGTATCCTTCAGGAATTTCCATTGCGATTCCCGTGCCTATAAAAAGGGTTTGGCTTGGGTTTATAACAACCGTACCGCTTGCGTTATACAAATCAGCTCCTGCCGCACTTGCACTTGAATATACTGGGATTATGGCGTCGTTTTGTAATTTCGTAATTTTAACTTTCATTTTTCTTTCCTTGTTTATATAATAGTTTTTGGTTAGTTTTATTCGTGCGTTTTATACATATATAAAAGCGATTTTGTTAAACTACAGCTTGAGTTTTCTAGTGGTGTAACTGTAAAACCACGCGCTTTAAAAAAGGCAATGGCATCTTGGTTATCTTGTGAGCATTCGCCTATAATTCCGGCAATTAAATGATTTACAGCATAGTTATAAACCGAAACTAAAATAACACTACCGTTTTTGTCTCGCCGTAAGGTTGGGGTAACGTAAATATAGTCAAGTTTTAAAATTGCCCCCACCTTTTCGGTTATTTTAGCAAAACCTATGGCTTGATTTTCTTCGTTTGAGCATACTAAAAGTTGTTCGTTTTTACTTAGTAAGCATATACTGTTTTCAATTTGCATTAAATTTGCATTTTTAAAATCTTTTTCAATTAACTTTAAAAGAGCTTGTTTATTGCTATCGCTTAACGCACTAACTTTGATCATAAATATTTCCTCGTTTATTGATATCATTTTATCATAACTGTTTATTTTAGTCAAGTTTTTAATATGCAAAAGTGTTCATACAAACTTTTAAGCATATTTTATAAAAGATTATTAGTTGATTAGTTTGCGCGCACGCGTATATACGCGCGACTATATTATTTATATATAAATATTTTTAAAATGGCTAAAAAACGTTTGACTTTAATTTTAGTTTATATTATAATGTGTAAAGTAAAATCCCTTTACAGGTGCTATATGGAAGACAATTTTCTTCTTTACGAATTATATTCGGTTTACGGTGTATTACTTACAGAAAATCAACGCGAAACTATTGAAGACCATTTTGGGCTTGATCTTTCGCTTGGTGAAATTGCCGAAATGAGGGGCATATCAAGGCAAGCTATTAAATATACCCTTGATAACGCTGAAAAAGCCCTTAAAGAATATGAAAATAAACTTGGCTTTTTAAAAAAGTTATTGCAAGTTAAAAATCTTAAGTGCGAAGATAAATCTTTTAAAGAAAGAGTTATAAAAATTTTGGAGGATAGGTAAGTTGGCTGTTTTTTCTTCACTTGGCGAAAAACTTAATCACGTATTCAGTAAGCTTACTAAACGTGGTAAACTTACCGAACTTGAAATTAAGCAAGCAATGCGCGAAATTCGTATCGCGCTACTTGAAGCCGACGTTAACTTAAAGGTAGTTAAAGATTTCGTTGCTAAGGTTTCTGAAAAAGCCGTTGGTCAAGATATATTAAAGAGCTTAAGTCCTGCTCAACAGGTTGTTAAAATAGTTCACGAAGAGTTAGTTGAACTTATGGGCTCAACTAACAGTAAATTAGCGGTTGCATCTAATCCACCAACTGTTATTATGATGTGTGGTTTACAAGGTGCAGGTAAAACTACTTTAACTGCAAAACTTGCAGCATTACTTAAAAAACAGGGCAAAAAAGTTCTTTTAGTTGCGTGTGACGTTTATCGTCCTGCGGCAATCGATCAGTTAAAAACTGTTGGCGAAAAGGCTGGCTGTGAAATATTCACACTTGGTCAAATCAATCCTGTTGAAATATCTAAAAGGGCAATCGAACACGCTAAGCGTTTTGGTTTTGATACTGTTATTATCGATACGGCTGGTAGATTGCAAATCGACGATAAACTAATGCGTGAGCTTGAAGATATTAAGAGCGCGGTTAATCCCGATGAAATTTTACTCACGGTCGATTCAATGACAGGCCAGGTTGCAGTTGAGGTTGCCGAAACCTTTAACGAACGTTTAGACGTAACGGGCGTTGTTCTTACTAAGCTTGACGGTGATACTCGTGGCGGTGCTTGTTTATCAATAAAAGCAGTTACGGGCAAACCTATTAAGTTTGCGAGTGTCGGCGAAAAAATTGGCGATATTGAACCTTTCCATCCAGATAGAATGGCGCGTAGAATACTTGGTATGGGCGACGTGCTTTCAATAATTGAAAAGGCGCAAGAAGCCATTACTGAAGATGACGTTAAGAAGATGGAAAAGAAACTAAAAGAAAATTCTTTTACCCTTCAAGACTATCTTGAACAGTTTGAAATGGTTAAGAAAATGGGCGGTGTGGGTAGTGTTTTAAACCTAATGCCTGGCGCTAATAAAATGAAAATTAACGAAGGCGATATCGACGAGAAAAAGATTGAACGCATTAAAGCAATTATCTTGTCAATGACTAAAAAAGAGCGCAAAAATCCAGATATTTTAAACTATTCACGCAAAACGAGGATAGCAAATGGTAGCGGAACTTCTATTCAAGAAATAAACGCACTACTTAAGCAGTTTGAACAAACTAAACAATTAATGAAACAATTAAAAGGAAATAAAGGTAGGCTTCCGTTCAAGTTTTAACGAAAGATAACCTTTAAGGCGAAAAGCCATATAAATAAGTAATAATTTAACGGAGGAAATAAAAATGGCAGTAAAAATGAGATTGACAAGAATGGGTGACAAGAAGAGTCCTTTCTACCGTATCGTAGTAGTAGATTCAAGAGTTGCTCGTGACGGTATGTATATCGACAAAGTTGGTCACTACAATCCAGTTGCTCAACCTGCAGAAGTTGTTATCGACGCTGATAAGGCTAAAGAATGGTTAGCAAAAGGCGTTCAACCAACTGAAACAGTTAAGTCTCTTTTAGTTAACGCAGGCGTTATTGAAAAATCAGCTAAACTTTCACCTGCAAAAACAAACCCTAAAAAGAAAAAAGGTTAATTTTTAGGGCTTAAAGCAATTTTAATTGCGTAACGTTAAAAATTCGGCTTGCCACGCGTAATTATATTTTTGCGCGTGGCTTAGTATACCGAATAGCCCTATTATATATACTTTTGGGCATTTTTTGCGTTTTTTGCACTTGAGGGCGCAAAGTAAAGTTGTAAAGTGCGTTTTTAATTTGAAAATACAGCGAATTTTCGCTAAGGAGATAAATTATGTTAGATTTAATTAAGTATATAGTAGGTACTTTTGCTGAAAATCCAAATGAAGCTGAATACCTTGTAAACGAAAACGAAAATTTAGTTAACGTGACTATCGTTTTAAGTGAAGACGATATGGGTAAGGTTATCGGTCGTCAAGGCAAAATTGCTAAGGCTATGAGAACTCTTGTAAAGGCTGCATCTGCAAAGAGCGGTAAAAAGTATAATATCGAAATTAAAGAAAAAAGCGAAATCGTTAGATAATTTGTGATTATGGATAAGCTTCTTATTGCTGTTGTATTAAAGCCACAGGGTATTCGCGGTGAACTTAAAATAAAAAATTATACCGACGATTTTTATTCTATAAGCGCTTTAAAAGAAGTTTTTATTGACGGCGTCTCTTATCAGGTGCTAAAAGTGCGCTGTGATAAAGATGCCTTTATACTTTTAAGGGGAATTGCAGATAGAAACGCCGCCGAACTTTTTAGAGGTAAAGAAATTTACGCTAATAAAGGCGATATTAGAAAACCTAAAGGTAGATATTTTATAAGCGACGTTATAGGTTGTGAAGTGCGCTTTGAAGATGGCGAGGTTTTTGGTAAGGTTGAAGAGATACTTTCTGCAAGAACTGATATCTATTATATTTCAACCACAAATGGCAGGGTTATTGCTCCCTGGCTTAAAAGCTATAATGCAAATTTTGATATTGAAAATCGTATTATCACCGTTTGTAAGCATGAGTTTTTAAAAGAGATAAATTATGAGAGTTGATATACTTACACTTTTTCCTGAAATGTTCGTGCCTTTAAAAGAAAGTATTATTGGTAGAGCGACGGAAGAAGGAAAGATTCAAATTAATATTATCGATATTCGCGATTATACGTTAGATAAACACCGTAAGTGTGATGATTATCCTTTCGGTGGTGGGGCAGGTATGCTTATGATGGCTCAGCCTATTTTTGATGCCATTGAAGCTGTCGATCCAAAGCGCGAGGCTATTCGTATTTATATGTCGCCAAAGGGCAAGCGTTTTGAACAAAAAATGGTTTCAAAATATTTAAAATACGAGCGTATTATTTTACTTTGTGGGCATTATGAGGGCATTGATCAGCGCGTATTAGAGGAGTGTATCGACGAAGAACTTTCAATAGGCGATTACGTTTTAACTGGTGGTGAACTTCCTGCAATGGTAGTTACCGATGCTATTTGCCGTTACGTTGAAGGCGTTTTAGCGGGTGAAAGTTTAAAAGATGAAAGTTTTACTGATAATTTACTTGAATATCCTCAATATACCCGACCACAAAATTTTCGCGGTAAAAAAGTGCCTGAGGTTTTAGTTTCGGGTAATCACGCTAATATTGATAAGTGGCGTAGGGAACAAGCTGAACTTATTACGGCTAAAAAACGCCCCGACCTTTATCGAAAATATAAGCGCGCTTTAGAAAAACAAAACAAAAAGTAATTTTAAACCGCTTAAAAACAAAAGCGGTTTTTTATATAAACCTTTATATAAGTTGATTATCAAGTAAAACTAAGGAGATAAATTATGGATTTACAGCATATTCAATGGTTTCCTGGTCATATGACTAAAGCTATGCGTATGATGGAAGAAAATATAAAACTTTGCGACGGGGTAATATTCGTGTTAGATGCCAGAGCTCCTTTTGCTTGCCGTAATAAAGTGCTTGAAAGCAAACTTGCCAACCGTCCTTTTTTATACGTTTTAAACAAGTGCGACCTAATTAGCGAAAGCGACCGTGATTATATAGTTTCAGTTTTTGCTAAAGAAGGCATAAAGGTAGTGCCAACTGCTAGCACTATTCCTGGTGGTTCAAAAAACGTTTTTAATGCATTTAAGGGCTTGCTTGTTGAAAAAATTGAAAGAAACAAAGCAAAGGGTATTAATAAGGTTTTACGTGCCATGGTTGCAGGCGTGCCTAATACTGGAAAGTCAACGTTGATTAACGCGTTATGTGGAAAAAAGGCAACTATGGTAGGAGATAAAGCAGGTGTTACTCGTGGTAAGCAATGGGTGCGTCTTGATGGATTTGAACTTTTGGATACACCCGGAACTATGCCTCCATCAATTGAAAATAATCTTCACGGTCTTCACCTTGCATTTATAGGTGGGCTTAACGATAATATTTTAGACGTAAGCGATTTGTGTTTTTATTTTATTGAAGAACTTTTAAAAATTAATCCGCAATCTTTAACAACTCGTTATGGTATTGAAATTGAAAATAAAACAACTTTAGAAATATATGAAAGTATTTGCGTGCGTATGGGCTGTCTTGTCCGCGGTGGTGATTACGACTATGAAAGATGCGGTAAAGCTGTTATTGACGACTTTAGAAAAGGGCGTTTAGGAAAGATATGTTTGGAGGGAAAAGTTACGCTATAAGGCGATTAACGATATATTTATGACCGAAAAGGAACTAAATAAGCTTGTTTATGAGCGCAAGTGTCAAGAACAAGGATACAATTTAATTGCAGGGACGGACGAGGTTGGTCGCGGTCCGCTTGCGGGCCCCGTTGTATGTTGCGCGGTAATTATGCCACTTGACGAAGATAGTATTATCGAAGGTGTTGACGATAGTAAAAAGATAAGTGAAAAGAAAAGAGAAAAGTTGGCTGAAGAAATTTTAGCAAAGGCAATATCCATTAAAATTTGTAGGGTAGAGCCAAAAGAAATTGATGAAATGAATATTTTGCAGGCAACTAAAAAGTGTATGGCTGACTGTGTTAAAGGATTAGACGTTAAACCTGATATTTTGCTTTGTGACGCTTTAAATATTGATGCAGGTGTTAAATGCTTTCCTATAATAAAAGGTGATGCGTTAAGTTACACTATAGGTTGCGCTTCAATAGTTGCTAAAGTTTATAGAGATAATTTGATGAAAGAATACGCTTTAAAATACCCTGTTTACGGTTTTGACAAGCATAAGGGTTACGGAACTAGTGCACATATTAAAGCAATAAAGGAGCACGGACCATGCGAAATACACAGACGAACTTTTATAAAAAACTTTTGGGCAGATTAGGTGAGAAAAAGGCAGAGAAGTTTTTAAAAAGAAAAAAATATAAAATAATTGAAAGAAACTATAAAACAAGGTTTGCTGAATGTGATTTAATCGCGCTATACGGCAACTTATTAGTGTTTATTGAGGTTAAAACACGCTCTAGCGTTTCCTACGGCAATCCAGCCGACTCAGTTGATTTTAATAAACAAAAAAAGTACGTTAAACTTGCTGAATACTATTTAGCTTGTAATAGAGAATATAAAGATTGTTCGGTACGGTTTGACGTTGTTGAAATTTTAAACGACGATATTAATCACATCGAAGGTGGTTTTTACGCCGACGAGGTGTAATTTGTTTTACTATGAGAATTTGTGTTTCATGTGCTTCTGGAACTGAAGCGGTTTTAAAAAGAGAACTTTATAAATTAGGATATGGCGATTTGCCAGCTATAAACGGCAGGCTTTATTTTGAAGGGGATTATCAAGACGTTGCAAAATGTAACTTACTTTTAAGAACGGCAAATAGGGTATATATCGAGCTTGCTAATTTTAAAGCACAAAACTTCGACGAGTTGTTTGATGGGGTTGTTAATATCGATTGGAAGGCCTATACGTCGATTAACGGCAAGTTTGACGTGGTTGCTAAGTGTGTTGAAAGTCATATTCACGCAATAAGCGTAACCCAAAGTATAACTAAAAAAGCAATAGTAAAAAAACTTTCTTCAGGTGGCGTTCTTTTAGAAAATGGCGAAAGATATAGGGTTGAAGTTGCTATAGTTAAAGATTGGGTTTCTGTTTTACTAGACACATCGGGTAGCGGACTTCATCGCCGTGGCTATCGCGCACTCGTTGGTGAAGCACCACTAAAAGAAACTTTAGCTTCGGCTATTATCAATCTTAGCGTATGGAATTACGAGCGTCCCTTTGCCGATTTGTTTTGCGGAAGCGGAACTTTTGCTATTGAAGCGGCAATGAAAGCTCAACAAATTCCTGCTGGTTCAATGCGTGATTTTGATTTCTTGCATTGGTCAAAATTTGATAAAACTATTTTTGATCAATTAAAAGCCGAACATCTTGCTAACGTAAAGCAAAACCCAATAAAACTTTTGGCCTTTGATATTGACGAAAAACAACTAACTCTTGCAAGAAAACACGCAAAAATTGCAGGGGTTGACGAATATATACATTTTCAAAAGGCTGATATGCGCGATTTTTCTTCTGCGAAGAAGAACGGTGTTATTATAACTAATCCGCCTTATGGTGAAAGACTTAGCGAAAGAAAAGAAATTGAAGTTTTAATGCGTGATTATGGCAAAGTTTACAAAAGTCTTGATAATTGGTGCGCTTACACCTTAACACCAGTTACAGATTTTGAAAGATTATTCGGTAAAAAAGCAGATAAAAAACGCAAGATTTACAACGGTCCAATCGAGTGTTGTTTGTATTCAATGCTTGGCAATCCACCTAAAAAATAATTATTATTTGTAGTGGCTGGCTCTTTAGTCGGCCACTTTTTATCTACTAAAAATCGACTAAAAATTTATAAAAAATCAAATTTATGGCAACAAAAATTAAAAAATGTATCTTTTTGTGCAAAAAAACCCCTTAAACAGTTGAGAAAAATTTAAATTTAGTGTACAATATATAGGCTAATTAAGTTTGTATCATATACAAAAGCTAAATGAACTACGGTTTTTGTAAAAAAATCACAATCTAACTTTGAAATAATTTAACGCGATTAGTCGCATATAAGGAGAATAATATGAAATACGTTTACCAGTTTAGCGAAGGCAACGGCAAGATGCGTGAACTTCTTGGTGGTAAGGGTGCAAACCTAGCAGAGATGACTAGCTTAGGTTTACCAGTTCCACAAGGTTTTACAATTTCAACCGAAGCTTGTACAAAGTATTATGAAGACGGAAAGAGAATTAACGACGAAATCCAAGCGGAAATAATGGTTAATATTGATAAACTTGAAGCACTTACCGGCAAAAAGTTTGGAGATCATTCTAACCCATTATTAGTATCAGTTCGTTCAGGAGCAAGAGCATCAATGCCCGGTATGATGGATACAATCTTAAACCTTGGTTTAAACGAAGAAGTTGTTGAAGTTCTTTCTGCAAAGTCTGGTAATCCACGTTGGGCTTGGGACTGCTACAGAAGATTTATTCAAATGTATTCAGACGTAGTTATGGAGGTTGGTAAGAAGTATTTTGAAGCTCTTATCGACAAAATGAAAGAAGAAAAAGGCGTTAAGCTTGACGTTGAGCTTACTGCTGAAGATTTAAAGGAATTAGCTAATCAATTTAAGGCTGAATACAAGGCTAAAATAGGTAGCGACTTCCCATCTGATCCAAAGGAACAATTATTCGGCGCTATTAAAGCGGTGTTCCGTTCATGGGATAACCCAAGAGCAAACGTTTACCGTAGGGATAACGATATACCATATAGCTGGGGTACTGCCGTAAACGTTCAAATGATGGTTTTCGGTAACCTAGGCGAAACTTCAGGCACTGGCGTTGCGTTCACTCGTGATCCTGCAACTGGAGAAAAGAAACTTATGGGTGAATTTTTAATGAACGCTCAAGGAGAAGACGTTGTTGCCGGTGTTAGAACTCCTCAAAAGATTGCTGAAATGGCAAAGGTTATGCCAGAAGTTTTTGAAAAGTTCCAAGAAATTTGTAGCATCTTAGAAAACCACTATAGAGATATGCAAGATATGGAATTTACTATTGAAGACAAGAAGTTATTTATGCTTCAAACTCGTAATGGTAAAAGAACTGCAAAAGCTGCTTTAAAAATTGCTTGCGATTTAGTTGATGAAGGTATGATTTCTGAAGAAGAAGCAGTTTTAATGATAGATCCAAGAAACTTAGATACTTTACTTCACCCACAATTTGATGCGAAGGCACTTAAAGAAATTAAACCTGTTGCAAGAGCTTTAGCCGCTTCACCAGGTGCTGCTGCAGGTCAAATCGTATTTACAGCAGAAGATGCAAAAGCGTGGAATGAAGCCGGTAAAAAGGTTGTTTTAGTTCGTTTAGAAACTTCACCTGAAGATATCGAAGGTATGAAGGCTTCACAAGGTATTTTAACAGTTCGTGGCGGTATGACTTCTCACGCAGCCGTTGTTGCAAGGGGTATGGGGACTTGCTGTGTATCTGGTTGTGATGCTATCGCTATGGATGAAGAAAATAAAAAGTTTACTTTAGCTGGTAAAACTTATTACGAAGGCGACACAATTTCTATCGACGGTTCAACAGGTTGCATTTACGACGGTTTAGTTCCAACAGTTCCTGCAACTATTGCAGATGAATTTGAAAGAATTATGAGCCTTGCCGATAAATTTAGAGTTTTGGGCGTAAGAACAAACGCTGATACCCCTGCTGATGCAAAACGCGCACGTGAATTAGGTGCTGAAGGTATTGGCCTTTGCAGAACTGAACACATGTTCTTTGAAGGTGATAGAATTTCTGCTATCCGCGAAATGATTTGTTCTGATACGGTTGAAGAAAGAGAAGCCGCACTTGCTAAAATTCTTCCTATGCAACAAGGAGACTTTGAATCTTTATACGAAGCTTTAGAAGGTAAGCCGGTTACAATTCGTTTCTTAGATCCACCACTACACGAATTTGTTCCTACTGAAGAAGCAGATATTAAAGCGCTTGCTGAAACACAAGGTAAGAGCGTTGAAAGAATTAAAGAAATTATTTCTTCACTTCACGAATTTAACCCAATGATGGGTCACCGTGGTTGCCGTTTAACGGTAACTTACCCTGAAATTGCAGCTATGCAAACAAGAGCAGTTATTCGCGCAGCAATCAACGTTAAAAAAGCTCACCCAGATTGGAATATAGTTCCTGAAATTATGATTCCGCTTGTTGGCGAAGTTAAAGAATTAAAATACGTTAAGAACGTTGTTACTGCAGTTGCTGACGAAGAAATTGCAAACGCAAACTCTTCTATCAAGTACGAAGTTGGTACAATGATTGAAATTCCACGTGCCGCTTTATTATCTGATAAGATTGCTGAAGAAGCTGAATTCTTCTGCTTTGGTACAAACGACTTAACTCAAATGACTTTTGGTTTCTCTCGTGACGACGCAGGTAAGTTCTTAAATTCTTACTATGATACTAAGATTTATGAATTTGACCCATTTGCTAAGTTAGATACCGAAGGGGTTGGTAAGTTAATTGAAATGTCTGTAATGCTTGGTAAGAAAGTTCGCCCAGAAATGCACATTGGTATTTGTGGTGAACACGGTGGTGATCCTGCATCTGTTGAATTCTGTCACTTAGCTGGTTTAACTTACGTTTCTTGCTCACCATTCAGAGTTCCAATCGCTCGTTTAGCAGCAGCTCAAGCAGCTATTAAGCATAAAAGATAATTGAATAAATTAAAATAGTACAAAAACGTTTAAACACGGGCAGTTTACGAAAGAGAACTGCCCGTGTTATAAAATTATTGATTTACACTAAACGATATTAGCAGTTTCAGATAGACTGAAGCTTGAAATTTTGAAATGCTAAGCGAATAATTACGTAAGTGTTATTAGGAGCGTATTTTTGAAAAATATGAAAACGATTGAAGAATATATCAAAACTTTATCATTAGAGGAAAAGACTGGGCAGTTATACCAAGCCGCAGCATTTTATATAAAAGCAACCGAAGCGGAAAATACGGGTACGTTAGACGATATTTGTTTGTCTAAAGAGCAACTATATAACGTTGGATCAATTTTGAATTTATCTAATGTAAAAGAAATAAAAGAAGTTTCCAATCTTTGTGTGAGTGGTTCAACTGCAAAAATTCCACCAATGTTTATGCTCGACGTTGTTCACGGATATAAAACCATTTATCCAATTCCACTTGCTATGGCTGGAACCTTTGATGAAAGCATTGTAGAAGATTGCGCAGAAATGGCGGCAAAAGAATCGGTTGCAGGTGGATTACAAGCAACATTTGCGCCTATGGTTGATTTAGTTCGTGATGCGCGTTGGGGTAGAGTAATGGAATCTGCTGGGGAAGATCCATATCTTGGCGGTGTAATGGGCAGGGCTCAAATTCGTGGTTTTCGAAAGGGTGGATTGTGTTCTTGTGTAAAGCATTTTGCCGCATACGGGGCAGCTGAGGCAGGAAAAGAATATAATACAACCGACCTTAGTGATTATAATCTTTATAATTTCTATCTTCGTTCGTATGAAGAATGCATGAAAGAAAAACCTGAATTAGTAATGACTTCATTTAACGCACTAAACGGAGTTCCTTTGAATGGTCGAACGGATTTGCTTATTGATTTACTTCGTGAAAAGTGGGGCTTTGATGGCGTTGTTATTAGCGATTATAGAGCAATAACCGAAATGATAGCGCACGGTTTTGCTGAAGATGAAGAACATTGTGCTGAAATCGCGTTAAACAACGAAGTTGATATTGAAATGGTATCTCCATCGTATATGCACTATTTGCCAAAACTTGTAAAAGAAGGGCGTGTTAGTGAAGAAAAAGTAGATAGAATGCTTCGCCGTGTACTTAAATTAAAGCAAAAAGCGGGGCTTTTAGAAAATCAATGTCCAAAAGCAAACGAGCAAAAGGAAAATGAAATTTGCTTAAGTAACGAGCATAGAAGTATTGTAAGAAAAGCGGCGGAAAAAAGCATTGTATTGTTAAAGAATAACGGCGTTTTACCACTTAAAAAGAGTGATGACTTTTTTGTTGTTGGCGATATGGCAAGCGAAAAGGACGTAATGGGTTCATGGCGTGCTCATGGTAAAGCAAAAGACTGTGTTTCCGTTTTAGATGGCTTAAAAAATATCTTAGGTGACACTTTGCAAACGGATGGGGATATTGCAGTTGCTTGCATTGGCGAAAAAAGCTATATGACGGGTGAGAGCGCTTCTAAAGTAGATATAAGCGTATCAAAAGCAGATGTTGATTTAGTAAAAAATTTACACGAAAAAGGCAAAAAAGTAGTAGCCGTAATTTTTGCAGGTAGACCACTCGTATTAACTGAAATCGAACCATATTGCGATGCTATATTATACGTTTGGTTTTTGGGAACGGAAAGTGGAAATGCGATTGCAAACATTTTATTTGGTAACGCTATGCCTTCGGCAAAATTAACGATGAGCTTTCCTCGTGCCGTTGGACAATGCCCAATTTATTATAATTATTTTAGTACGGGCAGACCTAAAAAGAAAGATGATTATCATAGAGCTGGCGATTATCTTGCTGCTTATCAAGATGAATATAATGCTCCGTTATACCCATTTGGATACGGTTTAACGTATACGAATATAACCCTTTCTTCTTTACAAATTTCAAACACGGAAATTGAGGAAAACGGCTCGCTTACAGTAAGCGTTTTAGCGAAAAATGAAGGGGAATATGATGGCGAAGAAGTAGTACAACTTTATGTTCAAGATAAGTTTGGTTCGCTTGTACGCCCAGTAAAAGAATTAAAAGCGTATAGAAAAATATTCTTAAAGAAAGGCGAAAGCGCGAAAATAGAGTTTGCGCTTACTGAAGAAATGCTCCGTTTTTATAAAACGAAAGATAATTTTGTATCGGAAGTTGGCGAATTTAACGTTTTTGTTGGGTTAAACAGTAGAGATTGTTTAATGGAAACAATAAAACGCATTTAATTTAGTTAAGTAAGTTT
This sequence comes from Christensenellaceae bacterium, assembly GCA_045589175.1. Classification (GTDB taxonomy): domain Bacteria; phylum Bacillota; class Clostridia; order Christensenellales; family Borkfalkiaceae; genus HGM11416. The sequence goes on from JAZNFS010000053.1 coordinate 41,590, forward strand.
TTTAATTAACGATTAGAAGATTTGACTGTTGCTGTTTTCTTTAATTTTTCTAAGGCTTTCAATCAACTTAAAAGTGCCAAAATGGCACTAAAAGTTTTTAAATTTACAAAAAAAGGGCAGGTATCCAATAAATAGGATATCTGCCTGTTTTTATATTTAACCGAATTATTTTAAATTGGGTATTGACAAGGTATGTTAAAAGTAGTATAATGCTAGCGTTGATATAATATTATTGTATTATACTATTAAATAATTAAGGATAAGGGAAAATGTTTAAAAACGTAACGCCTGAGCAAGCGGGCATATCATCAAATGAGGTATCAAGACTAATCAATTACTTTAACGACAACTCGTTACGTATACATTCATTACTTTTAATTCGCGATGATAAAATCTTTACTGAAGCTTATTGGAAACCCTTTAATAAAGACTTTTGTCATAGGCAGTATTCGCAAACCAAAAGCTTTGTTGGTGTTGCTATAGGCCTACTTGTTTCAGATGGTCTTTTATCACTTGACGATAAAATAAGTAAATTTTTTAGCGAGAAAATTGAAGATGTTGACAGCGCTTCAAGTTGGCTTTTAAACCAAACGATTGAACAAATGTTAACTATGAGCACGGTTGGCGAAGGAAAAGTTTGGCTTCGCGAAAAAGCTTACGATAGAACACGTTTATATTTGAACAATCGACCATACGTTAAAATGCCCGGCGCACTTTGGGAATATGATTCACCAGGCTCACAAATTCTTTCTTGTATTGTTGAAAAAGTTTCGGGGATGCCACTTTTTGAATTTCTAAATAACCGTATTTTTTCACATTTAGGAACTTTTAAAAATGCCAAAATTTTAAAAACTCCAAATGGCGATACTTGGGGTGATTCGGCAATGATTTGCACTCCACGTGATATGGCTTCGTTTGCAAAACTAATTATGGATAACGGCAACTATCAAGGGCGTTCGCTTATTAATGAAGAATACGTTAGAACGGCGACCTCTAAAGTAGTAGATAATTCTGAAGTAAAACTTGGTAGCGTTTTTGGTCACGGTTACGGTTATCAAATTTGGCGCGCGCCAAGAGATGGATATGCTTTCGTTGGTATGGGTGGTCAAATTACAGTTACTATTCCATCAAAGCGCTTAATTTTTATTATAAATTCGGATACGCAAGGCAACCCATCCGCTTACGATATTATTGTTAACGGATTTATTTCTTTTATCGTTGATAGAATTGAAGATATTCCATTACAGCCAAATGCAAACGCTTATTTAAAACTTGCCGAGCAAATAAAAAATCTTGAACTGTTTGCATTAAAGGGTATTGAAAATAACGAGCTTAAAGAATTTGTAAATGGTCAAACTTATATTTGCGATGCGAATAATCTTGGTATGAGCAAATTTAAATTTACCTTTAACGAAAATGGTGGCGAATTTGCATATACCAACGAACAAGGAGACAAAGTAATTGCTTTTGGTATAAATAAAAACGTTTTTGGTAAATTTCCACAACTTGGGTATTCAAAAGAGTTTGGTGGGGTGCCTACTACCGATGGGCATACATATAGCGACGCAGTATCGTTACGTTTTACTGAAAAAAATAAAATACAAATGCATATTCAAATTATTGACGAGTATTTTGGCACAATTTTGGCAACCTTTGGTTTTGTTGGCGATGAAGTTGCGTGTAAATTTACGCCTGCCGCTGAATATTTCTTAAGAGAATACGACGGTTATTTTATAGCGCGTAAGCAAAAATAAAAAATTTAACTGCCTATAATAAACAATCTTTTTAAAGATCAATCAAAGTAATTAAACACCGCCTTGTTTTTTTAAGGCGGTTTTTACTTTAAAAGTAGCGTTAATTGAGTTATAGGGTAGTTTTTATAATAAAAATGCATTTATTAGCATATGTATATTCGTGCAAATTTTTTTAAAAAGAGTATTTTTGGTTGTGACTGCGCGTTGTAATTTTTTATAAACTAATTTTATATGAACAACGGTACACTCGTTCATATTAGCAACGGTGCGTTTGTGCAGATTATTTTGCTAAAAGGTTATAATCTTTTTAATATTTTTTTAATATTGCAATATATTATAATTGACTGACGCATAACAAATATGATATAATCATATCACAAATATGATATATTGGTATCGTATGGTAAGGTTGCTTAAAAACAAGCGACCCTTTTATTAAGATTAGGAAAAAATATTTTCAAAATATTTGGAGGATGCTCATGAAAAAGAACACTACTATTCCATTTGACGGAACTCCTGAGCAAGAACAGCAATTAAGGGCAGTTTTGTCAAAACTAAAAAACGTACCTGGCGGATTAATGCCGGCAATGCAACAAGCACAAGACATTTATGGTTATTTACCTAAAGAAGTGCAAGTTATAATTGCCGAAGAATTAGGGGTATCACTTGCAGAAGTTTACGGTATCGCTACCTTCTACGCTCAATTTGCTTTATATCCAAAGGGACAATATAAAGTAGCTGTATGCTTAGGAACTGCTTGCTACGTTAAAGGTTCGGGCGAAATATTTGACGAGCTTTCAAAACAATTAAACATAGCAAACGGTGAAGTAACTCCTGATAAGAGATTTTCACTTGACGCAACTCGTTGTATCGGTTGTTGTGGTTTAGCACCCGTTATGACTATTAACGACGAAGTTTACGGTAAAATTACTGCAAAAGACGTTGCTGGTATTTTAGCTAAATATCAAGCGTAATAATTGGGTTAACGGAGGAAATTAATATGAAAACAGTTGCTGAACTTCAAGCAATTAAGCAAAAAAGAGGGGAATTATTCGGCGCAGGAATGCACCATATATTAGTTTGCGGTGGTACTGGCTGTACTTCAAGCAAATCAATGAATATAATTAAAGCGTTAAACGAACAAATCGCTGAAAACAAACTAGAAGGCAAGGTAAGGGTAGTAATGACAGGTTGTTTTGGTCTTTGTGCAAAAGGTCCTATCGTAGTTATTTATCCAGAAGGAACTTTCTATCATTCAGTTAAGGTTGAAGATGTTAACGATATTATTCAGCAGCACGTTATGGCTGGAAAGCCTGTTGAACGTTTGCTTCACGTTGAAGCGGATACACACGAAGCTGTACATAAACTTGGCGACACAGAATTTATGAAAAAGCAAAAACGTGTTGCTTTACGTAACTGTGGTGTTATCAATCCCGAAAATATTGAAGAATATATCGCGCGTGATGGTTATCAAGCTTTAGCAAAGGTTGTTAACGAAATGACTCCTGACGAAGTTATTGATACAATGCTAAAGAGTGGCCTTCGCGGTCGTGGTGGTGCAGGCTTCCCAACCGGTAGAAAATGGCAATTTGCAAAAGCATCTGTTAGCGACGTTAAATACGTTTGCTGTAACGCTGACGAAGGCGATCCAGGTGCGTTTATGGATAGATCGGTTCTTGAAGGTGACCCACACGTTGTTATTGAAGCAATGGCTATCGCTGCTTACGCTATCGGTAGTAATCAAGGTTACGTTTACATAAGAGCGGAATATCCTATCGCCGTTCAAAGATTACAAAAAGCTATTGACGATGCAAAAGCAAGCGGATTACTTGGCGAAAATATTTTTGGTTCAAATTTTAGTTTTAATTTAGAAATTCGTCTTGGTGCGGGCGCATTCGTTTGCGGTGAAGAAACTGCACTTATGACTTCGATTGAAGGTAAACGTGGTGAACCTCGTCCAAGACCACCATTCCCAGCAGTTAAGGGCTTATTTGGTAAGCCAACTATCTTAAATAACGTTGAAACTTATGCAAACGTACCTGCAATTATTAGAAACGGCCCAGAATGGTTTGCTTCTATGGGTACTGAAAAGAGTAAGGGAACGAAGGTATTTGCTCTTGGCGGTAACATCGTTAACACGGGTCTTGTTGAAGTTCCTATGGGAACAACTTTACGCGAAATCGTTTACGAAATCGGTGGCGGTATTCCTAACGGAAAGAAATTTAAAGCAGCGCAAACTGGTGGTCCATCAGGCGGTTGTATTCCTGCACACCTTATCGATACTCCAATTGATTACGACAACTTAATTGCAATCGGCTCAATGATGGGATCGGGCGGTTTAATCGTAATGGACGAAAACAACTGTATGGTTGACATTGCTAAGTTCTTCCTTGAATTTACGGTTGACGAATCTTGCGGTAAATGTACTCCTTGCCGTATCGGTAACAAGCGTTTGCTTGAACTTTTAACAAAGGTTACTAACGGTACTGCAACAATGGAAGATATAGATAGAATGGAACAACTTTGCTACTATATCAAAGAAAACTCACTTTGCGGTTTAGGACAAACAGCTCCAAACCCAGTACTTTCAACCTTACGTTACTTTAGAGATGAATACGTTGCGCACGTACAAGATAAAGTATGTCCTGCACACGTATGTAAGAACCTAATTAGATACGAAATTGATAAAGATACTTGTATCGGTTGCGGTTTATGTCAACGTAAGTGTCCGGCAGATGCTATTGAAAGAACAGATTACGTTGCCCCAGGCCATAAGCTTGCATCGATGCGTATTAACGTTGAAAAGTGCGTAAAATGCGGTGCTTGTATGGAAGCTTGTCAAAAGATTAAAGCAATACGTAAAGTTTAATGAGGTGAGAAGTTATGATTAATCTTAAAATAAATAACATTCCCGTAAGCGTTGAATCGGGAACTACTATATTAGAAGCTGCAAAGCAAATAGGTATTAAAATTCCTACGCTTTGTTATATGAAAGAAATCAACGAAATCGGCGCTTGCCGTGTTTGCGTTGTTGAAGTTAAGGGCGCAAGAAGCTTAGTTGCTGCCTGCGTATATCCGGTTAACGAAGGTATGGAGGTATTTACCGATACCCCTGCTGTTCGTAAAGCAAGAAAAACCACTATTGAATTACTTTTATCAAACCACAATAAATCCTGCTTATCATGCGATAGAAACATGAACTGTGAATTACAAGCGCTTTCTTATGAATACGGTTGTGATTTAAACGCTTACGCGGGCGAACAAACTCCTTCTGAAATTGATATTTCAACCGATTATTTAGTTCGTGATAATAGCAAATGTGTGCTTTGCAGAAGATGTGTTGCAACTTGTAAGTCAATTCAACACGTAGCGGTTATCGGCACTATGAACCGTGGTTTTAACACTTCTATCGGTTGCGCGTTCGACGCTGATCTTGCTGAAACTTCTTGTGCAGCTTGCGGTCAATGTATTAACGTATGTCCTACAGGCGCGTTAACTGAAAAGAGCGAAATTGATAACGTTCGCGCAGCATTAGCTGATCCAAGCAAAACCGTTATCGTTGGTACTGCTCCTGCAGTTCGCGCAGCTCTTGGCGAAGAATTTGGTTATCCTATTGGAACTAACGTTGAAGGCAAAATGGTTTCTTCTTTACGTTTGTTAGGATTTGACAAGGTTTTTGACGTTAACTTTACTGCAGACTTAACAATTTTAGAAGAATCACACGAATTTATTGAAAGAGTTAGTGCTGGCGAGAATTTACCACTTATTACAAGCTGTTCGCCAGGTTGGATTAGATTTATGGAATATTACTATCCAGAACTAATTCCTAATATTTCATCATGCAAATCACCACAACAAATGTTTGGTGCTTGCGTAAAAACTTATTATGCTGAAAAAATGGGCATTGATCCTAAGGATATTTACGTTGTAAGCGTAATGCCTTGCGTTGCTAAAAAGTTTGAAAAGAATAGGGCAGATCAAGCGGCTGCAGGCGTTCAAGACGTTGACGCAGTTTTAACTACTCGTGAACTTGCTAAGATGATTAAGGCAAACGGCGTTATCTTTAATCAACTTCCTGATGGAGAATATGATGCTCCTCTTGGCGAATACACTGGTGCAGGCGTTATTTTTGGTGCGACTGGTGGGGTTATGGAAGCTGCTTTAAGAACTGCAGTTGAAGTAATTACTGGTGAAAAACTTGAAAGCGTTGAATTTGAAGCCGTTCGTGGCACTCAAGGTATTAAAGAAGCTACTTATAAGGTTGGAGATTTAGAAGTTAGCGTTGCGGTTGCGAGCGGTCTTGAAAATGCAAGAGCTATTTGTGAGCAAATTAAAAACGGTACTTGCAAATATCAATTTATTGAAATTATGGGTTGCCCAGGCGGTTGCGTAAACGGTGGCGGTCAACCAATTCAATCTTCATTCGTTCGTAGAAATACCGATATACGCGCGCTTCGTGCAAAAGTTCTTTATGATATCGATGCTAATAGTAAGGTAAGAAAGAGCCACGAAAATGCCGTTGTTGACGTTTTATATAAAGAATATTTTGGTAAACCAGGTAGCCATAAGGCTCACGAAGTTTTACATACTTCTTACGTTAAACGCGAAAAATATTAATATATATTGATGTATAGTAAAAGATAACAAAACTGCGCTGTATTAATTTACGGCGCAGTTTTTTTGGTATAAAAAAACCACGTCGATATCGCGTGGTTTGGGTGGTAATCCACTTATTACTGTCATTCTGCGCGAGGTTGAAGGATCTAAAACGCCTCATCCGACGCGCTTAAAGTCGCGCGCCACCTTCTCCAACCGGAGAAGGTAAGGGGAGATGTTTCAACTGTTCTCAACAAGACGGGTTACGCTTAAAGTGATGTTTTTACGCGCAATACGACAGATTTTACCTTCTCCTGTGGGAGAAGGTGGCAGTGTTAACTGACGGATGATGAGTAGCTTGCCTTTTTGTTTGTCATCATCAAGCGATTTATCTTATCAACCTAAGTGGATTGAATACATAATCAAAAAATTTAAATTTTGAATTGAATAATAAATTTAGCTTTTTAGTTTAAAAGTTAAGGTTACGGGGTTATGGTCGGAATAAGCAAATTGTTCGTCGATTGCATAAGAAGCTAAAACGTCAACGTTATCTGAAACTAAAAATCCGTCAACTGTGTAAACTGGTTGCCCAACTTCGTAAGCAGTATTTGCGTTACGGCAGGTAGGAACGGGGTTGTGCTGTTCTTCGCCAACGGGAACAACCTTTGTCATATACGAACCTTCAAAAACTTCGGCAGGAATTGTTTTTGCCCAGTTAAACTCATCGTTTTCAATTCCAAAAACTTTTGCCGACGTTTCATCGAATAAATCCTTATTAAAGTCGCCAGTACAAACAACGTAGTTGCCTTGTTGATATTCGGCTTTACAATCGGCAATTAGAAGTTTAAGTTGCTCAGTAGCCACGTTTCCATCTGAAGTGTAAGCCGAAAGATGGAAATTTATAATAACTAAATCTCGGCCGTTATCAACCTTAATTCGTGATTTAGAATAGCAACGGTCAAGGTCGAAAAATTTATAAAAGCTGTTTTCAATTGGTAATTGTTTTCGTATTGAAGAAAAAATATCAAATTTTGAAATTGTAAGCATTCCTGCCTTGTTTGCTCCGTGTGGACTGTTGAAAGGGTACAAAATATAAGGTGAGTCGTAATTTTGTGCAAAAACACTTGTGTATCCGCTTAGGTTTGAAAGTAAAACCTCGCGCTGATCAATTTTGTAGCTTCTAGTACTATCAAAGTCAACTTCTTGAAAGCATATAAAGTCGAAGGTTGAATTAGTGGCGTATTTTTGCTCGGCGCGCTTAAGTGTGTCGTTTATGCCGGCAAGATTTTTATAAACTGCTTCTTTTGAACGCCCGCGTGATTCCTTTCCACCATCCATAAAGAATGAATAATCTGCGCTGTAAGCACCAAAACCAACGTTCCAACCAAACATTTTATAGGCGGTATTAGTGGTTACAGTTTTTTGTAACGCCCCACCACTAGGGGTTAAGGGTAGGTTATCTTGTATTCGCCTAAACGAAATAGCAAAATATGATGCATATGCGCCTACTAAAAGAATTAGCGTAAGAAGAGCTATTCCTATGCCTTTAAATATTTTTGTTAAGGTGTTAGATTTTTTACTCATAAAATTTTCCCTTTAGGTTTTATTAATTATTAATAGTATTATAACAAACTTTTAACTAATTTTCAATATTTTTTAATAAATTTTATAATATTTATCAAATGATAAGTTTTTAACCATATTCGTTTTACTACTTTAACCATGGAATAAAAGCTGTTTTATTATATATAATATATATGTCGCGCGCGTGATTGAAATATTATTGTTGTGGTATTTGAGATACTTCGACTCTGCGTTCGCTTCGCTAAGGATGATGGGGAGTGTGTTGATTAAAATGATTAAAAGGGCATAGGTGATGTAAGATAGTAAGGTTTTGTGTAAAAAAATAACTAAAATCACAAAATGTTGTATTAAATAGTTAAAAAATACCTATATATTGAAATTTTAACTTTAAATCAACTTTAAATGCGTTTAAAGCCAAATATTCACAAATTCC